>CAJMLL010000020.1 GCA_905214225.1 uncultured bacterium | reverse complement strand
AGATATATCTCATCTCATGAAAGGCCCCAAATTACAGAAAGAATTTCATGCTCCCAAATTAAACCATTTTCAGTCCAAATTCCTCTTCAGCCAATTTATAAAGATAGTCTATTACCTCTTCCTTAAACTTTGTATCATGCGCCACCTGAAGAATGAAACGGATAAATTCTTTGGTATCAACTGTTCTCATTGTAAGCATTAAATAAAAAAACATCCTAGCTGGCACTATTTTCAGAAGAAAATTTTTATCCATATACTCCTGTTCAATCTGCTGACTAAAATTTCCTATCTGATGTGCTCTGGGTCCTGCAATAAAAAGCATATGATTTCCACCAGCTTTAATCACCTTATCGGCTGCATGTCTGACATCTGTCTCAGCGTAATCTTTATCTTTTAGTTCATTAGAAGATATGAGTTTTCCGGAAATGTAGATATCGAGGTCACTCACTTCTCGCCCAGAGGCGCCGCTCTGATTCACTGGGTGAACTTCCACTTTAGCATTCGGAGTATTTAAATAAAGCAAATGATATACACCTGCTACAAGTAAAGTTAAAACTTCTCCTTCATAGCTTTGCTCAAGTGCTTTTCCAATGAAACGAATCAAATGTGCCGGGAGATTTGTATTGTCATCCAGAGCAAAATTCATGCTTTTGGCTTCAGCATCACGCATTTTCATAAGCTTGCACAATAAATACACAAGGCACTGGTATGCATCATCAGAGGTTTTTATTTTGGGAAGATTGTCCACAAGCGAGTATAAAATTTTTTTATCATTTCCTCGTCTTACTGCATTTGTTTTGCTTAGTTCTGGAAATCTTGCCGGCTTGTTAAGAAAAGGTTCATTAGATCCACCTAGTACCTTATTTAGTACTTCCATTTCAAAAGGAACTATCACCTTATGGCATACAGTCCTTGCATCATACGCACCCGGTAGCTTCGATTTTTTCTGCAAACATAAAGTATTGATGCTCTCATCCGCTGCTTTTGACAGTATCTCAGTAAATAGAACATACTTATATGTCAAATGCTTGTTATCTATGACAAAGTCTATAAACTCTTTATGAGCGCAGCTTGAATCCGGATTCCTTTGGGCATCCACATAGGCTGTCTGTAATGTTTCTTCAGCATCCTCTTTAAGTCCCATTTTTTCTCCTTGCTATTTATACAGATGAAATTCTTCTTTTGTCATTCCAGTATCCAGTGCTCTGTAAAAGAATCGTGCACCTACAGAGGCATATGGGCTCCATTTTTTGCACTTCTTCTTCACTGCCTCTTTACTATCGTCATCAGTCTTATAAACCCAACGATAAACCTGCAGGAAAGCTCCATCTTCAAACGGAAGAACATCTTGACGATTCAATACAAAGATTAAGAACATCTTAGCTGTCCAATTCCCTATCCCATATAACTTAGTCAATTCCCTTTGGACATCTGAATCATTATGACCACTCAGTTTGTTGAAATCTAAGTCCCCACGAATGACTGCCTCAGTAAGTTCTCGTATGCACCGGACCTTTGATTCAGAAGTGCCTATATTCTTAAGTTGTTCATTAGATAACTGATTTACTTTCTCAGCCGTTACATATCCATTACAAAGTTCTTCAAGACGGCCAAAAATCTTCTTTCCTGCCTTTACAGACAACATCTGTTCAATAACTTCATGAACCATGAATGAATATATTTTTTCATGATTATAGGGAGTGTATGTAATTGGACCAACCATATGTATTACTTTTGCCAGTCGTTTATCCTTCTTACACAGATACTTTACAGACGGCGTACTAATATCTAGCGTTATCACCTCAGACAAATCGTCACCTCCTACCATTAGAATCATTCTTACCCTCTCATGCAATTGTATCTATTACTCCTACCATGAAGAACTCATAGATTTTATTGTTCTTCATGGTCATGTCCCTTCCAACTATTTACTTCTGCTCAACTTTAGGAAATGACACAACTATCTAATATATATAGCCAGTATAACAGAAATCAGTCTTTTTTCATATAAACGGATAATATAAAATTCAGAAATTACACTAAAAAAACTTATCTGGATAATTGTATACATAATCATCCAGATAAGCGTGTTAAATTCAAGCAAAGAACACTCAACTCACTTTAACTCAAATTCTTTGAATTCTTCTTAACTCCTGTCGCCCATCTCAAAATGAGAAATACTATCATAATTACTGCAATAATAATAGCTGACCCTCCATAGAAAACAACAGCGGGATGTTTTACGAGCAACTTATCTAACACTGCAAGTCCATGCCTGTTCTTCAGGTAATAGAGCCACGAACTTAGAACAAGAATACTTCCTATTGCAAAATCACTCCACCATACTATAGGATATTTCTCCCAAATTGAAGCAGTCGGATTATCTGTAGAGGCAAAATTCGCCTTAGTCATTTTTCCAACACAGAATAAGAATACAAACACCAGATTAAGGACTGCAATACCCCAAACACACCCTAAAATTATCAGCCTAGGAACAGGCTGTTTTATGTTTGTGATTAAATTGGATAACCCTGTGATACTTCCAAAAACCATGAAAGCAAGCGCAGTAAAAATTCCTACCAAAGTGAGTAGCTGAGTGTTCATTTCCTTTGAAAATTCATTCAGGCTTTCATTTGCTGCACTTCTAAAGCGTTTTACAAATTTTTTGTCGAATTCTTCATCTGACTCTTTCAACTGATTATATTGATGATTCGCCAGATTAATATGGTCCCAAAGCTTAATAACAATTTTTCTTAAGCTTATTATTTTGGATGGATCACCTGCCAAACGGCTAAGATAAGTCGAGTTATTTTTAAACTCTTCACTTTCTATCCAATCAAGCATTGTTACGAGATTTGATAACATATTATCAGTAAGATCGCTCGATGGATCGAGGGGCTTCTTTTTATCATAATAATTAAAAATGTAAGTTGTGACCTGCGAATAGAGCATTCTTTTATCGTCAACAACGAATTTCGCAAGAGTATCGAGGACTTTATCTTTTTTGAAGTCTTTCTTTGATACCTTCAACTCATCACATAAATTTGACACTTCGAGTTCCATTGCTTCGATTGCATCATTTCGTGGATGAATTTCATAGCTTTCTCCGGCATCGATTTTGCCGGGCTTTATCTTACTTTCCATTTATGAGGCAAAATACTCCTTGATCTCTGACTGTTTAATAACATTATCCACTCTTCCATAGGCCTGCTTCCATGGACTCTGACGATGCGTTATTTCTACAAGACTCGATGCAGAGTACTTAGCAGCGGCATCAATAATAGCATTTAAACGATCCTTATCTTTTTCTGAAATTGACGCAAAACCATCGTTGCCCTGATCAGGTATATTGGTACTTCCAAAGATTTTATATTCATAATAAACAACCGGCACTACAGGTCCATAAGTCCAAGCTTCAATATCGTCATCAAAGCAGGCCTGGCCTGCACCCACTAAAAACTCCGCCTGTACGAAATAGAGTATCTTTTGAAGTTTGAGGTTACTAATCGGTCTGTGCGTTTGCGCACAACGATTTATCACATATCTCGCTATCAATTGCACATCATACATGACGCTTATAACCTCCTTCTTGATTAGTCAATACAAGGACGCCAACTTGGCATACCCTATCCGATTCATTATACCAAAATCCCAGAATTAATCAATATTGTGATTGGTTTGTAATTTGATGATAGCAATAAAGCAGTGCAATTAATAGGTCCGTTTCTCTTCAGATTATCCCTGCGTGTGTTTCTCTATGCTGTTCGGCTCCCCCAATGCAAAATTTTTTCCAAACAGATCATTTATCGCTTTCTGTGATTCCAAGACAGACAGGCCAATTTCCCTGAGTCTCATGCAGTACAGCAGCACCTCAACAATATCGATATCCGCCAGATTTATAGGCAGGATCTCCATATCCAGGTTGTTGTGAGCAAAATCATTCCTCATCTGGCCGACTCGTGAAGAAATGGCTTCGGGACTTCCATCTTCTTTGTTATAAGAATAATCCAGGAAAATTCCCATCACATCCATATTATCTTCGAGTGCTTTCTTAAACCTGCTTTTATAACTATCATCACTTTTAGCAATCACTTTAATAAAATTCTTGAACCATCTTCTTTCATCCCCATGATATTGCTCACATTGCCTATTAAGTTCCTCTTCGATCTTCTTTTTAAAATCTTTATACTTATCATGTCTCAGGGAGTCCTGCCCATGTATATTCCGGTACTCCCTTTCAAACGCTGTGAGTATTGTTATAAACCGGCTGACAGGATATGAATGTCTTCTCCGAATATTCGGGACCAGATGGTCATAGCTGAAAAATTCATCTCCCACAATACTGAAGATCTCTGCCGTATGTTGTTTAAGCAGTTCATACCTGATAATGCATTCCTTCTGCTTCTTCTTTTCATCTTCGCTTAAATCATCAGCGGGCTGCGCGCCAGGCCGCCACACAAGTCTTCCGTCATAATTTCTTCTTCCGTCATCGGCCACCCAGTATACAAGAGTATCATCAAACACGATATCGGATCTGTAACAGACATACATAAAGAAATTTCTGACGTAACGATAGTTTTCAATAACTGCACTAAGACTGGCGGGATTCTCATACTCAAAATCCATATCGCTCGTACTTCTGAGAGGGCTTTCAGAAGGCACTGTATAGGATGCATAAGCGTTCAACTTTATCCCCACCTTAAGAGTCTTATGTGTCGCAGCAAAATCATCTGTATCTGAAGAGACTTTCTCTGCTTCATCATACTCCAGGCAAAATGAACCGGCATCTGATTCGACAGGATTCCTGCATTCAACAGCCACGCTTTCCAGTCCACCCTTGTCGTTAAATTTAACTTCATGTCCAAGTGCTCTTGTCGGAGAGTAAAAAGCATTAATCACTTCACCAGTTACATTGAAGCCGTCTATCTTCTGGATATCATACTCTTCCGGGCAGTAGAAAAGCCAGTGAACTTGATATATCCCGGTGTTGTGATACAGGCTGAAATCCTCTGAGGCCTTAAATATTACGGTATATCTCTCTGCTGTAATTCCATGAAGAGTACACGTCCCAATCCATTTATGGTTCTTCACATTTGCAAACTGTCTGGCATGCTTGCCCCAGAGATTAAGATCCTCGTACCCACATGTCTCCGGAAGCGGAAAGACTATAAGCTCGAATGTATCCGTATCAAAATAGAAAGGGGCTTTCCTATTATCGTTATCCAGATATCCCCATATTCTGTCCAGCTTTTTCATCATTATGTCAGATCACCTCATTTCGCAGGCTTTCCTCAATCAGCCCTTCAATTTTCTCAATATAGTAATCAGCCTTATCCCAGTAATATGCCCCTCTGGTTTCCTTGATCTTCATCACCAGGGCCAGGGCATCTTCGTAGCGCCCTGCTTTAATATACAGGTCCGGAAGCTTGAACATCCACATACTGCCCTCAAACTTCGGCCCACCTTTTTTCCAGATACCTTCCCAGAAGGCAATGTAGGAATCGAGATTCCCGTCCTTCTCATACTTCCCTGCAGCATGCTGCACTTTTGTCAGCTGCTCGTCCTGGGCTTTTATCTCGCTGTCATCTATAAGCTCTCCATCCTCCTCATCAAACAGATTCTCCATATATCTGCGACGGGCTTCCTCGATTGACTTTCTTTCCTCTTCGTCCACGACTGTTCTCCAGTTGCTCTTATCACCTCTGCCCAGAATGCGGTTTATGGACCAGACGTTAAATTCTCCGTAAGCTCCCTTGACCCCTTCCACAGTAGTATTGCGGTTGTTATGCATATAAGGAACATAGATGTTGTCTTCAAGCTCCTCTTCACCGAGCCGGGTCAGGTGATACTTCAGCTCAGCCCCGGCTGCAAGGATCTTTTCTTCCGGGACATTATCAGCCACGCGGTTTACCAGGTCTGCCTTCTTTCCTGTCTTAGGCAGTCCTTCAGCAGACAGCAGGTCCTTAAGCTCAGCCACTTTAAGGGATGCAACTGCATCGGCGGCAGTCCCGAATTCGATGAAACCGCGGTCTTCCAGGCTCTTGAGTGTTCTGCCCACATCACGGATTCCGTACTTGAACCACCAGAAGCCCGGATAACCGTCCTTCGGATGAGGATACTTTCCCTTCGAGCAGTAGAAAAGCAGCAGGATCTCCGCTACATACAGGCCCCTCTCTGAAGGGATGCATGTCTTCTTTCTCTCCTCGAACGTGACCACCCGGCGCTCAAAAGCTGTGCCCTCATGGATGATATATGTATAGTAGTCATCCGGCAGATAGTATTTCTTCTCTTCCTCCGGGACGGACGGTGCGATTTTCTGACCCGCTTCCGGTGCCTGGACCTTCTTTGAACCGACAGGCACAGATTCAACCTGCTTTACTCCATCTGTCGGCGTTGTTTTCTTCTTTAAGAAATCAAACAGTCCCATACATTCCTCCCTTAATATATGAACTTTGCAACAAAGCTACACTACATGCGAAGATACAGATTTCACGCGGCTTGTAGTACAATACTTAGGGTAACGGATACACTAAATGTCTTTGACCAAAAATCTCGCAACTCCCGTGTTTTACCAGCTTTTTTGGGTGACTTGACTTTTTAGTAGAACCCCAATTCAAAGATAACATAATAACCAGAGCACCTCTGCAATACTGCCAGAATATCATATATCAAGACAATTTCATACGAGCGTAGAAATGGTCATAATACATCGGCGAATATGCGATCTAGTAAGATAGCGGGGATTATTCACCTACCTAAGAAGTAGTTAAAACGACCTGTCCTCCATCTCCAGATGATTCCCATCTCATTTCTTTGGTTTCAATTTCTATACCTAATGCCTCAAAGATGCGCTCTTTTAGCTTCTTAAACCTCTTTTCGCAAAACTCTGTATAGTTTTTCTTAAGTTTAGCAAAACCTTCCGGGTTCTTATAGGATATATCCATCCACTCTAAATCTTTTCGCTCCGTAAAACTGAATTTTTTCTCTACCTCATCCAAATTCACATATTTTAGATAGTTCTCATCCTGATAAAAGTTCAGTCCACCCTTACTCCTATTAATTGACTCTGGGAGATAACACAGATTCGCAATGCAACTTATTGGGAGACCATTACCATTACAAGAGGCAATAAGTTGTTTCATCTGTATCTTAGTAGCAATGTGCTCCACATCATATTTATCAGGTGAAAGTTGATCCTTTGCCGTGAAGGATTTCATATAGATACAGTTTAAAAGAACATATTCTATTTTTTTAGGACTGGATACTTGGCTCTTTTCCGAGCGACCCATAGATTTCTCAAAAAATCCGTCTAAAGCAACAGTCCAAGACCCAATCGGAATATCGTTCATATACCTGTTTGACTTCATTGCCTTGAAAATTTTTGCCTGAACTCCAGCATCCCAATAATCCGTTATAGCATCATAAACATAATAGTGAACCAGGTTTTTAGAAAGAATTTTTTTCTTTTCATTCCAAGATGAGTCTACTGTATAGACATTCTCCATTGGATACATCTCCCTGAAAGAAAAGGATATCATGGATATTATCTGGTACTTAGTATGTAATACTCTATTCTTATCATTTCTCTGATTCCCCTTGAATTGTGTCACCATAGAAATAGAATCACTAACATACTCTATGGCAGCAATGAGTGCCTTCTCAAATGCGTTGATATCTAAAGCAGTAATATCCTCATAAAGAGATTGAATTTTCTCCTTCGAATCGTTTAAACAGGCGTTTACAAGCTCAAAGGCAAGTGGATTAACACGGTCCGCGAGAAGCTTTGTTTCAAATCCAAGGATCTCATATTTATTTACCAGAAAATGACTAAGCCCAAAAATATATTCGAATGCATTGACCTTCCCATCCCTACGCAATGCTTCTTTGTCATATCCGTTGATTGTATAACCGTCCTTTACTAAGGCGTCATACTTATTTATGACATACTCGATGATTTCACTATTATTAATCTGAAACTTTTTGTCCACAGGCCACGCAGCCGCGTAGATCTCGTAACGGTCAAGTGGTGTTCCCTTGGAATTAATCCTTTCGAAAATTTCTGGGAGATTTTCCTCTGGTCCATTATAGACAATGACCGGAATCACAGCCGAGGCTATCTGTTCATACAGATCCTGCTTTTTCTGGAAAAAGTCAGTGAAGATTTTAATCATCGGACTGATTACAGAAGAATCACTGTCTGCCTCGAACTTCTCACAGAGCAGGTAAGCGACATCATAGAACTGGATGTTCCTGAGCGCATGCTTTGCCTTGATGAATTCAGTGAGAATACCCCTCACTTCTGCATAGTTTTTTTCGTCATCTTTACCAATCAGCGAAAGAATGCGGGAGCAGAGTTCATCCGGAATGCTGTCATCATAGAAGAAATCAGTAGGGTTGGTCATATAGGAGCGCATGCAGTTCCCTCTCTGAAGTCCGTCAACAAGTATATAGATCCACTGCTCGTTTACATATTTCTCATAGAAGAGCATTGATCCCACCGGATATCCTTTTATCAGCGAATCGATAAAAGTTTTCTGCTGCTCCGCCTTCCATCTCTCGCCCCTCTGAAACATCGGAACGACAATCCGTTTGCCGTCTTTCGTCTTGTTCTGAAGCGCATCGGACAATTCCTTAACTGTCCACATTTCTGTCTTGCTTCCTGCCATATTCTACACTCTCTCCAGACATGCCGTTCTGCATCGCAGAGCGGTATTCAAATAACATCAGCATCAAAGTAAATCAAGTTCCGGCCAAGAGACCAGAATCATAACACGATTTATTGTAACAGCATTTTATGACAATTTCCATGAGAGCACGGATATTTCATATGCGCAGGAGTGAAGTTGCTGACCGTGCGAATATATGTTCCTGAACAATGGCATAATAGCACCCCGCCTATCTGCCTGACATCTCCCCTGTCAGGCAGATAAGCGGGGTGCTGCTGACTTTGAGTTATACCTCGGAAAAATTGGCACTTAATCCTTTGGATTGATCTTAACAGCTGTACCTATCACCACTGCAATCGATGCCGCAACTGCGGTCACACCCATAACTGTCTTAGTTGCTTTCTTTACATTCTCTACTTGCTTCGTCCTGCATGATTCACAACAAAGATGTCTATAGCCTTCTGGAAGTGGTCTCTTGCACTTCATACACATCCTCTGCTTCTTATCCATTTTCTTCACCTCCTGTGAGTAATTTTGCCTTTAATCCTGGCAGTGACATAATGCGTTTCTGGATATCCGGCAAAGTCTTCGACCAGTAATTTTCCGGCGAGGGGTCTATCAGGTCCAGTCTTTCAACGAGTCCCGGGTCATCAAGATAGGTCTTCTTTATAAATGATGCATAATATCTGAGGCTCTCCAGCGCTGCATCGTCTTCTCCCATGTCCCTGTAAGCCAGCGCCTCCGCCAGTGATACTATATTTACAGCCCCGAGACTTTCTCTGATTTCTCCCATCCTGGCATTTATCTTCTCAGACGAATCCCTCGAAAAGAACTTCCCGACGTTTGACTCAGGCTGGCTCTTTATGAACGCCACATTAGTGGTCTGGCTCAGCATCAGCAGGTTACGGCTGTCTTCGGCATCAGATACAATCTGCATCAGCGCCATCTGCTTAAGCTGCGGATCTCTGATCTTCATTGCCTGGATCAGCTTCTGCTGGCAGCTGTATGCCATCGCAAGACGATCATATTCCTGGCCCTGCCTGACCTCTTCAATGGCTATCTGAACATTTTGAATCTCCTCGGCGATCTGAGCCATCTGCATCTGCATGACATAGCCGGACATTGCCTGATTGATAGCAGGTGAAAGATTCACGCTCCGCAAGGAGATCGTTGATACAATCCTGTTGGTATCAGGATTGACCAGATTGGCCATCAGGGTGCCGTCTTTTTTAGTCATCAGCTTCAGCGTACCGTCAGCCAGACTGGCCTTCTGCTCGCCGGTCAGTACAGCCTGAAATTCCTGGGCAGGGACGCTTGCCTTGACAAGATTTATAAAAGAAGGAGATGCGTACAGCATCTTTTCAATCTTTGACATAGTCTCTCTGGCAGCTGTAATCAAGGGCCTTGCCATATCAGGCAAAGCAGAAAACTGATCTGTCAAATCATAAGCATATCCGTCTTTATCCGGCATATTGAGGCCCTCACCAGGCGCAATCACCGTATCTCCGGCATCCAAAGTGAGTTCATTCTTGTTTCCCATCTATGAGTCACCCCCTTATGATTGATATCTATGCGCATATCATACCATTTTTCAGATAATTCTTCTACTGGAAATATATGAAACACCCCGCCTATCCGCCTGACATCTCCCTGTCAAGCAGATAAGCGGGGTGCTGTACGTCCCCTGTGCTTTCCTACACCTTACCTGTACTTCTTACATCAGATTTCCCAACAACCGGCCCTCACTCATCCAGTATCTCCATGATCCTCCCTGCCTTCTCCTTCGAAGCCGGATCGTCATTGAGCAGCAGAGAGGTAAACTTAAGGATCGCCTTTACCTTCACATCCTCCGGGAGGCCATCGTCCGTGAGCTCAGAGCCTCCAATCTCCGTGTAGATGAGCAGCCGGTTGCCGACCTGGCACTTGCTGTATCTTCTCGGATAATTTCTGGTCAGATAGGCGGCGATTCCCCTTAAGCGGTATCCTGTGTTAAAGCCGGGACCCAGCTCCTCCGGAATCCTTACCTCAAGAGTCACCTTCCCGTTCTTGGCCTCGGGAGGCTCCAGGATAACTCCGTACCTTTTGTTGATATTGATGGCGGCGTATGCCACAGCCTTCGTGATGTCGTCTATACGATCGCAGGCTCTGTATTTCCGGTTGGCAAAATCTATCTGTATCTTCTTTGTGACAAGCAAAGTGCGAATCCTTTCATGAAATATTTCATCCGATGTTAGAGGAGAGTGTATAAAGCTCACGGGAATAAAATCCGGATGAGCGGTGAATCGCGGGGTCCAATAAACTGCAACTCACTAAGTCGCTCACTCTTTTATGGTCCGGGCAGGCTCAGGGCCGCCTCTCTTAAATGTTACAGAAAAACGTGACAAACGGACCTGACCCCTCTGTCACATTATCAGTTCCAGTTCTCGCTGTAACTCACCCGTTCGGTTCTGGTCTGCTCCTCCTTTGTGTACTTGTCCAGATATGTGATCTTGATATCTGTACTTGCTGTGACCCCGTCATACAGGCTTTCGCTTGTAGTTGTCATATAGGTACTGTTGTTACTGTACTTGTAATGCGAATAGTCCGGCTGAGTGATGAAGGGGATCTCCTCCCCGTTGCTGAAGGTCTTGTAATCGGTTTTCGTGGTCACATTTCCGTCGGCATTAGTGACGCGCTCACTGGTCTGATACTCGAGCTTCGTGATCTTGTAGCCCTTCGGCATGGTGACTTTTACCTTGCCTGACTTCATGTTCATCTGCTTGCTCAAATTGATGCTCTTGCCGTTGACAGTAACCTTGGCCACCGGATATTCATAGCAGTATACCTTCACTGTATACTGCTGTGTATTTTCGCCGGTTTTTACGCTGAAGCTCAGATCATAGGTACCCTTCTTCCTGGCCTGCACTGTGATGCTATACTTATTGTCCGCCAGCAGGTTTGTCGGCGTGTGAGAGATTGTCGAGTAAGCAATATAGTCTCTGTAGTTAGTAGATGTCAGCTTGTATTTTAGGCCCTTTGATGCAGTGATCGATGTCCAGTCAAGCTGAGAATCCGCATCAGCCAGTGAGATGGGTATGCTCAGTATGCCGGGGCATGTCCTGAATTTCGCAGGGATACTGGTGGTTTCCGGATCCTCTCCCGGGAGGTCTGTCCAGTCCTGGACTGTCTCGTTGTCTGTGGGATTGTTAATCAGGTAGTCCGCCGGCTCGCCGGTATCGGCTGCGACCGCCGGAACTGCAAATGTGCCTGTACCTGTCAGCAGCAGTGCGGCTGCAAGTGTCATTGCCGCCATTGTCTTAGACATCTGGTTCAACTTCATAATGTTCGCTTTCTACCCCCTGGATTTCATTCTCAGGCAGGATTGTCATGTATAAATGTTACAGGAAAACGTGACAAACGGACCTGACCCTTTTGTCACATAAAAAAATCCCCCGCTCATTGGGAGTCCGGCTCTTATTAGAACCGAATGAGCGAGGGACTTGTGTTACTTATTTCCGGTCTGAAGCTCAGGATGCCCCAGACCTTCTTGTCAATTGCTGATTAAATCCGAAGGATCAGGAATCACTTCTTGTCAGTCTTAAGAGACTTCCAAGCTGAGTAAGAACCTACAAGCTTGTTGCCAGCGGCATCATAGTAGTAAGCCTTTACTCTTACCTTAACGGTAGCGCCCTTCTTTACAGAAAGTGTTGTCTTGTTGGAGCCAACAGACTTTCCTGAGGTCTTACCGGAAACCTTCTTCTGAACGTAGTACTTAACGTTCTTGATGGAAGACTTGTCGAATGTTACCTTAACGGCAGCACCCTTCTTGTTTGATACTGTAACGCCAGTAACCTGGACAGGAGTACCGTCTGAGTTCTTGCCGTTCTCATATTCCTTAACAGTAACAGCTACAGACCTTGTGTATCCGCCGTAAGAAACATCGATCTTTGTAGATCCTTCGCCGACAGCTGTGATGGCACCATTGCTGCTAACAGTAGCAACAGCCGGGTTCCATGACTTGTAAGCAAATGCAGCACCAGTAGCTACGCGTGTAGTCTTGGTAGTGATCTGAACAGACTCACCAACATGGAGGGTCTGAGAAGCAGCATCAAGCTCGAACGGAGCATCGTTGTCGAAGTGAAGACGGATGTACTTAGGAGCAGGAGCTACATATCCATCAGCCGCAGTCGCTGTTGCTTCAAGATAGGCATTCCAATTGTAGTTCGGACTGCTAAGACCGGTATATTCTTGAACATATACAATATCAGCGGCCTCATCAAGTACATAAGGATTCACCTGTGCTGCTAAAGTGTTGGTAAGTGTTTCATACTTCTGGGTTGCGGCATTCCAATAAACAAACTGGTATTTGATGGTGTTCTTTGCAATATTTGCACCTGAAACACCGATGGTTGCAGCATTGGTCTTGCCATACCCATGAACATATACATCATCTGGACCTGCAAGTGTCGCCTGCGGTTGATCTATGACATTGACAGTAAGTGCTGCCGTCAGTACACCATAATTCTTAAGGTTTTCTTTAGTCTTGATATATACTGTTGTCTTGCCAGCTTTTTTAGCATGTATGCCATCTCTGTCAATTGTGGCAATAGACTCATCATCAGACTTGTACTCAACATCGGCATTAGACTCAACCTTAAAGGTAGCGTCTTTATTGGATTTAAGATTTAATGAGATGCTTGAGTCCTTGAAGTTTGTTAGAGTTGTTGGTGTAACAGTAACATCGCTATTGGCGGTAGTCACGCCACTCGGACGGGCTTCTGCCGAGAAAGTATCGTCGGTTTCGTGGTTACTGAATCTAGCAAAGGATCCATCTTTCGCCTCACTTAGAGTAACTTTAAGGGTATTCAGCTGGATATCATTCTTTGCAATGATAATCTTTACCTGCTTTGCAAGGTCGGTCAGGTCGTTTAAGTCGGAGTCAGCCGTCAAATCAATCTCCTCTACAGAGTTTGACATTGCGCGAATGTATGCAAGGCTTGTCGTAAAATTCAAAGTGTCAGAATTTCTACTTGCCTGAACCTGTATTGCTTTGTCAGCATCGGATGAGGCCTTGGTCTTACCGTCTTTCTTTATCCAGACGCCATCTTTGAATGTGTCCGTTACTGTAACGGCTTCCGGGCCGCTTGTTTTACCATCGCTGTCGCTCTTGACAGGTGTTTTAAATGTCACGCTGCCTGATGTATGTGACGGTGTCAACAGTACGTATGCGGTTGAGGCCGTTTCGTTCACCTGTTTGTACGAGGTGGAAGCTTTGGCAAATGTCCACTGGTTGCCTGTGGAGTTCATTGTATTTGCGACATTATTATTCCAGTCGTTGTAGGTGCCTGCAAAAGCACTTACAGGAGCAAATGTCAGCGCTGTAGCAGCTGCAAGTGCTACGGCTAAACCTTTTTTAAGATTTAACATTTGTGTATAATTCTCCTTTCACGATCAGATTTCTCTGATCAAAGAATATTTGTCAATGTGCAGTGAGAACTTCTCCCATCTGTCCGGAATGATCTGCTCTCCTGGCGATGCGTCCGCCTCACAAGCAGGACCTTTCCTGTCCTCACTCCATCGGGTGAGTTCGCTGTCACACCCTCTGGACAAGTACGAGTTTAGACTTTCGGAGGGGATGATTCAAGAAAATATGAGAAGATTTCTATTATTCTAAATTTACCAGATGTAATATAGCATTATATTTTTAAGATTTACTTCAATCTTTGTTCAAGACTGGCCAGGGGCCAGGCAGTCCTCATCTCCTTTCGACCGGCCCCTGCCCGTAATAGTCGGCATCATCCCCTGCCCGTGACCATTCCCCCAGCCCGGGCGGGTCACTATAGTATCTCTTTTATTATTATAGGAAGAGATGGGGCAATTCTGCTTTTTCAGGCCGGCCTGGGCATGAGATGCAAGCCTGGGCGCATAAGAGCATTATATAAAGCTTAGAGAGATTAATCAGACAGGGCCCCCTGACCCGTCATTCATCCCGTATTCACGAACCCGAAAATCATTTATCCTGTACTCACGCGGAGCGAAAAAAGCATTCTAGTACACACGCAAAGGCATTTTGAGTGTGCAGCATTGCTATTTCAGGGCTTCCCGGGACACTGCCGCCGGAAACGAAAAAATACCGGAAGCCCTTATTTCAAGGGATTCCGGTGCATCCAGGGGCTAGATCCGCGACAGCAGTCCTATCGTCTCAACATGTGAATGTAGGGCAATTCCAGAAATAACCATTTTCCCCGCTTTTTATGCGGCTTTCATGCCATCTGATGTTACAGGCATGATTTTGGCAAAAGTAGGCTATTTTTTCTTCTTTGAGCTGTACTTTGTCTTCTTTCTTCTGACCTGTCCGTCCTCACCAGCCTCTATATTGGTCCTCGCAGCCATCTCCTTCTGGACCTGTTCGAATTGGGCTCTTTCTATAATGGCAGGGTTGCTTCCATTCTTCCTGTATCCGACATTCCCTGTGAAGGCCGTTGCATCCCCTGTGTACTTCTCCCTAGTCAGGATGCTCTCGACACCCCTCTTGCTCCAGGTGTCCTTACCGGAAGGAGACTTGATGTTATGCTCCTTGAGCTGTTTTATGATACCGGTTACAGAAAAGCCGGAGAGGTACCAGTCATAGATCTTTCTCACTGTCTCTGCCTCTTTATCATCGACTTCAAGAAGACCGGCTTTATTTTTCCTGTATCCAAAGCACTTTCTGCTGTAGACTCCTGATGTGCCTGCCTGTGCTTTCATCATCAGACCCAGGCGGATGTTTTCGCTTCTCCACTCATTCTCTGCCTGATCGCAGGCAACCTTTGTGCTCATCAGGACATCATCACTTACGGACGCGGTGTCGAGCTTGTCCTGGACGAAGACGACATTGACTCCCGCATGCCTCAGGCGCTGCACCGTGTTAATGCACTCCTCGGCATCCCGGCTGAAGCGGCTCATGCTCTTGGTGACCACTGTATTTATGTTATGGCGCTCGCACTCGCTTATCATGCGCTGAAACTCCGGCCTCTCCGACCCCTGACCAGCCGACTCGATATCGAGAAAAATATCCGCCACATACCAGCCCTTGGTTGAGGCGACCATTCTCGCAAGTCCCGAGAGCTGGGCAGACAGGCTTATCATCTGGTCTCTGTGAGAGGTGCTCACCCTGGCATAGATTCCTACTGCGCAGTCCCTGTAGAGCCGAATGGGAGCAAGCACTGTAACTTTGCGTTCTGCTTCATCCATATGAAGCCTCCTTCTAATTCGCAGATCATTCTTTTATATAGAGAGTAATACCCGCAGCTGAACATTTCAATGCGGATTTTCAGCCTGCGGGATCTGTTTTTTTGCCCACTAATATGCCTATTTTCTTTCATAGATATATCGCCTATTTCGCCGTCATTCATCCCATATTCACGCACCCGAAAATCATTCACCCTGTACTCACGCGGACCGAAAAAAGCTTTCTAATACACACGCGATGGCGTTTTGAGTGTACGGCATTGCTATTTCAAGGCCTCCCGGGGCACTGGGTCCGGAAACGAAAAAATACCGGAATCCCTTATTTCAAGGGATTCCGGTGCCTTCAGGGGCTAGATCCGCGACAGCAGTCCTATTGTCTCAACATGTTTCGTCCCCGGGAAGTTATCAAACGGCTTCACATAGTCCGTCCGGTAGCCCAGATACTTGAAGCCGGACAGATCTCTGGCCAGGGTCTTCGGGTTGCAGCTGATGTAGACGATCTGCGGGACGCCGTAGGCGGCGATTTTGTTGACGGCGTCTGGGGTCATGCCGGCGCGGGGCGGGTCGACGACGATGACGTCTGGCTTATCGGAGCGGTTTTCCAGGACTTTGAAGACGTCGCCGCAGACGAATTCGCAGTTGGTCAGGCCGTTGAGCTGGGCGTTGCGGCGGGCGGCTTCTACGCTTTCCGGAACGATTTCAACGCCCAGGACGGAATCGGCTTCTTTTGCCATGACCTGACTGATGGTGCCGGTTCCGCAGTAGAGGTCGAAGACGCGCTTGCCGCGGAAGTCGTCGATCAGGTCGATGGCTTCGCGATAAAGGCGCTCAACCGCTTCTACATTGGTCTGGAAGAAGGAAAACAGATTGACCTGGAATTTCAGACCGAAGATCTCCTCCATATAATAGTCTCTTCCGTAAAGGTTATTCAACTTGTCACAGCTGACTTTGTCAGCGAGGACATCGTTCAGAGTCTGGGAAATTCCGACAATCTTATTGTTCAATGGAAGGGCAAGAAGTCCGTTTTTCCAGCCTTCTGCATCGAACTCGGACTCGGTGGAAGTTACGATGCTGACCAGAAGTTCGTGGCTTCTGACGCCCCGGCGGATCAGTAGATTTCGGAGAAGGCCGCTGTGAAGCTTCTTATGATACTTTGCGTATCCCTTCTCTTTGCAGAAATCCAGTGTGTAGCGAAGAATCGCGTTAAAATCCGGGTCCACCAGCTGGCACTGGTCCACGGTCACAACCGACATGAACTGCTTCTTCTTATGCATGCCCAACTGGAGCGGCCCGTCTTTTACCAGATCGCCAAAGGTATACTCCATCTTGTTTCTGTAGGCATAGCGGTATTCCATCGAGCAGCCTTCGATCGGATCGAAATTCCCCGGCGTCACTCCGGCGTCGCGGAAGTATCCTCTGACTTCCCCTTCCTTATTCTTCAGCTGCTCTTCGTAGGGCACGCCCTGGTAGCAGCAGCCTCCGCAGATTTCATGGTGCGGGCAGACCGGCATATCGGCTCTGCCGGAGGCGGAAGAACCCGCCGCTCCGGACAGCCCGGACGCTGAGGATCCGCTTCCTGTATGGAGGGTCCCCTCAGGCGCCGCCTTGGCCAGAATGTTTTTTGTCCCTGAACTGATCATCGCTTTCACGTCATCTCCTTATCTGAAATAGAAACGGCGGTTTAATACTCCGCGTCTCCGTAATATTTCTCGTAAAACTCCCGCTTGAACTCGGTGAAGCGGTCCTCTTCAATGGCCTTGCGCATTCCCGCCATCAGATGGATCAGGAAGTGCAGGTTGTGCTCGGTCAGAAGCATGGCGGCCATCATCTCGCCGGCCTTGAACTGGTGCCGGATGTAGGCCTTGGAATAGTGCCGGCAGGCGTAGCATGTGCACTCGTCGTCCAGCGGGCTGAAATCCTCCTCGAACTTGGCGTTCTTGATGTTGATGCGTCCGTGGGAGGTCATGGCCAGGCCGTGACGGGCGATTCTGGTCGGCTCTACGCAGTCGAACATGTCGATGTGGCGCTCGACGCCCTCGAACAGATAGTCCGGCGTGCCGACGCCCATGAGATAGCGCGGCTTGTCTTTCGGAAGGTACTCCACGCAATCGTCCAGAACGTCCAGCATCAGCTCTTTCGGCTCGCCCACGCTCAGGCCGCCGATGGAATAGCCCGGAAGGTCCATGTCGACGATCCGCTCGGCGCTTTCCTTCCGCAGGTCCTTATACATGCCGCCCTGCATGATGCCGAAGAGGGCCTGCTTCTCCGTGTTGTGGTGGGCGTCCTTGCAGCGCTGAAGCCACCTGCAGGTCCTTCTCATGGAATCTTCAATGTATTCTCTTTCTGCAGGGTAAGGTGCGCACTCGTCGAAAGCCATCATGATGTCGGATCCCAGAGCCGTCTGGATTTCAACCGCCTTCTCCGGAGACAGGAACTGCCGGGAACCGTCGATGTGGCTTCTGAAGGCAACGCCCTCTTCTGTGATTTTTCTGAGTTTTCCCAGAGAAAACACCTGGAACCCGCCGCTGTCCGTCAGAATCGCACGGTCCCAGTTCATGTATTTATGCAGACCTCCGGCCTTCCTGATGATCTCGTGGCCCGGACGCAGGAAGAGATGATAGGTATTAGACAGAATAATCTCCGCCCCCATCTCCTTCACCTGCTCCGGACGCATGGCCTTTACCGCGGCCTGGGTTCCGACTGGCATAAACACCGGCGTCTGAATGTCTCCGTGGGGCGTGTGCACAACTCCGCGTCTTGCCCCGGTTTTCTTATCTTCATGCAGCAATTCATATGTTACAGCTGGTTTGCTCATTCTTCTCTCTCCTGTTTTCTTACTTCTTTGCTTTGCAGCTAATCCATTATAGCAGACTTGCGGACGGGATTTCACGGATTTCTGCAAGTTTCTGCGGGCTGTGGTAGAATAATTTCATTAGCGGGGATTTATAATAATCCTCGTTAATTTTGTCCGGTATAAGCTTGATTATTCCGCATTTTACAGCCTTTACCCGGTTATTATGTATCAACACATACAATACATCCAACATTATCAGGCGAAAAACAACCATTCCTGCAGCCGGAAACTGGAAATGCTGCCACCAGACTGCAAAAACTCCTCTTCCCCGGTGAAAATAATATTATTTTTGCCATTTCAACAACAAAAATTTCGAAAGTGCTTTATATCACAGCTGCGGAAGCAGCCAAAGCAGCATCTCCTGCCCAGCATTGAGAAATGTGGTTTAAATTGCGGTAAGCGAAATTAAAAAGAGACTGCCGCACTAAGCTGATTTTCATAACTTAGTGAGCAGCTTCTTTCATATTCAGCTTATAACCATAATATATTCTGGCGGAAGTTCCCTGCAGAGCCAGACCTCATCGTTTCCGATAAAAAACTCAATTCCATCCTTTTCCGCCTCAGCCGCATTAATCTGAAGCAGCGCGGGATGAGCGTCATGACGTCTTCCTACCTGAAGCGCCGTCTCCTGATCGGAAGACAGGTGAACATACTGCCTCTTCATCGGAAGGAGCCCCTTTTCCATGATGCTTTTCAATGCCTGATGAGATGTCCCGTGATAAAGAATCTCAGGCGGTGCTTTCTTTTCTTTCTTCAGGATCACCGGAACAGAATGCCCGTAGCGGGCGCGGATTTTCCGATCCGTCAGCTCGAACCTGCGTTTATTCGTATGCTGAGACACATAGCGGATGTCCTTTTCCGACAGCTGCGGCGAAAAATGATGCACCCGGTTCAGAGCCCGGATAAAGTCATGAAGATCTGTCCATCCCTCTTCATCCAGAGTGATTCCGTATCGATCCGGTTTATGGCGCAGAGCAACAGACATTTTCTTACTGACAAATTTCACCTTTTCCGCTGTCCATTCCAAGTTCGATTCCTCTTCCGATTTACTTGCAGCCTCTGCTCGGCTGTCCCCTGTGTTGTTTATTCTTGCTTTCTTCTTACTCATTTCCTTTGCCGTTGAGAATATCCAGCGCCTTCTGATACTTTTTCATCCGTTTATAGTCTTTTTCCGTCGGGTGCTCAAAGCGGGACAGATCCATATTATGCCGAAGATCCGACCACTTCACCAGGACTGCATCTGGATTCTCCGCCGCCCTTCTGACATAATCGTAATAGTCTTCCCCATCCCGGCGGGACATCCGGTCTACGATCTCCTCAACCCGGTCTCCGAACAGATTCCGGATCTCTTCAAGTGTCGCATCCGTATCTTCAACGGTATCGTGAAGCATGGCCGCCGTGATAATCTCCGGATCATCCGTAAGCTCAGCAGTGAAAAGAGCCACATGAACCGGGTGCAGAATGTAAGGCTTTCCTGCACGATCTTTCTGGTCTCCGTGTTTTCTCGATGCATATAGATATGCTGTCCAGATAGAAAGATAGTCTGATGGATCTTCCCCTTCTGAGACATAATACGGGCACAGCATCCCGTCAAACAAAATTGCAGCCGGTTTTGTTCCATTCGGGAACACCTTGCAGAGCTTGAGTGCTGCGCCTTTAATATCACCGCCTAATCGATCAGGTTCACGAAACATACAATCCCTGCAGGGAATCTTATTGATATCCGGGTATCCCCACTTAAGCGGTGCATTGATATTCATCTCATCGGGGCTTCTCTCCATGATTTCTTCCTCCCTTTGATCTATTGCATTTCCTGACAATAGTATAACATCAGCCGCAGTGACAATCTATGGCCTTTGAATCGGCTGATGGTGTCAAAAGTTGGTGGGAGTTTTTACTGACAGATTTCCGGGTTG
Organism: uncultured bacterium; assembly: GCA_905214225.1. GTDB lineage: Bacteria > Bacillota > Clostridia > Peptostreptococcales > Anaerovoracaceae > Aminicella. Next base: position 19,236 of record CAJMLL010000020.1, on the reverse strand, counting down.
TTCTGTGAGCTGTACGCAGCCTGCGCCTGGAGCGCCTCCCGGCTTCCCGATCTCTTTCTGTTTTTCCCACCGGACACCTTTCTTTACATAAAAAATAAGGCAGGGATTCCCTCTGCCTTATTTCCCGTATCATATTCGCAAGCTTGTATTTGTCAAAAAACTATTCGATGAACATAGCATCTCCGTACGAGAAAAATCTGTACTTCTCCTTTACTGCAACATTGTAAGCCTCCAGGATCTTCTCTCGGTTATACAGGGAAGATACCAGCATGATCAGTGTGGACTTAGGCAGATGGAAGTTGGTGATCAAGGCGTTTACGATCTTCCACTCGTATCCCGGATAGATGAAAATGCCGGTATTTCCGTGTCCTGCCTTCAGAAGGTATTTTCCGCTCTTCTCATCTTTATAGGCGGCACTTTCCATCGTTCTGGTGGATGTGGTGCCGACGGAAACAATCCGCCCGCCCTCCAGAATCGTCTGGTTGATGACGTCTGCTGTTTCCGGCTTGACGTAATATTCTTCAAAGTGCATATGGTGATCTTCAATGTTCTCACACTTTACCGGACGGAAGGTTCCGATTCCGACATGAAGCGTTACATAAGCCAGCTTTACGCCCTTATCCTGAGCCTTTTTCAGGAGTTCTTTGGTGAAATGAAGGCCGGCAGTCGGCGCCGCAACAGAACCGTCATAATGTGCATAGACGGTCTGATACATATTCTTATCTTCTTCATCGCTCGGACGCTCGATATACGGTGGAAGCGGCATGCTGCCCAGTTCTTCCAGGCGCTCCATGAAGATGCCGTCATAGTGGAATTCCACGATTCTGGTTCCGTCTTTACCATATTCCAGAATCTCCGCCTCCAGCTTTCCGTCTCCAAAATCGACCTTATCTCCAGGCTTCAGGCGTCTTCCCGGGCGGACCAGCGTCTCCCAGCGGTCCCCTTCGATCCGCTTGCTCAGCAGAAACTCGACGTGCGCACCGGTTTTTTCCTTAATGCCGAAAATTCTGGCCGGAATAACCTTGGAGTCATTCATGACCAGACAGTCTCCCGGATGAAGATAGTCCAGGATATCATAAAAATGCCGGTGTTCAATGCTTCCCTTCGCGCGGTTAAGCACCATCAGGCGGCATTCATCTCTCTGCTCCATCGGTGTCTGCGCAATCAGTTCCTTCGGCAGATCATAATCAAATTCTTCAATGTTCATTTCAATACTTCCTTTATATTTTATTTTCTCTTCATTCTTATTCTATCCGGTCATGAATAAATGTAAATACAGCGGCGTATTTTCAGACATCATAAAATACCGTGCACCGCCGCTCCGGTCCGGTCAGTTTTCTACTCTTCTTCTGAAACTTCCGGATGATCTCCAGGGAACAAATCCGAAAGCCCAAGGTGGTCATAGGCAAGCTGGGTCGCCATACGTCCTTTCTGCGTCCGGAATAAAAGCCCAGACTGGATCAGATAGGGCTCATGCGCATCCTCCAGAGTGACTCTTTCCTCGCCCAGGGACGCAGCTATGGTATCGATTCCAACCGGCCCTCCGTGGAAACGCGTGATAATCGTCCGCAGCATCTCCCGGTCCAGCCTCTCCAGACCCAGCTCATCAATTCCCAGCGCCTTCATGGCAAGCTGGGTGATCGAAGCATCGATATGCCCGTCTCCCTTTACCTGAGAAAAGTCCCGGATCCGCTTCAGCAGGCGGTTGGCAACACGCGGCGTTCCCCTGGAGCATCTGGCGATTTCCATCAGCGCATCATCGTCAATGCCGATTCCCATGATTCCGGCGGATCTTCTGACGATTTCCGCGAGCTCCTCAGGTTCATACATATCAAATTTGCAGATGACGCCAAAACGGTCTCTGAGCGGAGCAGACAGACTGCCCGCGCGGGTCGTCGCGCCGATCAGGGTGAACCTGGCAATATCCAGGCGGATCGACCTTGCTGATGGGCCTTTGCCGATGATGATGTCCAGCGCGTAGTCCTCCATGGCGGAGTACAGAACCTCCTCGACCGCGCGGTTTAAACGGTGAATCTCATCGATAAACAGCACATCGTTATCATTCAGATTCGTCAGAATCGCGGCCAGGTCCCCGGCGCGCCCGATTGCAGGACCGCTGGTCACCTTGATTTCAACGCCCAGCTCGTTTGCGATAATCCCTGCAAGCGTTGTCTTTCCAAGTCCCGGAGGACCGTAGAACAGTACGTGGTCCAGCGGCTCCCCGCGCATTTTCGCAGCCTCGATAAATACCTTTAAATTGTCTTTGACCTTTGACTGGCCGATAAAATCTCCCAGATACTGCGGACGCAGCGTCTTTTCATTATGCTCTTCCTCAATGGATAGCGGAGATCCCTGCGTTATCCGTTCGTCCATGAATATCTGCCCTTCCTGTCATCCCTGCGGATGCTTTCATTTTCATCTATACTCTGCTATATTCCCTGCCATGAAAGACAGGCTTGCCCGATCACTGCTTAAAAGAGATTCTTTAAGGCCGCCTTGATGTAGCCCTCGCTGTCAAGATTCTCCTCTTCAACAAGCCGCACGGCCTCTTCTGCTTCTGCATGGCTGTAACCCAGTGCTTCCAGAGCTTCCACGGCAATCTTCCGCTCGCTGCCTTCTGCTGCAGATACGACCGCTTCCCCGCCGCCTGCTTCCGCCGGATTGAAGTCCACTTTATCCTTAAGCTCCAGAATAATCCGGTCCGCCGTGCGCTTCCCGACTCCCTGAGCCTGCTGCACCACAGACGGATCTTCCATGGCAATCGCCCGTTTCAGCTCCTGAATTGGCGCCGTTCCCATAATCGACAGCGCTGCCTTGGAGCCTACGCCTTTTACCGTCGTCAGCAGCTGGAAAAGCTCCAGTTCCTGCTCATTCTGAAAGCCATACAGGCTGATTTCCGTCTCTCTGACCGCCATCGATGTATACACCTGAACGTCGTCACCCTCTGCACACTTATACAGCGGTGAATTTCCCGGAATAAACACCCGGAAGCCGATGCCGGACGCCGTCACGATGATCACTGTGCCATCCATTTGCGGATGAATTTTTCCCTGTAAAAACCGAATCATATTTCTTCCAATCTATTATATCCAACAATCTTCCATCTTATCGCATTCTGTAAATATTTCAACCGTTTCCGGACAAAAGGCAGCCGGCAAGAGGTTAAATTCCTTTACGGATGCGGAGTTTATGCCCCGGCTGGGCTTTCAGCAGTTCGTCCAGCTTTTTCTTTTGTTTCCGCGACGCATAGGCGTGTCCGTGACAGACCGCCGCGGCAACCGCATCTGCCGTATCATCCGGCTTCGGAACCTCCTCCAGATTCAGAATGGCCTTGACCATTTCCTGCACCTGCTTCTTATCTGCTCTTCCGTAACCTACCAGACCCTGCTTGATCTGAAGCGGTGTGTATTCATTTACTTCAAGGCCCGCATTGACGCAGGCAAGGATGGCAATTCCCCTTGCCTCGCCTACATGGATAACCGTTTTCGCATTCGTGTTGAAGAACAGTTCTTCGATCGATGCTTCCTGCGGCTGGTAAATCTGAATAATCGATTTCAGCTCCGTATAAAGATGCTGAAGGCGGAATTCCATCGGTGTTCCCGCGTCTGTCGTAATCGCGCCGTAATCCACCGCCTGAAAGTGATTCCCCTTCATATCAATAATGGCCCATCCCATAATCGCATACCCCGGGTCGATACCGAGAATTCTCATTGACAACCATCCGCCTTTCTTTTTTAATAAATTCTTCCATAACCCCTTGCAAAACTGATGAACTCAGTATATCATAAGAACATACGTTTGTCCATACGAACAGAAAAGAAACATATTTTCCCGGAAGCGCATTTTTATTCCTCGGATAAATAAATGATTATTCATTTTCTCTAATAACTATGGTATAATCGATGTATAGTTATACACGAGCAGGAGGATGAATATGCGTTATTCCAGACAAAATAAAATACTAGAACTGATCAGCAAGTATGAGATCGAAACCCAGGATAAACTGGCAGCCATGCTGCGCAAGGAAGGATTTGAAGTCACACAGGCTACAATTTCCAGAGATATCAAGGAACTGCAGCTGATTAAGACTCTCTCTTCCAGCGGAAAGTATAAGTATGCTGTCAGCAAACGCTCTGATGCTCCGATTTCCGACCGCTTCATTAAGATTTTCAAGGAAACGGTATTAAGCTTCAATGCAGTAAACAACCTGATCCTGATAAAAACCCTTTCAGGATGCGGAAGCGCAGCTGCAGAAGCAGTAGATAATATCGGCGTAGAGCACATCGCAGGAACAGTTGCCGGCGACAACACCATGCTGATTGTCGTCGATGATGAAAAGAATGTCGATGAAATTCTGGGATTATTCAACAAGATGCTGACCGCAAAGAAGCAGGAAAACTAGTCTGCTTCAGCTGCGGCTCCAGAAGAAGGCAGAAATCTCTTAAGGCGGGTCATTATGCGGATTGACCTGCCCTTTTTATCTGCTGCACGACTCATCACTTCTGATCTTCTGAGTATCGGATAATGGAGAAGCAGAAATGATTGAACACATCAGAATATCGGATTTTGCGATTATCAAATCAACCGATGTGGATTTTCATCCGGGTCTGAATGTCATTACCGGTGAAACAGGCAGCGGAAAATCAATTATCATTGAGGCGATGAGCCTTGCTCTTGGCGCACGTGCGGATTCATCCTTTGTCCGGCGGGGCGCGGAGAAGGCAAAAATCCAGATGCAGGCTGATCTGGACGGTGAATCCTGCATCATTACGCGTGAACTCAGCAGAAATGGACGCAATCTCTGCCGGCTGAACGGTGACCTGGTCTCCTTAAGTCAGATTCAGGAAGCCGCAGGAAGAATTGCGGACATTCACGGCCAGTACGATAATCAGGCCCTGCTGGATCCGGAACGTCATATGGAACTGGTGGACGCCTTCCGGCATGAGGATATCCGTTCCCGCTTTCAGGCGTTTACCTCTGCCTATGTCAATTACAAGGCTGTACGCGGAAAACTGAACAAGCTCCTTCACGATGAACGCGAGAACAGAAGAAGAGTCAATCTCTGCCGCTATGAACTTCAGGAAATCGATGCGGCTCAGCTCCGCGTCGGTGAAGATACCGAACTGAATGAACGGATCTCTGTACTGAAAAACAGTGAAAAGATCTTCCAGGCCATGAACATGGCCCAGGAACTCCTCAACGGGGGCGAAGAAAACGCAGAGAATATGATCGGCCAGGCAGAAGCACAGATTTCCTCTGTCGCCTCTTTTTCAAGCGATCTGAAGGAAATTTCGGGTCTGTTGGGTGGAATCAGCGCTGACCTTCAGGAACTGAATGATCGCATCCGCACAGTCACGGAAAAGACGGATTTTCAGCCGGGTGAAGTAGATCAGGTGATCAGCCGCCTCGATCTGATTGACAGCCTGAAAAGTAAGTACGGCCGCTCCATCGAAGAAATTCTCTCCTACAGAGACCGGATTGCCGGAGAACTGGAACTGGTGGAAAACTTTGAGGACCAGAAAGCCGGTCTGGAAAAGCAGACAAAAGCTGCCCTGGACGTCCTGAAGGAGAAAACAGCTTCTCTTACGGAGGCAAGAAAAAGAAGTGCGGCCGAGCTGGAAGCTGCCATTGAGCGGGAACTTCACGATCTGAATTTTCCTTACGCCCAGCTGCAGATTACCATCGAGAAGGCGCCGGCCATCACCTCTTCCGGAGGAGATCTCTGCGAATTTCTGATCAGCACTAATAAGGGAGAACCTCTGAAATCCCTTGCCAAGACTGCTTCCGGAGGAGAAATTTCCAGAATCATGCTGGCTATTAAGAACGTCATCGGAGACGATGACCAGATTCCGACCATGATATTCGATGAAATCGATACCGGAATCAGCGGAATCACCGCCAGCGTTGTTGCAAGGAAACTCCAGCAGATCGCAAAGAATCACCAGATCATCTGCATCACCCACCTGCCGCAGATTGCCGCAGCCGCAGACACCAATTACCGGATTTACAAGGATTCTGATGATGATGCGACCTACTCCCACATCCAGCTGCTGAATCCGGAGCAGAAAACCGAGGAGATCGCTCGTCTCCTCGGCGGTGACGCAGTGACAGACCTGACGATGAAAAGCGCGGAGCAGCTGATTTGGGCTATGGAAAAACACCGGCAGTAAATCTTGGAGTGTTTCTGCTCTCTGCTCTTTGGAGCAGGCAGATACCTGGCTGTACCGTTCATATCTGGATGAAAGCCGAAATCCCCGCTTCACCGGGAACCTTGAAATGGCAGGCTTGGTGGTGAAACGGGGATTTACTGTTTTTGCGTCTGTTCAGTTCTTCCTTCAGGCTTTCCCTCAGATCCTTGCAATATACATTTCCAGCGCCGTTCTTCCGTCCAGGAGTCCGCTGACGATATTTTCATTTGTTTCGTAAATTTCCATGGTCATATCCTGAAGTTTCTCAAGGCTGTAGCGCCGTGCATAATTCATAGCTTTTTTGATTCTGTATTCATTGATTCCTGTATATTTACTAATCCAGGCGGCTGTTACCCGGCCGCCTCTTTTGTCCATGAATTCTCTGATTTCCAGCATCAGCTCGACCTGGCTGGCAATGGCTCCGACAATACTTCCGGCTTCATTGCTGTTTTCCCTCAGCTTGTTATGGAGGATCTGAAAAGCGCTTTTTTTATCGTTTCCGCTGATCCCGTCCAGCAGATTGAAAATGAAGGTATCTCCATCGCCGGAAATCATGGATTCAATATCTTCTCTTCTGATGGCATTCCCCTCTGAATGGGCGATGATTTTCTGAAGATCGTTTTCAAACTGAAAGAGATGATAACTGCTTTCTTTATTAAAATATCCTGTGCTCTGCACCAGATAGCGCATATCTGCACGGCTGATGACTTTCCCTGCCGCCTGAAAGCGTTTATGGGCAAAGGACATCAGCTCCTGCTCACTGAGATCGTCAAAGGAATACCAGGACCCCTCTTTTTTCAGGGCTTTCAAAACTTTTGCCCGGCCATCAATTTCTGCAGAGGAGAAAATGAGAATGGCAGAGGGATTCGGATTTTTCAGGTATGCAAGAATAAGTTCTGCATCATGTTCTGAGATTCCCCTGGTCTGCTTCAGAGCTGTGAAATTTTTTACCCAGACGACACGCTTTTTAGAAAGCATCGGGAAAGTTTCGCATTGCTTCAGAATATCCGGAATTTCTGCTTCCTGTCCATCGATCACGGAGCAGTCAACAGCTTTTGCTGCAGGATGAATAAATCTTTTGATCATCCAGTTTCCGGCCCAGTTGATCAGATATTCTTCTTCTCCGGAAAACAAAACAACCGGCTTGACTGCTCCGCTTTTCAGCTCGCTGATAAAGATCTGATAACCGCGTTTTGGGCGCATTTTCTGATACATACTGCTCTTCCTCCTTGCTGCAATTATTTTTGTCCCTCGATGATCTTCTTCTCAGCGGCCTCATCCTCTGCGTTCGCCGGCACAGACCTGCGGTGGCCGAACAGCGCCAGCAAAATGACGCCCAGCAGGATCAGAACGGTTCCGGCGTAATCGAAGAGTGTGAGCGTCATGCCGAGTGCCGCAACGGTCAGAATGGTGGATACGACCGGCTCGACGGTCTCAAACAGGCTTCCCTGCACGGCTCCGAGGATGCGGACGCCCTCCATGTAGGCTGCCTGCGCCACGACGGTGCCAAAGATGATCACGCCAAGGAAACACAGCCAGCCTTTTACGTCCATATGGACAGGCGCGTCCCAGAAATGAGAGAAGGGGATCATGCAGATTCCGCTGATCAGCATGGCCCAGCCGGTCACCGGGCCGGCTCCGTAACGCGCAAGAATATGCCCTGGCTGAACGTTGTAGATCGCGGCAGAGAGCGCGGCTCCGAAGCCGAAAATCAGGGCCAGTCTGCTGATTGCAAGGGAATTCAGGTTTCCATGCGTGGTAATCAGGAAGGCTCCGGTCATGACAAGCAGCAGAACCAGAACTTCAATGCGGGACGGCATCCTTTTATCGATGAACACATAGAACAAAAGGACCAGAATCGGCGCAGATCCCTGCAGAACGGTTGCTGTGCTCGGATTCGATACCTGGACCGCAAGGAAATATACCAGCTGACACGGAAGCATGCCGATAAAGGAAAAGATGATTTCATCTCTGAACGATCGGCGATCCCGGAAGATAGAGAATACCTTTTTTCCGCTTTTCAGCGCAATATAGAGAACCGTGACCAGACCCGCGAGAAGAAGTCTGTAGGTGACCAGAAGCTTCGCATCAAATCCGTTATGTTCGAACAGATAGCTTCCCATGACGCCGGAGCAGCCCCACAGGGTGCCTCCCGTCAGCGCCATGAAAATGCCGATCTTCTTACTGCTGTGCTTCATTTCTGCCGATTTCCCCATCTTTCTGTTTCCCTTTCCCCTTGCTTCGTTTAATGCGGGTCTTCACTCTGCATCTAAAAACCGTATAGTCCATGATAACATATCTGCCGTATTTTGTCCTGAATAAGGCTGCGTTACAGTCTCACATACTATCAGCTTGGCAGGTCTCTTGCCGCTCCACAGCTCTTGATCAACATCTGGGTCCCGGAAGCTTCTGCCAGGTCACAGGATCAAAAAAGACAGAGCAGGAATATTCCCGCTCTGTCCTGAACTTTTTGCCTTTGTTAAAGGCTATTCCGGCTGGCAGAACATGTAAACCCGTTTAAACATGTTCATCCATCAAACCATTCCAGCTGAATACGCATTAAATCTGTCCTTACAGATTCTCTTTCATGAACTTGGAAACTGCTTCGCATGCAGCATCCTCATCGTCGCCCTCAAAGGTAAACTCGACTGTGGATCCCTGCTTTGCGCCGAGAGACATTACGCCCAGTGTCTTGGAAGCCTTTACGCTCTTTCCGTCCTTGGAAATCATGATTGTGCTGTTGAAGCTCTTTACCAGCTTAACGAGCTGTCCTGCCGGTCTTGCATGGATTCCTTCTGGATCTGTAATGACATAGCTGAAATTTTTCATTTTATAGTTCCTTTCTCCTCATACAAATACAACGAAAACGATATTCATGCGGTATGCGCATAATCATCCTGATTCTTTTCCTGATTTCATTATACACAAAATATACTATAATGACATGCTTATTTCAATCCTGCATTTTCCTTTTCCTCATCCGTCCACTTTTCTATCGTGAAATAGGAAGTGCGGATGTGGCAGTATCCGCTCGGATGTTTCTCCAGGTATTTCTGATGATATTCCTCGGCGGAATAGAAATTCTGCAGCGGCTCAAGCTGAACGGCCAGTTTCTTTCCAAGCTTCTCCTCTTCTCGATGATAAATCTCCCGAATTTCAGGAAGCTGGTCCTCATCCGTATAGAAAATGCCGGTCCGGTACTGGATGCCGCTGTCCGCCCCCTGGCGGTTGACGGAAAGCGGATCAATAACCAGAAAATAGTATTTCAGAAGCTGCTTCAGACTGATTTTCTCTTCATCATAGACCACCTTCACGGTTTCCGCGTGGCCGCTGTTTTCGCAGACCTCTTCATAAGTCGGTATATGTTCTGGCTGACCTGCCTTTTCCGGCCCGTTGGCATAGCCTGCTTCCGTTGATATAACCCCGTCAAACTGGTCGAAATACTTCTGGACGCCCCAGAAACAGCCGCCGGCCAGGTAAATGATCTTCTTCATTAACGATTTCCTCCAAAACGAATGAACGCCGCACCGGCATGATCATCTGACTGCGGCGCGGCATCCCATCATATTCGATAATTTTCTCTTATCCGAGCTGTTCGCTGACAACCTCCTCTTCCGGCAGCTTCTTCTTCAGAAGGGAGAGGATCAGCATCGCGACGATGGATCCAGCCGCAAGAGCGAGGACGTACATTCCCGGATGACCGATGACGGCAACCACCCAGAGGCCTCCGTGCGGAGCCGGACTCTGGCAGCGGAAGGCTGCGGACAGGCCGCCTGCTAAAGCGGAGCCGATAATGCAGGAAGGAAGCACTCTTCCCGGGTCAGCAGCCGCATACGGAATCGCACCTTCTGTGATAAAGGAAAGTCCCATGATGTAGTTGACGACGCCTGCCTGACGGTCAGCCCTGGTCCAGCGGTTCTTAAAGAAGGTGGTGGAAAGCGCGATGGCAAGCGGCGGAACCATGCCTCCGATCATGACAGAAGCCATGATAATCTTTACGGTGACGGTTCCCTCCGCAAGGGCGGCAGTACCGAAAACGTAGGCCGCCTTGTTGATCGGGCCTCCCATATCGACCGCCATCATGGCCGCGACGATAGCGCCGAGAATCACCAGATTAGAGGTTCCCATGCCGTTCAGAACGCGGGAGATCCAGGTGTTCAGTCCGGCCATTGCCGGGTTGATCAGGAGCATGACGATACCGATCAGGAAGATGCCGATAAGCGGATATAATAAAACCGGTTTTATTCCCTCTAATGAATCCGGCAGTTTGTCACAGATCTTTTCCAGGCCGAGGACGAGATAGCCGCCGATGAAGCCAGCCAGAAGAGCACCGATGAATCCGGCACTGACTGCCGTCGGTGCCTGGCTCAGGGTTCCCTTTGAATAGGAGGACAGCTGGGCAAGATAATGGAAGGTATATCCCTGCTGGGCAAGGAATCCTCCGACAAAGCCGACCGCAAGGCCCGGACGGTCTGCAATACTCATCGCAATGAAACCGGCGAGGACCGGAAGCATGAAGTTCATGGAAACTCCGCCGACGGTCTTGAAGAAGGCTGCGGCGGTGCTGCCCATGCCGTAATAGGAGGTTCCGATAGATCCCTGGTCGATCAGGAATGCGATCGCGGTCAGGATACCTCCGCCGACGACAAACGGAAGCATGTGGGAAACTCCGTTCATCAGATGCTTGTAAATGACATGCCAGGCGGAATCTTTCTGCTGGCCGGAAGACGCTGCTGCAGACTGCGCTGCATCTCCTTCCAGTACCGGTGCCTTTTCATCGAGAATCGTCTGAATCAGCTCTTCCGGCTTGTTGATGCCGTCGGAAACCGGTGTCTGCAGGACCTGCTTTCCGCCAAAACGGTCAAGCGCAACTTTCTTGTCTGCCGCGATGATAATACCTTTTGCATGGGCGATTTCCTCTGCGGTCAGAACATTCTTCGCTCCGACAGATCCCTGGGTCTCTGCCTTCAGCTTCAGTCCCATCGCTGCGGCTTTTTTCTCCAGTGCCTCGGCAGCCATGTAGGTATGCGCGATTCCTGTCGGGCATGCAGTTACTGCGAGAATATCCGGATATTCTGATTTCACCGGATTCTGATTTTCCGCTTCCTTCTCTTCTTCATCAGCAAGCTTCTCCTTTTCAGCCTTGTCGATGATATCCAGAAATTCATCTTTTGTTTTCGCTGCTCTGAGTGCATCGGTAAAATCATCATCCATCAGAAGCGTGGATAGTCTTGAAAGAACTTCCAGATGAACATTGTCTTTCGTATTCGGTGCTGCAATAAGAAAGATCAGGTCGGACGGTTCTTCATCCGGAGCATCGTAGTCGACGCCATCCGGAAGAGTCATTGCTGCAAGTCCCGGCGCAGAAACAGCATCGGTTTTTGCATGCGGAATGGCGATTCCCTCTCCGATTGCTGTTGTACTTTCCTCTTCACGTGCCTCTACAGCCTTCTTATACTTTTCCGGGTCATTGATGTTTCCCTCATTGACCATCAAGTCAACCATCTGGTTGATTGCGTCCTGCTTATTATCTGCAGACCCGCCGATCCTGATGCCCTCTTTTTTCAGGAGCTCTGTGATTTTCATTCTGCTGTTCCTCCATGCTGCTACAATGTTTCTGCTAATGACCGTATATCGTCTCCGGATGCAAGTCCGTCAGAAAACGCTGTAGCGCTGCCGGCGGCCAATCCAAGATGAAACGCTTCTTTATAATTTCTGTTTTTCAGGTATCCTGCCAGAAATCCGGCAACCATAGAGTCTCCGGCTCCGACGGAATTACGCACGGTTCCCTTCGGTGCATCGCTCTGATAGATTTCTCCATCTGCCGCGGCAAGCACCGCACCCTCACCGGCCATGGAAACAAGAACATTCTGCGCTCCCATGATCTGCATCTTCTTTGCGTATGGAATGACATCCTCCCTGTTTTTCAGCTCAACACCGAAAATCTCACCGAGTTCGTGATGATTCGGCTTGACCAGGAATGGATGGTAGGAAAGCACATTTGTGAGAAGTTCTCCGGTTGCATCGACTGCTGCCGGGATGGACTTTCCGTCCAGACGCTTCAGGATCTGCTCGTAAATGTCATCCGGCAGACTTCCCGGAATACTTCCGGAGATGACCAGAAAATCATTTTCTGTCAGCGAATCCAGTCTGTCGAACAGTTCTTCAATTCTGTCCTGCGGAATCTCCGGTCCCTGACCATTCATATCCGTTTCGCTGCCTGGCGTTTTCAGCTTGACATTAATTCTGGAATTTCCCGATGGAAGCCGGATAAAATCGCTTCTGACACCAGTTTCCTGAAGCTGTCTGTGGATTTCATCCCCTGTAAATCCTGCGGCAAACCCCAGCGCCGTACTCTCACATCCCAAATCCTGAAGAACGATGGACACATTGATTCCTTTTCCGCCCGGATAAATCTGTTCAAAGGACATCCGGTTTACTTCCCCCGGTTTAAAGTCATCAATGTGAATCAGATAATCCAGGGACGGATTGAATGTTACCGTATAAATCATTACTTTTTCCCTTTCTGGTACTGCCGCACCTGCCTGATATTACTGAACTTACGGTACTTTTCCTCAGGAATATTTTCCGTCAGTACAACCGCATCCTGAAACGAAGCAAAAGTGACAGGGGAAACCCTGCTGAATTTACTGGAATCGCAGAGGACGTACCTGCTGCTGCAGCAGTGAAGCGCCTCCCTCTTCAAAGCGGCTTCCGTAACATCCGGCGTAGAAAAGCCATGTTTCTCATCAACCGCATTGGTTCCAAAAAATCCAATCGTAAAATTGTATTTTGAAATACTGCTGAGGGCTTCGCTGCCGACGATCGCCTGGGTGAGATTCTTGATTTCCCCCCCGATGAGGATGGTCCGGAATCCTTTCTCCGAAAGCAGCTGCGCATGACGGATGGAATTCGTCACATACACAGCCTTTTCCTGCTCTGCCGCCTCCGCCAGCAGAAGGGTTGAGGTACCCGCATCGACATAGACAAAATCATCCGGCCGGATCAGCGCAGCCGCATAAGAGGCAATTTCCTTCTTTTCCTCATAATGCAGCGTTGTTTTCTCTCCCATAGATAAATCCCTTGGAGATATCGCGCCTTCCAGCACCGTAGCGCCCCCGTAAATTTTCCGCAGAAGTCCTGCTTCATCCAGCTGAGTCAGATCTCTTCTGACGGTCGATTCAGAAATACCGAATTCATCCGTCAGTTCCTGCACTGTTACTGTCGTATTCTTCTGCACCATATCAAGTATGGCCTGCTGTCTCATTTCTGTTAGCATACTCTAATTAAAAATTCTGAACTTGAATGTTTATGATTTATAACTTAACTATACTGGCATGCTATCATCATAATCGTTCAATGTCAATCATAATCAGTCATTTATGTTCACAAAATCATGCATTTTTTATGTATTTTCTCTGGGAACGACGGTACAGACACGGAGCCGGCCTTTCCGGTCTCTGTATATCCCCACAGCTCCGTCCAGATCCGTCCGGTATACAGGAATCCTGCGGCATTCAAACCGCTTCAGCACTTCCCTGCAGGGGTGCCCGTAAGTATTCTTTTTCCCCACTCCGATCACAGCAATGGACGGAGACACGGCATCGATAAATTCCTCCGTGCTGGAATAGCGGCTTCCATGGTGACCGACTTTGAGCACATCGCAATGAAGGACATCTGTCCCTTTGTACATCTCGAGCATTCCCTGCTCTCCGGTCTCTCCCACATCTCCGGTAACCAGAATCGTTATTCCTCCTGCATGAACCTTGAAAACAAGCGAGTTCAGATTCTCATCCTCTTCCTCCGGGTCCTGCCGCAGGGGCCAGAGAATCTCAATATAGTCATTTCCGCCGATCGGACAGCTCTGTCCTGCCCTTCCCTTAGTAATCATCGAGCGGACCGGATAGATCTCCTGCAGCTGCTGAAGTCCCAGAAAATGGTCCATATGCAGATGCGTGGCCATCGCCGCATCCAGCTCTCTGCATCCGTTTTTCAGAAGATAAGGTTTCAGCACTTGTTTCCCAATGTTTTTTTTCGGCGACCCTCCTCCGTCGAGCAAAATATCTTTCTTTCCTTTTATATGTACGCAGTCTCCCTGACCGACATCGACCAGAACGATGCTGGCCTTCCGGAAATCATCCCGGCAGAATCCCGCCGCAGCAAGACAGGGGATCAGGAGCAGAATGCCCAGTTTCAGAAGATATGTTCTTTCCCCTCTCAGCCACTGGATCTGAAAGAATTCTGAGCAGACAAAAAACACCAGCAGCCCGCCTGCAGCAAGGAGAACAGGAGAAGCGGATACCACATCGACAGAAAACCTTCCATTCTGAGAAAGCAGACGGTTCAATTCCAGCATTCCGCCGGACAGAAACTGCAGAATTCCGCTGATTCCCTGAAGCATAGTATAGCAGACAGGGTTTTCCGGCAGTCCGGATAAAATCACCACCAAAGGAATGGCAATAATCCCGGCAGGCGCAAGGATCCCAAGGAGAAACAGGACCGGGATGTTGCACAGAAGCGATCCGAGAGCGATCTGATTGAACATGCAGGCGCAGTACGGCACGGTCCCGATCTGCACGGCAAGAGATGCCGGAACTTCAGACGGAAGCCATGCAGGGAGCTTTCTTGTCAGAAGCGGTGAAATAAAACTGATGGACGTCACCGCAAGAAAAGACATCTGAAAGGATGCCCCCAGCACCGCATAGGGGTTATGCGCGGCAATCAATGCCGCTGTAAATCCCAGCGATGTCAGCAGATCGTACCTCCTGGACAGCACATCTCCAAAGGTCATGAAAATAATCAGCAGAACCGCGCGGACGACAGAAACCGACCAGAGCGTAATGCAGCCATAAAACAGCAGGAATGCGATCAGAAGCATCTGATCATACTTTTTCTTTCTGCCCGCGGTCAATCTCCTGTACAGTCCGTAAATTACTCCGACATGAAGGCCGCTGACAGCCAGAATATGCGCCGTACCGTTACTTCTGAAATCTTCCTTCATTTCTTCCGGCATTTCTTCTGTGCAGCCGAAAAGCACCCCGGCAAGGAGCTGTTTTTCTTCATCCGGCATATTCAGACCGTTTAAGAATGTTTCCCGGATGCGGAGAATCTCTGCCTGGATTTTTTCTGTCAGGGACAGCGGAATATCTGTAACCTGCAGCTTATCGGCGAAGGCTGTATGAGAAATTCCCCGGCTTAAGAGATAAAGCCGGTAATCAAAGGTATGGGGATTTCTTCTTCCCTCCGGCTCCTCCAGAGCGGCAGAAAAGCGGATCGTCTTCCCCGTCAGCTCTGATCCGGAAGGAAGATCTTCTTTTACATATAGATAAGTACGCTGGGCAGAATACGGATTCATTCTGATTCTTATCGCTTTCTCTGATGCGGATTCCTGTAACGGGTTCTGCAGACGGCAGAGCAGACGGCTGCTTCCTGAAGCAGTCCGGGAAACACGGATCACCTTTCCCGTCCAGACTCTCTCCACTCCGTTCAGCGCCCTCCCGTCCCGGACCGCCGCGGACTGAAGCAGAAACAGAGCCGCGCCGAGAATAAAGCTGATCCATGCCGCCTTTTTCAGGGCACTGGAAAACAGCCTCTGTCTGTCATCGGAAAAACAGAGTACTGCCGTCAGAACGGCAGCGCAAAACAGGCAGAAGACCAGATGAAGATACGCCGTAATCATCCCGGCCATAAATATAAAACAAATCACTGATAGCTTTCTTCTCATCGCTCAACCTCTGAGAAAGCCGTCAGCATCATGAACACATGTTCATTATATCTTTTTTATGTACGAAATACAAGTGCAATCCACTTTGATAATAATCTTTTGTCATCCGAAAATCTGTTGAAAATTCAATGTATTACCTGACACCACCGCATTTCCTCCGCGCCCCGGATAAAAACACACGTTCTTAAATTTCCAGTAATCGTTTCACATGACTTCTCCCTTGTGTTATAATATATCGAAGTTAACTTTTGTCGAGAAGATTGAAATCTTAAGTAAAGGCGGTACTTTATGAGAAGCGATAAATATAATCGTGCACAAGGTCAGCCTGCAGGCACCGCCTCCGCCCGGAAGGGAAAATTTCTCCTTCCGTGGCAGAGGAAACATAAGATCCTCGATACGATCCTATGGGCCATCCTGCTGCTGATTCTGGCGGTATTTGTTTATGCGGCAGCATGTATCATCACAGCGCCGAAAATCGATGTCACGCCAGGTAACTTAAAAAGCACACTCTCCCGAACGACAGTCGTCTATGACGCAAATGGCAAGAAAGCCGGCAGTGTCTACTCCGGTGAAAACCGTATCTGGCTCTCCTATAAGGATATGCCGAAGAATCTGGTCAATGCCTACGTTGCGCTGGAAGACAAGACCTTCTGGACGCATCATGGATTCAACGTTACGCGAATCTTCGGTGCGATCAAAGAATCCATTACATCCGGCGGCGACATCAGCGGAACTAGTACGATCACCCAGCAGCTTGCCCGTAATGTTTATCTGAAAAAGAGCATGAGCAAGCGCTCCATGAAGCGTAAAATCGTCGAGGCATGGTACACCGTTCAGCTGGAACACAATCTGACGAAAAAGCAGATCATGGAAGCTTACCTGAATACCATCTATCTCGGCTTCAACTCCAATGGCGTCGAGGCCGCATCGGAAGCATATTTCGGGAAAAGCGTGTCCAAACTGAATGTCGCGCAGTGCGCGCTGCTGGCTTCTCTGCCGCAGTGGCCGACTCATTACGCGCCGGTGCAGCTGGTTTCCAACAGTTCTGTAACGACAGGCTCCACCAACATTCTGCACAGAAGCAGTGATGGTACCTACATTATGAATGACGCGGGAAAGAACCGCCGTCTCACCTGTCTGAAACTGATGTATAAGCAGGGCTACATTACCAAAGCCACATACAAGAAATATACGGCCATTCCACTGAAGAAACTGCTTAATCCACGATACAGCAGCAGCACAAGCACCAACAATTCCTATTTCACGGACTATGTTGTATCCCGGGTCATCAGCGATCTGCAGAAAAAGGACGGACTCACCTATTCAGAAGCCTACAACAAGGTTTATCAGGGCGGACTGAAGATTTACTCCACGATGGACCGCAAGGCGCAGAATGTTATCGAAAAAGAGTTTAAGAACGACTCCAACTTCCCTACGCCTAAGAATATCAGCTATGATTCATCCAATAATATCGTTAATAAATACGGATCCATCATCATGTACAGCTACAGCAACTTCTTCGACGCCTCCGGAAATTTCACATTCCCGAAGAATGAGGCGAAGAAGAACAGCGACGGCTCGATAACCATTTACAAGGGAAAGAGAATCCGAATCTATAAAACCGTTTCCAACGGCAAGACCGATTACAGCGTTGAATTCCCGACGATGTACACCACGGTAAATGGATCGCTCTACTCCATCCCGGGCGGATACATCAACATCCCTCAGGGCAAAAAGAAACTGGACGGCGACGGAAACCTGGTTGTCTCCGCATCCTTTGTAAAGAGCGCAACGGGCAGGGCAATGTTCAAGACATCTTCCGACGGCTCCATCGTCCTGACCAGCAGCGGCTACACGCTGAACCAGAAGGTAATTCAGCCTCAGGCTGCGATGACCATCGTAGATAATAAGACCGGTCAGATCAAGGCCATGGTCGGAGGAAGAAAGCAGACAGGAACCCAGCTCTATAACCGTGCAGTAAAGACACGGCAGCCGGGATCCTCCATCAAGCCTCTGGCGGTTTACGGCGCTGCCCTTCAGCAGAGCTATGAAGAACATAAGGAAGGTAAAACCCATAACTTTGTCAACTACGGTATTGACAGCCAGGGCACAGCCGGATGGGGAAATTACATTACCGCAGGTTCTGAAGTTATCGATGAAAAAACAACGGTAAACGGACAGACCTGGCCGACAAACGCTGAAGGTACATACAGCGGCGTGCAGACCTTCCGCACAGCGCTGCAGAAATCCATCAATACCTGCGCGGTAAAGATCTTCCTGCAGGTCGGAGCCAAATACTCCTATAACATGGTCAAGAAATTCGGTATCACATCGCTTGCCGGATCTGGATCTACAAACGACAGAAATGCTGCGGCTCTTGCCCTCGGCGGAATGACAAACGGTGTTTCCACACTGGAAATGGCCAATGCCTATACGACCTTTGCAAACAACGGTGTCAGATCCACGAAATCCATCTGTTACACAAAGGTCGTTGACAATGGAAAGAAGATCCTCTCCTCTTCCAACGTAAAGAAGAAGAGAGTTCTGGATTCCGGTGTAGCATGGATCATGAAGAGCTGCCTCCAGGGCGTTGTTACTGGGGGAACTGGTCAGAAGGCCGCAATTTCAGGTGTGAGTGTCGGTGGTAAAACCGGTACAACCAGTGATGAGTACGATATCTGGTTTGACGGATTCACCCCTTCCTACTCTGCTTCCCTGTGGATCGGAAACGACTCCAACATCCAGCTGAGCAGCAAGAGTGATTACGCCGCTGCGCTCTGGTCCAGAATCATGAGCCAGATTCCAAATGCACTGAAGGGATCTTATCCGGGCATGCCGTCTGACGTTACTCAGGTTGGCAGTGAATATTACACCACGGGAACTTATGGCGGAGCCGGCGGAGTTTCTGCACCGGCAGGCACAACGAATTCCGGTACGACAGGCACACAGAACGGAAGCACGGTTACGGATAACAGCCAGAACACAACGGATCAGACGACCGGCGGAGAAACCGGTACAGACCAGAATCAGCAGAACAGCCAGAACGGAACCACAACCGATAACAGCGGAACAACAACGGATAATAACAACAGCAGCAGTTCGCAGCAGAATAATTCCGGTACAGCCGGCGGAAATTCCAGTTCATCTGCGACAAATGGCACAAGCAGCAGCAGTAATTCTTCCAGCAGTGGAGGAACTACCAAATCCAGCCGCCAGGCGGCAGCCGGAAGCGGCAGCGGATCTGGAAACCATTAACCTGCAGCCGTACAGGGTAAGCGTCAAAGCTAATGCACCTACCATTCACTGTTACAGTTTGAGAAAATA
>CAJMLL010000019.1 GCA_905214225.1 uncultured bacterium | reverse complement strand
ATGCCAGCCTGTCACGCTGGAGGTCACCGGTTCGAACCCGGTCTTGGTCGCCAATATATGCTGGCGTGGCTCAACGGTAGAGCAGCTGATTTGTAATCAGCAGGTTGAGGGTTCGATTCCCCCCGCCAGCTCCATTCAAACTTATTTGAACGTAGAATTATGAATATCGAGGGATGCCCGAGTGGCTAAAGGGGGCGGACTGTAAATCCGTTAGCTTAGCTTACGATGGTTCGAATCCATCTCCCTCGACTTTTGCGGAAGTGGCTCAGGGGTAGAGCACCGCCTTGCCAAGGCGGGGGTCGCGAGTTCGAATCTCGTCTTCCGCTCCAATTAAACATGCGGATGTAGTTCAATGGTAGAACCTCAGCCTTCCAAGCTGATGGCGTGAGTTCGATTCTCATCATCCGCTCCATTTTTATGGGTTCTTAGCTCAGCTGGATAGAGCAACGGCCTTCTAAGCCGTGTGTCCGGAGTTCGAATCTCCGAGGGCTCATTCTTTTTATACTTAATATACCCGGGGTTCAGTGGGGTATAGCCAAGTGGTAAGGCAAGGGACTTTGACTCCCTCATACGAAGGTTCGATTCCTGCTACCCCAGTTGTATGACCCATTAGCTCAGGTGGCAGAGCACTTGACTTTTAATCAAGGTGTCCCGAGTTCGAATCTCGGATGGGTCACCAAACCTTATTAAATGGGTAAATAGTTCCCACGTGGAGAGGTGTCCGAGTGGTTTAAGGTGTCGGTCTTGAAAACCGATGTCCGTTAAGGACCGTGGGTTCGAATCCCACCCTCTCCGCCATAGAAAATTCCATATTCAAGATGCTGTAAGCCTTTTGTGGAGAAGTACTCAAGTGGCTGAAGAGGACGGTTTGCTAAACCGTTAGGGTTCGTTATTAGGGCCGCGCGAGTTCGAATCTCGCCTTCTCCGTTGAAATTTGTAGGGGTATAGCTCAGTTGGTAGAGCAGTGGTCTCCAAAACCACGTGCCGAGGGTTCAAATCCTTCTGCCCCTGCCAATTTTTTTCTGAATACATTGCAGCAGCCGGAAGATTAACGGGGTGTAGCGCAGTTTGGTAGCGCAACTGGTTTGGGACCAGTGGGCCGCGGGTTCAAATCCTGCCACCCCGACCATTTACTTTATGGGCCATTAGCTCAGCGGTAAGAGCATCCGGCTCATAACCGGCAGGTCCTTGGTTCAAACCCATGATGGCCCACCATAATTTAATCAGAGAAAGATATGCTCAGATAGCTCAGTCGGTAGAGCAAAGGACTGAAAATCCTTGTGTCACTGGTTCGATTCCAGTTCTGAGCACTTTTTGTGTAATAGAGGAAGTAAGTTAGAAGCTTGAGAAATCAATGCTTTGAAGGCTTACTTCTTTTTTTGTTGTTTTTTGTATGGAAATGAAATTTGACTTTTATGCAATGATATGAATAAATAACTTGCTTCTGAACTTGCTTTTGAAGAATCATCGCAGACTTACCTCAATTCAGATATGTAGTCATATGTGCAAAATTGCCTATTCAGCTTTTGCGAACATTGTTGTACTCTATCGATTGTTTCATACTCTCACTTTTATTCGTGTTTTTCGTTAGGATTATGTGTTCCTTTTCGTGTTTTCTTGTTACACTTCCGTTTATCAGTTGATTCGCTTGTC
The DNA here is from genome assembly GCA_905214225.1 of uncultured bacterium. Classification (GTDB taxonomy): domain Bacteria; phylum Bacillota; class Clostridia; order Peptostreptococcales; family Anaerovoracaceae; genus Aminicella. The sequence continues at coordinate 38,824 of CAJMLL010000019.1, read as the reverse complement.
GTAGGGCGAGCTGATTCAGCGTTCTTTAATTCTGCATTCCGAAAGTAATTCTCATTAAACTGATCGACAGAAGCATTCCCGTATGGTCCAGTTGCTTGCAGCATTTTGCGCAATCGATCTATAATCTTTTTGTTCATCTTAATCTCCTTTCCGTTAGCCCTTCACTCTATATTAGCATACCAGCATAATGCTTCTGAAACAATAAAATCGTTCTTGATTTTATCCTCACTGTCAGACGCTCTGGTGATTTTATCACAGTAATCGGCAAATAGCACGTGTTTTGACTAGAAAAGCCACCGTCGTTCCGGTGGCTTTTGAATGGATTTTATGCACTTTCGGGTTCCATCTCCTCAGGTTTTGGTATCTCATGAGCAGAACCTTTTTCTTGAACTGCATCGCTCCAGGGCAGAAGATCATCCATGAACTCCAGGTTCGTGTCGTCCATATGCCTGAGCATTTGTTCCAGAATATATTTGTAATACTCATAGGGAACCAGATTGTTGGCCTTGGCCGTTTCTGCAATACTGTACAGCACAGCGCTGTTCTGAGCTCCCCGCACGGTATCGATGATATGCCAGCTGTTTCGGCCCGTACAGAACGGGCGGATTGCTCTCTCGGCGGGATTGTTGTCGAGCGGCACATCCGGATCATCCAGAAAGGTCTTCAGCGCGCCTTCCCGTTTCAGGGCATACGAAAAAGCCTTTGCTATACTGCTTTTCGGAGCAGCTTCAGGCTGTTTTGCTCTGCACCAGTCAAAAAAGGCATCGACATGTTTCCGTACCGCCAGATTACGTTCCCGTCTGCGTTCTTCCCGGTCCAGATCCCAGAGGGCGTTATCCAGCTGATCGATCACGGCAAAGGGAAGCTGTTTCCGTGTGGAAGTTCCTCCAGACGTCTCTGATCAGAAACTCCGGCTGATTTTGGAGGTGATGAGCCATGCTTAATGATCTTGATGCAGGAAAACGCAGTGTCGTTTTCCTTGCCTGCGGATATACAGATCTTCGCAAAGGAATTGACGGACTGGCAGAAATCGTACAGGAGCAGTTTGAAATGAATCCATTTGTCGGGAGCACATTGTTTCTTTTCTGCGGAAGACGGTGCGACCGAATCAAAGGACTGCTCTGGGAAGGTGACGGTTTTCTTCTTCTCTACAAAAGACTTGAGGACGGTTTCAATGGACAAGGACAGAAGAAGTAAAGAAAATTACCCCGCAGCAGTTCCGCTGGCTGATGGAAGGACTCACCATTTATCAGAAGAAAGCTGTCCGGAATGTGCATCCAAAGAGAATTGTGTAAACGCTGGAATTTCAACAAAAAAAGACCTGAAGAAAATGCGCTTCAGGTCTTTTTTTGTTGGGTCGGAAATGGTAAAATGAAGACCTGAAAAAACCGATAATGAAAAAACTGAACAGCATGAGTTCTGAGGAAAAAGACCAGCTGATTCTTTCTCTTCTGCAGGAGAATGAGCAGCTTACCGATCAGCTGAGCCAGCTCCGGATGCAGATGTTTGGCCGCCGCTCAGAGAAGACTCCAGAGGAGCCGGACGACCGGCAGCTGAAGTTCGTTGTCAACGAGGCGGAAGCGGCCGCTGGAGATCAGCCTCTGCAGAAAGAGACTGAGGAAGAAGAACCTTCAGAGGAGCAGCCGGCGAAATCTGAGCCAAAGAAAAGCAGAAAGAAAAAAGGCCGCAGAAAACCAGATTTCTCCAAAATGCCGGAAGCAGAAGCTACATGTGGGTCTACCGGAGCAACATCGACGATGATCATCCGGTAATTCTCTTTGATTACCATAAAACCCGGAAGACCGACTGCCTGAGAGAGTTTGTCAACGGATTTCATGGTGTGATTGTCAGTGACGGGTATGCTTCTTACCATCAGCTGGAAAAGGAGATGCCGGAATCCATACATCTGCAGGATGCTGGGTGCATGTCCGACGAAACTTCTTTAACATCATTAAGGCGGCCGGAGGTAAGGACCGGAAAAAGGCAAAGTACACCCTGGCAGAGGAAGGAGTACAGAGAATCGCGAAAATTACGCATCGGGATAAGGAACTTCTGAAAATCCCGGAAGAAAATCGAAAAGAAGAAGACATCCAGGCTTTGCGTGAAGCGACAGAGTCCTTCTTTGCATGGGCTCAGCAGCATCTGAATGAAGTACCGGGCGGAAGCAATATCGGAAAGGCATTTAAATATGCACTGAACCGAAAGAAGAGTCTGGAAGTGATCCCCCAGCACCTGGAAGATACGAACCTGGACTTTCTGGATGACCTGCTCCCGTGGAGCGAAGAAGTGCAAAAGCACTGCCGGTCAAATCTGGAAAAGGAAAAAACAGAGAATTAAAGAACAACAACGGCGCTGGCCAGGCAATGCAATGCCTTCATAGCGCCGTTATTTTTTCAATGTACTGTTCTGCGACCGTTTACGTTGTCTTAGAGATCATAGCCAGTTTAGCCGCAAGTTCAAACGTGACCTCAGGACTTTGAAGCATTTTCATCACTCGCATAATTGTGAATCGGGAAACTCGTCTTCCTGGATCTGCAAATGGGTTTGGTTCCGAGAAAGAGCGTTTGCAGGTAGTACAGGAATATCTGCGTTTGTTGTAGACAAGTGTGGTATCTACGTCATTTAGGATTGTGTGAAAAAGTGAACATTGGCTGTAAGCATAAATCTTGCTGGTCAAGCTGCTAACGGGCTGGTCAGTTTCTGGCCGGCTCGTTTTTCTGTACATTAACTTGACCTAATCAATCCTGTTCATCTTAAACTTATGTGCATCCGGAATCTCCCGGTCGGTGTATTTTTCGTCCGTTTTTCCGAGGAGAAGAGATCCCGTTGGGGTGAAGCCCTCAGGCAGATTTAATCTTGCCAGGAGATTTTTGTCCTGGACAAGGGCTCTGGTGGCGCCGTAGATGTCGCAGTGGCCGAGGCCTTCTTCAACGGCGGTCAGGGACATGTTCTGCAGGATCATGGCGACGTTGGCACTGGCGACATTCCCCTGGGCATTGGAAGAGACGACAATCAGCATCGGTGCGCCGTACAGCGGGTGCAGCGATGGATTGCCGAAAAATTTCGCGGCATTGGCATCGATGGCGTCCAGAAGTTCCTTGTTCGTGATGAAGGTCAGATGAATGCTGTCGTACTTTCCCATACCGATCGGAGATTCATAGGCAGAAGTAAGAATCTTCTGCAGCTGTTCTTCGGTAATTCCCTCGCCAGTGTAAGAACGTACGGATTTTCTGCGGTTTATTGCTTTATCTAATTCCATAGATGAATTCCTCCTTTTCCTATTATTCCCATAATAATAGTAGTTTCTCACTGACTGTGTCAAGCGCAGAGGTTGAGAAGCTGCATTGGACAAAATTCAAACGGCGGCGGGAATAACGGAAATGCTGCGCCGCGGAAAGGCAGGAATGCCCTGAAATGACATCATGGCTGACCGCAGCTGTCTTACAGCCTTTTCCTGTTCCAGCGGAAGTGGAAATAGAGCACTTCCATGATGCATGTGGCCATCCATCCAACCGGATAGCCGAAACCGACGATGGCAGCCGTGTTCGCCACGAATCTGGTGATGAAGAAGAGGTAGACCTGGCGGCAGGCAACATAACCCAGCAGCATAATTACCATAGGTCCGATGGAATCGCCACGGCCGCGGAGTGCGCCTGCCAGCGTATGGTTAATGCAGTTGAACAGGACGAAATATATGATCAGGCGGACAAATAATGTTCCACTCTGGATGACGGCCGGGTCGGATGAGAAAAGCCGGATCGCGTATCTGGCGAAAATCCACACCATGGTCGCAATTGATGCAGTGATGGTCAGAGTTTGCAGAATCACCGTGCGTGTTCCGCGGTTTGCCCGCTTAATATCGTTTGCGCCGATGTTCTGGCTCACAAATGTAGTTGACGCCATGGCCATACTCATGATTGGGAGCATAACAAACTGATCCAGTTTGTTATAGCAGGCCCATCCTGCCATGACCGTCGCTCCGAAATGGTTGATGTAGCCCTGGACGAAGACATTGGAAAATGAAGTGATGACGGCCTGAAATCCGGTCGGAAGTCCAAGAGCAAGAATTTTCTTCAGCGTCGCCGGATGAATCTGTATGTCTTCAATCGTAAACCGGTAGATGTCCTTCGTGAAGAGCAGAAGAAGCAGGGTCAGAGCGGCGGAAATGAACTGGGACAGGATGGTTGCCCAGGCAGCTCCTGCGATCCCCATATGAAATCCACAGACGAAAAGCAGGTCCAGAACGATGTTCAGAAGGCTGGTCAGAATAAGGAAATAAAGTGGCCGGGTAGTATCGCCGACGGCACGGAGAATGCCGCTTCCCATGTTATAAATCAGAAGGCCTGTGATGCCTCCGAAATAAATCCGGAGATAAGCTGCTGCTGGCTTGAATACATTTGCAGGCGTATTCATCAGATGCAGGAGGGGATTGACCAGCAGAATTCCTGCAGCAGTGAATATGATGCAGAGCAGAAATGTTGCCGCCATAGTGGTTTCGATGGCGGTGTGCAGCGATTTCTGGTTTTTCGCACCGAAAAAATTGGCAATGACGACTCCGGCACCGACAGAGAAACCGTTGAAAAAGAAAATGGCCATATATACAATTATCGTTGTCGCTCCGATCGCCGCCAGAGCTCTGGTGCCGACGAAATTGCCGACAACGATGGAATCGACCGCATTATAGAGCATTTGAAATACGTTTCCGACCATCAGCGGCAGAGAGAACTGGAGCAGTTCCTTCCAGATCGTGCCGGTGGTCATGTCTCTTGTATTCGATTTCTTCATGTATGAGTATTCGTCTCCTTTTAATATTAACAGTACTGATGGGCAACGGGCCGCGTCGGGGCTGTTATTCTCACAACCCATTATTTTAACATCATCAGAAGACAAAAGAAAGCCTGCAAGTCCGCATGTGCTGCCCCGTTATCTGACAAAAGATAACAAGACCGCATTCGTCATTTATCGAACAGGCATTGTCAAAGGCGCGCAGGCAGGTGCGGCAAAGGGGTGATGTACCAGCTGCCACGGAAATTGTGCTGAAGCAGGCAATATTTGTATGGGGAATATATTGCCTCACATAAAGAATCAGGGTACAATAGTTTTAATAGTTTTCAAGGAGGACTGCCTGCTATGTTGAGAATTGAAAATCAAGCAATAATTTTTGCATTACTTAGTAAATATACCTTTCTGGGCCTTGGAGAGTCAGGAAGGGAACGTGCACATGAGGTCATTCAGAAGGGGATGATCCGCTATGGAAGGGAGCGCGGCATGCGTATGGCTGCCCGTGCGCGCAATAACGGAGACCCGGTGAAGCTCTGGACCAATCAGGCCTACGGAGAATGGAAGCCTGATTACGACGGACAGATGGAGTTCGGAACGCTCAGAAAAGAGCCGACCTGTCAGACTTACATCAGTAAATGCGCCTGGTGTGAGGCCTGGAAAAAATATGACCTTCTGGAATATGGAAGAGAATACTGTGTAAATGTCGATGCTGCTGTTTATGAAGGTTTCGGAACCGGAAATGTCTGTACCCCTCAGGGAGATCCGATGAGCTGGGGCGGAAAGCAGTGTGAATTTGACTGGGGAACACAGTTGTCGGAAGAGGACAGTGAGAAGCTGGCGGAGAAGAAGAAAGAGCTCGGCACATCGTGTATGAAAGACTTCACTTACCATACTGCACACATCTATTATACGGTGAGCGATGTTATTCGTGAGGAACTTCCGGATCAGGCCGAGAAAATCATTGCATCTGCGGAGAGAGACTATATCAGCCTGTTCGGGGAAGACGAGTTTACGCCGCTGCTGCACTTCACGCCGGCAGATTTTCTGCATGTATAATTTCATAAAAATGTTGATTTTGTCTGCGTCTGGATGAAGATAACCGGAGAGCAGAAGAAATAAAAAGGAGGATATGAAACAAATGAAATTCGGAGTACTGGGATTTGGAAACATGGGAAGCGCCATTGTAAAAGGTGCTGTGAATAAAGGTGTATTAAAGGCACAGGATGTCTGTGTCTATGATCCAAAGGATTCTGCAGCATCTGCGGCGGAGGACTTCGGCCTGGAGTTGAAAGGGTCGGTAAAAGAGCTTGCAGAAGCCAGTGATATTATTCTTCTGGCAGTCAAGCCGCAGCAGTATGTCCAGACCTGCACAGAAGCAGAAGGCGCAATGGATGGTAAGGCAGTATTTTCCATTGTCGCAGGTACAAGTGTTGAAAAACTGCAGATGGCAATCAAAGGTGCGCCGAGAATTCTCAGAATCATGCCGAACACACCGGCACTGGTATTCGAAGGAGCATTTGCACTCTGCAGCGAGAATGATCTGAAGGATGAAGAAAAAGAGTTTGCACAGAAGCTGTTTACCAGTATCGGCATCGTAGAATGGGTGAAAGAATACGATATTGATGCAGTCTGCGGACTTTCCGGAGGCGGCCCGGCTTATGTTGCCATGTTCATCGAGGCCCTTGCAGACGGCGGTGTCAAAGAAGGCCTGACCAGGGATGTCGCCTATAAACTGGCGTTGCAGACCGTGCTCGGTTCAGCAAAATTGATTATGGAAAAAGGCATGCATCCGGGTGCGTTAAAAGATATGGTCACATCCCCGGCCGGAACGACCATCGAAGGAACAGAGGCGCTGGAAGCCGGTGCTTTCCGCTACAGTGTTATGCAGGCAGTTGTCCAGGCAACAGAAAGGTCAAGAGAGCTGTAACTCTCAGGGATGCTTACGGATCTCGATTTTAACATGATGAAATAAGCATTCCCGGAACATGTGGTTGATCAGATAAATAAAACGGTTAACCAATGAAGCTAAAAATAGAGCCGCCGGCAATTGTTGACGGCTTTATTCAGCAGGATAAATGAATGAATAATGCAACTATTTTATTGCGGGAGGTAATGCACATGCTTATCGTAAACACAGATTACATCACTGGAAAAGAATTGGAAATGCTGGGAATGGTGCGCGGAAGCACGATTCAGTCTAAAAATATCGGCCGTGATTTTACACAGGGCCTGAAGCAGATCGTTGGAGGAGAACTTGGCGCTTACACAGATATGATGAATCAGGCGCGTGACATTGCGACGCAGAGAATGACAAAGGAAGCGGACGCACTGGGCGCAGACGCGATTGTAAACGTACGTTACGCGACTTCAGCGATCATGCAGGGCGCTGCAGAAGTTATGGCCTATGGAACAGCGGTGAAGTTTAAGTAGTGTACAGAAGCTGACAGCAAAGGTACGAAAATTTCGTGAAGGCAGAGACTACAATGTAAATAGATCAACGGGAACAGATGTGATTCGAAAAGATAACAGATCTGCGCACCTCTTCCGTGAGTTAAATATTGTAACCGCTGTACAATCAAATATGATAATAAAGGAGAAACGATGGAAAAGAAGAGATTGTTTCATTCACGAATTCGTACTGCTTTACTGATGACGACACTGGCTGTAGTGCTGGTAATGTGTTTCACTGCTGTTCATGCTTATGCCAGCACAGAGAATCAGCACACGTCGTATAAGAAACTGATTCATGAGTACCACCTGGCTCTGGCCGGGAAAAAGATCAACCGGTCGGTCATGACACCTGCACAGTCGGGCCTGGAAACCGGAGGCATCTGCCGTTGGAAGGGCAGCAGACTTATCATCCCAAAACCAGTGTCTGCCAATAAACCGCGTCTTGCGTACACATATGTCGACATTGATCACGATGGACAGGATGAAATTGTGTTCAGCCAGATGCCATCCGCGTACAATCAGCTCCGGCTGGACAAGGGTAAAGTAATACCCTTGTCTGGCTTGAACCAGCGCATGTCACAGAGAGCTTTGGCATAATGCACCCCGCTCTTGATTCCCCTCTTGAAAACCGGTATAATATAAACAGATCGGGAAAGTTTACGAAGTCGTGGATTTTCCTCTTACATGTATGGAGCCGCCAGAGGACTGATTTTCTCATCAGCCGGGCGGCTTCCTTGCTACTTTGGCTTTTGTCTATGGGGAAATGCTTCGGTGTGATGAAGCCAGTTTGATCCTTATGGACAGAGATGGCAGAAAAATTGCGCAGATTCAGGAAAGAAGATGTGAAGAAGCGATGAGATTTCGAAAATCAGTAACGATATGCAAGGGTGTACGGGTGAATTTCTCGAAATCGGGGACGAGTCTGACGGTCGGGCCGCGCGGCGCCTCGATAAATTTCGGGAAGAATGGAACCTATCTGAATACGGGAATTCCGGGCACCGGTCTCTATGACCGGCAAAAGATCGGTGGCGGAAAGAAGAAAGCGCCATCACAGCGCAGGCAGAAGGCCGGGACGGGAACGACGATGTATCCGGAACCGGTCGGAGATTTCCGCCTGGAGTATAAGACGGACGGCACGGTGGACATCTATAACCCTGAGACGGGGGAATTAATTCTCGACCCGTCGGTGATCCGGAAGATCAGAAGGACGCCGGAGTACAACGAAGGGGTTGCAAAGCTGGCAGCTAAACTCCTGCGTGAGGAAAATGAGCAGACTGAGGAAATTCTGAATATTTACAGGAAGTCCTGCGAAGTGTACTCGACGGAGGCTTATGAGAAGCAGCTTGCGGAGATGAGGCCGCAGCAGGCGGCAGAATGTGAGCCGTACCCTGTTCCTCAGCCGACAAAGGATGAACTGGCGGCGAAGTTACGGGCTGAGGCGGTAACGTCCATCAAGACGATGAAGTTCTGGAAGAAGGACGAAATGGTCGAAGAATACGTTCAGGAGCGTCTGCGCCAGCGGCTGGCAGATTCGCTGATCGAATGGAAGAAAGATAAGGATGCGTTTGATCAGAAGGAACAGGCCCGCATGGATGCGGAAAACCAGCAGTATCAGGAGGAGTACCAGCGCCAGAAGAAGCATCTTCAGAAGCTGCTCGCCAATGACCCGCAGACCATTGACCAGAATCTGAACAGTTGGGTAGAAGGCGCGGAAATGCCTTTTGAGTTTCACATTGATTACGACCTGCAGGGAGATTCTCTGCATGTCGACCTGGATCTTCCGGAGATTGAAGATATGCCGCAGACTTACGCGCAGAAGCTGACCAGCGGCATAGTGAAAGTGAAGGATAAGTCACAGGCGAAGGTCAGATCGGACTATTACCAGTGTGTTCTGGGTCTGGGACTGTGTATTGCGACGCACTTTTTCAGCCTTGCGCCGGGCGTGCAGATGATCGTGATGTCTGCCTACACGCAGCGTCGGGACAACACCGGCCGCCTGAAGGATGATTACATCTACTCCGTCAAATTCCGCCGGGAGGACATAATGAATATGGATTTTAAAAAGGATGTGGACGAACTGTTCTTTAAGAATGAAAACGTCTGCAACGTTCTGCACGATAAGAGTTTCAAGGCCATTGTGCCGTTTTAACGCGGTGATGCAGTGAATTTGAGGAATATGCAGACTTCAGGCGGCCTGAAGTCTGAAATTTGAAAGAGAGTGGAAAACATGAGTAAGCAGAAACATTCGTTTTCGTGGAAAGTGAAAAAATCGTTGTGGGCGCTGACTTCCCTGCTTTTTCTTGCATGGGTTGGATTCTTCTACATTGGTAACAAGGCTGATAATAAGAAATGGAAATTTGCAGGAGTTGTATATATCATCACCCAGTTAGGAACCGTTATTCTTTCTTTGCCGCTTAAGAATGGCAGCCCGGTGGATAATGCTTTATTTAGTATCTGGTTTGCCATGTATTTCGTAGGAATCATTCATTCCATTCTCACGATCAGGCCTTATCTCAGATTTTGTGAAGAGGCTGAGAATGGCTTTTCGGATGCCGATCCAGCGACGGCGAGGCCGGCATCATTGAATACGCCGGATTCTTCGCGGCAGACCCCGCTTTCGCATGCGGAATCAGATCTGGTGCCGAAGATGCAGGAAGCAAGGTATACAGAACCGGATTATTCAGCAGTTCCGGAAGACTATGTTCCTTCCGCCGCCTTTGCGGATGCTGCTCAGGCGGCTGAAGCTCAGATGCAGGGAGCTGCTCCTGCTGATGCAGAAACGGACAAAGCAGCAGAACGGTCTTCAGCCGCTGCACAGCCAGCTGGCGCAATCAGTCCGCAGAGTGCAGGGATCGTCAGCCTGAGCAGCTGCACAGCCGGCCAGCTGGCCGCCCTTCCGGGCATGACTGCTGAAAAAGCGGAACGCGCGCTCGCTTACCGGCACGAAAACGGCGGATTTCTGTCCATTGACGAATTCATTGCCGTTGCTGACGTGCCGGTCCAGGAAGAAGAAAAGCTTCGCGCGCGGATTATACTCGGATGACGGCAATGGAGCACATGACGGATTGACGAGTTTTCTGTAAAGTTTTTCAGAGAGGCTGGAATTTTCTCGGCCCCGAGTGGATAATATTCTCGCACGACATAAAAACGGACGGATGAATAATCGCCGTCTTCAAGTGCCCGTATATAGAATAACAGTAGATATATAATGTGAATGGGACACGTGTCTGGCTCAGGGCCTGAGCGTGTTTCCGGCAGAAAAGGGGAAAATCTTGGGAAAGCTGTATTTTGTCAGACACGGGGAAACCGTGTGGAATGTGGAAAATAAGATCTGCGGGGCGACGGACAGCCCGCTGACAGACCGCGGCCACGAGCAGGCGCGGGAAACGGGACGTGTGCTGAAAGAGAAAATGGATGCCGGGAAAATCCATATCGACGAGATCCTGACTTCACCTCTGAGCAGGGCGTACGACACGGCAAGGGAAATTTCAGATATCACGGGAGTGCCATTCAAAGTCGAACCGCGGCTGATGGAGCAGAACTTTGGAAAATGGGAATCTACGCCGAGAAACGGCAGAGCCTTCCGCCGGGCAAAAGAGAATTTTATTGACAGCTACAATGGCGGTGAGTCCATGCTCCGTGTGGCGCAGCGGATTTACAACCTGCTGGACGATCTGAAGAAGCAGCCGGAGAAAACCTGTCTTCTGACCGCCCATAACGGGATTTCCAGGTTTATTGAATCCTATTTCCGAGACATGACCAATGCGGAGTTTGCGGGATTCGGCATCCGCAACGCGGAAGTCAGAGAGTATGAATTTTAGGAGGGGCTGCGTATGAGTGAACCAATTATCACAATGCGGGGAATTGTAAAGAAATACCACATCGGAAAGCCGAATGAGCTGGAAATCCTGCATGGCATCGACATGGACGTGCAGGAGGGCGAGTTTGTGTCTATCGTCGGTGCGTCCGGCGCAGGAAAATCAACGCTGATGAACATTATCGGCGTGCTGGACCGTGCGACGTCAGGCAGTTATACCCTGGCAGGGACAAAAATTGAATCTTGCAAGGATAGGGATCTGTCTGCCATCCGCAGCCGGAAAATCGGTTTTGTGTTCCAGAATTTTAATCTGATCCAGAAAATCAGTGCGCTGGAAAATGTTGCGCTTCCCATGATGTATGCGGGCCTTCCGCGAAAGAAAAGAATGGACCGCGCGGCGGAACTTCTGGATCTGGTGGGGATGAAAGAACGCATGAAGCATAAGCCGACGGAGCTTTCCGGCGGCCAGATGCAGCGTGTAGCGATTGCCCGCGCCATGGCCAATGACCCGGACATTATTCTAGCTGACGAGCCGACCGGCGCCTTGGACAGTAAAACCGGCGCTTTAGTTATGAAAATTTTCCACCAGCTGAATCAGAAGCAGGGGAAGACCATTGTCCTGATTACGCATAACAACGACCTGGCAGAAGAAACCGACCGGATTTATGACATGTCAGACGGGCGTTTTGTGTCTGTACGGATTCTGAACGATGGAAAGGAGGCGCGCTGATGAGAAATCTCAGAGAAAATATCCGCTCTGCCTGGAGCGGAATCTGGTCCAACAAGCTGCGTTCCATCTTGACCATGCTGGGCATCATCATCGGAATTGCTGCCGTTATTGGAATTACAACCGTCGGAAACGGACTGGAGAATTCTGTCATGAACAGCATGAGCTCCCTTGGCGCGAAGAACGTTTCCTTTATGGTCCGCGCAAGGCACAGCGGCGGTTCAGGCTCCATGGATGTGAGTTCGATGCTTGGAAAAACAGGCACTACGATGAAGAAAAAAGACCTGGTCACGGAACAGATGCTGTCTGCGCTGAAGCAGAAATATGGTTCTCAGATCAGTAAAATCGGAATTTCTGAGTCTGCGGGGAGCGGAAAGGCTGTGCGTATGTCTGATTCCGGAAAGTACGCCTACGTCTCTCTGACCGGCGTCAATCACGGTTACACTTCCGTGGAAGGCCTGAAAATCCAGAAGGGGCGGACGATTGCTGCATCAGACTCTTCGTCTTCTGCGGTCGTATCCAGCAAACTGGTGAAGAATCTGTATCAAGGAAAGACAAAGGCCGCACTCGGGAAGAAGATACGGGTATCGATTAACCATAAAACATATACGTTTACAATCGTTGGCGTCTATAAGTATGAAGAATCACAGATGCAGATGTCCGGATCCCAGGAAGGCGGCGGGTCTGATCAGGATCTGACTACGCAGATGTTCATTCCGATGAGTACTGCAAAACAAATTTCCGGCGCGGACAGCGGATATTCCAGCTTTACGGTGAAAACCAGGACCTCCGCCGACAGCGAAAAGTTCGCAAAGAATGCAGAGAATTTCCTGAATCAGCATTTCTATAAAGGAAACAGCGATTTCCATATTGCTTCATTCAGCATGGACGCTATGCTGGATGCCATGAAGGATATGATGGCGAAAATCGAGCTTGCCCTTGCACTGATCGCGGGAATTTCCCTTCTGGTCGGCGGAATCGGCGTCATGAACATCATGCTGGTTTCTGTAACTGAAAGGACGCGGGAAATCGGAATTCGGAAAGCTATCGGCGCAACAAACGGGGAAATCCGCATGCAGTTCGCCGTGGAAAGCATTATTATCTGTCTGATCGGCGGATTTTTTGGAATTATTCTCGGTGCGGTGCTGGGGAATGTCGCCAGCGCGGTGCTCGGCGTGAAGGCCGTCACCAGTATGAGCAGTGTTCTCATTGCCGTTGGCGTCTCCTTTGCGATCGGAATTTTCTTCGGTCTCTACCCGGCGAGCCGGGCGGCAAAACTCAATCCGATCGACGCACTGCGTTTTGAGTAGTGCGGCCGCTTATTTCAGTTTGACTCCTTGCCGGATGATCTTCTGTATCGAAATGGAAAAGTAGTGACTGATTACACCCGGCATCCTCAAAAAGCTGGAGAATTCAAAAGACCTCATAAACAAAAGGTTATGCCCGAAGATGCGCCGATAATTGATCGCCTGATTAGAAATACCTACAAAGTCTTGTTTACCCGAGGCCAGAAAGGGTTATATCTTTACGTGATGGATTCGGAGCTGAAAAAGCATGTTCTGGATAAAATCAAAGAACTTCAACGGTTTAACAAATGTAAGCCGGAAAAGTCAGATAAACAGAATCGTAAATAATTGAATAAAAGTAGGAGAAAATATGAGTAATGCAATCCGACCATGCACAATGGAACACCTCGTACGTTATGGGGAGATCTATGCCGCGGCCTTTTCCGGTGAGCCGTGGAATGATCCGTGGAAGCTGGAAAGGGCACAGATTCACGTAAAGGAAATCTTGGAATCCGGTAATTCCTACGGACTGGAATATGTTCTGGATGGAAATGTCGTCGGTCTGCTCCTTGGTACTTCCATGCTGTTTCATTTTGGCCGGACCTTTGAAATCAACGACTTGGCAGTAGATCCGGGATATCAGGGGCACGGCATCGCATCGCAGCTGCTGGACCGCTGCCTGGCAGATATGAAAGAGCGAGGAATTGCAGCGGTGCACCTGATCACCGCCAGTGAGGGAAAACTGCCTGTGTACTATGAAAAGCACGGCTTTAAAAAAGAAAAAAGGCTGACTCTGATGGGGATGGATTTGTAGATGAGTAAAGAATATACATTCAAAGCCGTCCTTCATGAAAATGAAGAGGGAGGCGGCGCGTACGTAATTTTTCCCTGGAACATCCGTGAGGAATTCGGGAAAGGCCGCATCAAGGTTCATGCGGAGTTCGACGGGATTCCTTATGACGGCAGCATCGTGAACATGGGCGTGAAAGACGAGAACGGCGATATCTGCTATGTAATCGGAGTGCTGAAATCAATCCGGAAAAAGCTGGAGAAAGTGGACGGAGATATGATTGATGTGAGGATTAGGGAGAGGTGGTAGTCCGGCATCGAAGTGAAACCATGGTTCTGCGGATTATTAAATAATCAAGATTAAAACGAACCAGAAAATTACAAAGTTAAATACAAATGTAAGAAGCAGCTGGTATCGGCTCACAGTCTGGCCGATGTGATTCCGGATTTGAGTTGCAGGACAGCGGGGGAATGTATACAATGACCAGCAGTAAAATCTTCACCATGAAATTTGCTAAGGCTTACTGCCTTCTGGATCATTCAGTTGAAACAATAGCGAAGGAGAATAAGCATGAACAAGCAGGAAATTTATGACCTTCTGGATGAACGCGGGCTCTGGCATGAAATCACGGAGCACGGCGCGGTCTGGAACATGGAGGATCTGGAGGCGGTTGAGCTGCCGTATCCGGAGGCGGACGCGAAGAATCTGTTTGTCCGCGACGATAAGAAGAGAAATTATTACCTGATTACGATTCTGGGCAGCAAGAGTGTGCCGCTGAAGGAATTCCAGCAGCGCTACGGGACCAGGCGCCTGTCTTTTGCGTCGGAGAAGGATCTGCAGGCAATTCTGGGGCTGTATCCGGGCGCTGTGACGCCGCTTGGGCTGTTAAATGACCAGAAGCACCGCGCGGAGCTGTACCTGGATCCGGATTTTCTGGAAGGCCGCGGCATCATCGGTGTGCATCCGAACGATAACACCGCCACGGTGTGGATGAAAATCCGGGATTTGATTGCGCTTCTTGAAGAAGCCGGCGTTTCCGTACACGTTATGGATGCTCTGTAAATCAGAAGCTGGCTATGGCCCTGTCAGATTTGAGTCAGACAAAACAGACACGCAAGGATGAAAACGAACAGAGAACAGAAAGGAATGACATCAGAAGTGAACATGACAGATGAAGAATTGGAAAATGCAGAATCATTCTGGAGCCGGAAAGATGCATCAGAAAAGCATATGGGAAGAGATGAGCTGTTTACAGAAATTGGCGGGTTTCTGACATCGCACAAAGTCTGTGCGCTTGCCTGCGGAGGAAAAAATTTTATCCGCTGTACACCGCTGGAGTATCTCTGGTATGATAACAAGATTTGGATTTTTACAGAAGGCGGTCTGAAATTCAGAGCTATGAGTGAAAATTCCAAATCTTCTGCAGCTGTATTTGATCCGGTTTGTGATTTTGGTCATCTGAAGAGTGTGCAGATACAGGGATCGGTGGAAATTCTGGGCCTGCCGGCACCGGAATTTGAGGAGATAGCCGGTGTGAAAAAGATCCCTCTGGAGGCACTGAAGAAGCTGCCGGAGCCGATGTGGCTGTTGAAAATCACGCCGGATGAGATGACTTTTCTTAATTCATCCTTTAAAGAGCAGGGATACGGGGTTCGGCAGACCTGGAAAGCAGAGTAAGACCGCGGCAGGGCAGGGTTGCTGCCTTGACAAGAACTATTTTGCCGTAGGAAGCCGGTAAACCGAAGAGAAGAGTGTGATTTACTATAGTATATTATAGTAAATACATGCCATGCGGTCGCGGAAATGGTTGGAAAACAGGGGTATGCGGGATTAAGGGAATTCTGAAAAAAGCTGAGAAATAGGGAAGTTTAGAAAGAGAAAGGATCGCAATTATGAAACAATTTATCGTCGACGCGTTCACGGATCATGTGTTTGGCGGAAATCAGGCGGCGGTCTGTGTGATGGATCGCTGGCCGGATGACGCGCTTATGCAGAAAATAACCATTGAGAACAAGTTCTCGGAGACGGCCTTTGCGGTAAAGGAAGGAGAGGCCTATCATCTCCGTTGGTTCACGCCGGGCGGAGAGATTGATTTCTGCGGTCATGCCACGCTGGGCACATCCTATGTGCTGTTCCGCTTTTATGAACCGGATGCTCAAGTAATACGATTTATTACTCAGGTTGGCGAGCTCACGGTAGAGCGTGATGGCAGCCGGATCATCATGGATTTTCCTGCCTACAGTTGTAAATCGGCTGAAGTGACGGAGCAGATGGCTGATGCAATTGGCGCAGAGCCGCTGGAAGCCTATATGGACAGAGACCTCCTGCTCGTCCTGAAGGATGCAGAAACCGTTCGGAAAATGCAGCCTGATATGGAAAAACTGATGCAGCTGGACGGGCTTTTGACGGTGGTTACGGCTCCGTCCGATGATCCGGCATATGACAGCGTGAGCCGCGTGTTCGGCCCGAAACTTGAGGTTGATGAGGATCCGGTCACGGGAAGCTCTCACTGCATGATCACGCCTTACTGGTGTGACCGTCTTGGAAAGGACAGCCTGACCTGTTTTCAGGCGTCAGAGCGGTCTGGTATTTTGTATACACAAAGAGCCGACGACAGAATCAAGGTCGCAGGCGAGGCCGTGCTCTACAGCGAAGGCGAAATTCTCCGCGATGATGAGACGGCAGGGCAGCGTGTAGATCGCTAATAAATGACTGGACCGAGGAAAATCACAGACTTGTATTCTGTATACACTAATTTCAGCTGCCGTTTGGCTGCTCAGCAATTTGTCTGTCAATGGGGCAACAGGTTCAATGTTCTGTGCTGCAGATCAGAGTCTTGACGAAGCAGAGAAAGGGAATCCCCTTGACTGGAGTTTTTTGTCGTGAGAGAAGCTGACAGGGAATCGCCTGTCGGGATAAAATAGAAACGAAGAGGAGAAAGTAAACGTTATGATTAAACCAATTATGAAGGACGCCATGTTCCTGAGGCTGAAATCGGAGCCCGCGGGCAGGGCGGATTTGCAGATTGCGTACGATCTTGAGGACACGCTGCATGCGCACCGCGATGAATGCGTGGGGATGGCGGCGAACATGATCGGAAGCCGGAAGCGGATGATTATCGTATCGCTGGGGCTGATGGATCTGGTGATGCTGAATCCGGAGATTACAGCGAAAAGCGGGCCTTATGAGACGGAAGAGGGCTGTCTTTCCCTTCCTGGCACGCGGAAAACCATGCGTTACGAGAAAATTACGGTGCGTTTTCAGGACACGGAGATGAAGTGGCAGACACGCGAATTCTCGGGGATGCCGGCGGAAATCATTCAGCACGAGTGCGACCATCTGGAAGGAGTTTTGATATGAAGATCGGAGCAATTGGCTACGGCCTGATGGGAAGCGCGATCCTGAAGGGCCTTGTAAGAAGCGGCGTCGTGAAGGCAGAAGACGTTCTGGTGTCAGGACATTCAGACAAAACGAGACGGCGCATAGAAAATGACGGGTTTTCAGCGGCAGGGGATAATGCTGAAGCTGCGGCATGTGATGTCCTTTTAATTGCCGTTCCTCCGAAAATGCACGCGCCGGTCTGCCGGGAAACCGCCGCTGTTGTTACGGAAAATCATACCTTGATCTGGACGATCGCGGCAGGGATTTCCCTGGCGGAGTCAGAAGAACTGCTTGGAAATGGCACAGAAATTGTACGAACTATGCCGAATATCTGTGCAACAGTCGGTTCTTCTGTGACTGGCGTAACGTTCAACGAGAACGTGACAGAGCCGCATAAAAAGCTGCTTTTGGAGCTGATCGAAGGTTTCGGCTCAGCAGTGGAAATCCGGGAAAAAATGATGGACCGCATCGTTCCGGTTACCGGAAGCTCACCGGCGATGATCTTTATGCTGATCGACGCCATGTCGAACGCGGCGGCCATGCAGGGCTTCAACTGGGACGATTCCGTCCGCCTCAGCGCGGAAACCGTAAAGGGTTGTGCAGAAATGGTTCTCCAGTCCGGAAAACACCCGGCTCAGCTGCAGAATCAGGTCTGCACCCCGGGCGGCCTGACCCTTGAGATGGTGAAAAAGCTAGAGGAAGACGGATTCCGGAATGCAGTCATGGACGGCATGCTGGCGGTGGGAAAGTAAAGAAAGCCGGGAATATGAAGTGGGTACGGATACAATGGATGAGATCGGTATCCATTTGCATGGTATTTTGTTCAGCTGAAAGATGTTTGTGCTGCGCGCACAAAAAAATAAAGAAAATATGTTCGTAAATTCAAATAATCGATTGACATAATGCCATCAGGGTGATTTAATAGAAGTGCACAAAATAGAAAAACAATAAGATAGAGGTTGCGAAGCGCATCAGTACACGGGGAGAAAGGCTCAGGGAAGCCGGCCTGTGGAAAGGGCAATTCGCCGAAGGAACTGGCCGCCCGATACCAGTATCCTGGGACGTCATAGAAGATATGACGGACTGTCGCTGCAGAGATGCAGACGGAGCGCTGTCTGAAGGTATAGAAACACAATAATAAGGACTTTTGCTTCAAATTTGAAGCGGATGTAAAAATCGATGTTGTATGATGATGCCATGGGAAGCGTTTTGCGGACCATGGTTTTTTCTTTATTCGATGAAAGGAAGAGGAGAACATGCTGAATGAACGACTGACAAGAATGAGAGACCGGCTCTGGAATTCCAGACCCTGCATTACTTCTGAACGTCTTGTTCTGGAGACGGAGGCATATAAAAAGTTTGCCGGCGATGCCATTCCGATTTTCCGTGCGGAGGTGGTCCGCTACATCATGGAGCATATGACGACACTGATCAACCGGGATGAGCTGATTGTCGGAACGCCGACCAATAAGTACCGCGGCGCGAATCTGCATCCGGAATTCCAGTCCAGCCAGTGGTATGCGAGTGATATCGACGATTTCACGACGAGAAGCAAGGATCCCTATGATATTTCGCCGGAAGACAGAGAGACGATCCTGAAGACACTTCCGTACTGGAAGGGGAAGTCCATGGAAGACATGTCCAAGCACGCTCTTCCGCCGCACACGGAGGAGTGTATCGAAGATGATATTATCACCGTCGGCCTGCGGAACGGCGTCTCCGGTGAGACGACC
This sequence comes from uncultured bacterium, assembly GCA_905214225.1. GTDB lineage: Bacteria > Bacillota > Clostridia > Peptostreptococcales > Anaerovoracaceae > Aminicella. Next base: position 19,857 of record CAJMLL010000019.1, on the reverse strand, counting down.
TGCGACCATGAGAAACTCCTCACCGTCGGCCTGAAGGGCTACATGGAAGAGTGCCGGACAAATATAGAACGGACGGTTCGCTGCGGCCAGGAGGCTGAACAGAAAATCAACTTCTGGCAGGCCTGCATCATTCAGTGCGAAGGACTGATTACTTATGCACACAGAATGGCGGAGGAGGCAGAACGCCAGGCAGAAGCCTGTGATGATCCGAAGAGAAAGCGTGAGCTTCTGACGATTGCAGAGAACTGCAGAGTCGTTCCGGAAAATCCACCACAGACCTTCCAGCAGGCTCTACAGATGGTCTGGTTTGCCCATGTGGCCTTCCATATCGAAGTCTGCACAACCGCCTGCGGTTTTGGAAGATTTGACCAGTATATGTGGCCATTTTACAAGAAGGATGTCCTCGACGAGAAAAACATCACAGAAGAAGAAGCGCTGGAGATGCTGGAATGCCTGTATCTGAAGGCCTGCGAAGTTTATGAAGTCAGAGATAAATGGTATGCAACGTCTTTTGCAGGATATCCGATGTGGGAAATACTGGTTGTCGGAGGCCAGACCCCAGATGGAAAAGATGCGACGAACGAACTTTCCTATGTCTGCCTGCAGGCTGCTGATGAACTGAGAACCACGCAGCCGGTTATGGCAGTCCGCGTCTGGAAGCATACGCCGGAAAAACTGATCCGCATGGGCTGCCGGATGATTCAGGAAGGTCAGGCAAATCCGGGATTCTTCAATGATGAAGCCGCGATGAAGATGTCTCTTGGAAAGGGCTGTTCCATGGAAGAAGCCAGAGACTGGACGATTGTCGGCTGCATTCAGCCGGGCCCGGGAGGCGGAGCGACAGACGGTTCTCCGGATGCCGGATACGTCAATATGGGAAAGATGATCGAATTCGTCCTTCACAATGGCGTCGATCCGAAGACGGGAAAACTCATGGGTCTTCAGACAGGCGATCCGCGCAAGTTCAGGACAATCGAAGATTTTAAAAATGCCCTGAAGATGCAGATCCTTCACCACTATAAGCTGGTCACAGAAGGCTACAACATCATGCAGAGCATGCACATGACCCGGTTCCCGGTAATTTTCGCCAGCATGGTGACAAAAGGCTGCGTAGAAAGCGGAAAATCGGTGCAGCAGGGCGGCGCGAAATACTCTACTGCGGGTCTCTTCGTCACAGGCGCTGCGAACCTCGCGGATTCTATCGCAGCTGTTGATCAGTGTGTCTTCAAGGACCACGATATTACCATGGATCAGCTGATCGACGCGCTGGATCACAACTTTGAAGGAAATGAGAGGATGCGCCAGCTGCTCCTGAACAAGCCTCCAAAATTCGGTAATGACAATGCATATGTAGACGGTATCTACCGTGAAATGATGCATTTCATCGCGGACAATGTCCAGCAGTGGCCGGATGCAAGGGGAGGAAGATATTCCTTCAACGTTCACTCCCAGACCGTTAACGTCTCCCACGGTGCGGTAACCGGAGCGACTCCGGACGGACGTCTTGCCGGAGAGCCTTTCTGCGATAACGCATCCCCGATGATGGGAAGAGACCTTCACGGCCCGACTGCCACGGTAAAATCCGTCGCATCAATGGGGCAGGAAGATTTCCATGATGGCGCCTTGTTCAATCTGCGTTTTGACCCTAAGGGCGTGGAAGGAGAAAAAGGACTGAACAGCATCGAAGGTGTAATTAAAACGTACTTTGAGAACGGAGGCGAACATATCCAGATCAATGTCGTAGACAATGCCACCTTAAGGGCCGCGCAGAAGACACCGGAACGCTATAAGGGCCTGATGGTACGTGTAGCAGGCTACATGGCATATTTTACAGAACTGGATAAGAGCGCCCAGGATACGATCATTTATCGTACCGCGCATTACAGCCAGCCGGATTAAGAATAACGGAACATGCAGGAGGAAATGGTGAAGGCACTCGTAGGAGCAATTCAAAAGTTTTCAACAGAAGATGGGCCGGGAATCCGGACAACGATTTTCCTGAAGGGATGCCCGCTGAACTGCAGATGGTGTCACAATCCGGAACTGATTTCTCCGGAGCAGGAGCTGATTCAGATGCCGAACAGCTGCATTCACTGCGGCTACTGCATCAAGGTCTGTCCGCAGCATGCGGTTCATGTGAATGAAGATAGAAATATAGCGATTGACCGCGCCGCCTGTGACCGCTGCATGATCTGTGCGGAGAACTGTTACGCAGAGGCGCTGAAACCGGTTGCCAGGGAGATGAGTGCAGAGGAAGCTTACGCTGAGGCAGCGAAAGATAAGGGCTTCTATCAGCACACAGAAGGCGGAATCACACTGAGCGGCGGTGAAATGCTGACTCATCCGGAGTTTGTCCGTGAAATCGTTTCACTGGCTGAGAAGGATGGGATCGGTGTATGTCTGGATACATCCGGTTACGGAGATGGAGAGTTCCTGATGGAAATGGCGTCCCGTCCCAACGTCACGGATATTTTGTTTGATATCAAGGCGATGGATGATGAGAAGCATCAGAAGCTGACCGGAAGAAGCAATGCGCGGATTCAGGAAAATCTTTCTCACCTTGCGGCTGCAGCTTTTGTCCGAAAGAAGATTCAGATCCGGATGCCCCTGATAGCGGGAATGAATGATTCTGATGAGGATATTCAGGCGGCGGCAAAACGTATCCGCGAACTGGGATTAGCAAGGGTAACCCTGCTTCCCTACCATGACCTGGGCATTTCGAAGAAACGTCACATCGGAGGCGTGCAGGAACGATTCGAAGCTCCGTCTGATGAACGGCTCTCGCGGATCCGGAAAATGATGGAAGATGCCGGGGCAGAGACAGAAATATTAGGAAGATTGTAGGCAGGCTGAACGGCTGCTGACAAATAAAAGAAAAAATGCAATAGGAGATTAGAGATGAGTGGAAAGGGAAATGAAGGCGAAAACAATTCTCTTCACAGGGGATTGAAGAGCAGGCATCTGCAGATGATTGCCATCGGCGGATCGATTGGAACGGGACTCTTCCTGGCAATGGGCGGAACGATCCGGGAAGCCGGGCCGGGAGGAGCCATGACGGCCTACGCGATCATGGGCGTTGTTGTGTACTTTATGATGACGGCACTTGGAGAGCTGGCGACCAAGCTTCCGATTCCGGGAGCGTTCACGGCTTATGCCAACCGCTTTATCGATCCTGCATGGGGATTTACGAATGGATGGGCCTACTGGTTCGGCAGTTCCATGACAGTTGCAGCGGAACTGATCGCCGGATCCATCATTGTAAAATACTGGTTTCCGGGGAGCAGTTCGGCACTCTGGGCGGCGCTGTTCCTGGCGATTATCCTCGCACTGAATTTGTTTACCGTAAAAGGATTCGGTGAAGCAGAATTCTGGTTTGCGGGAATCAAAGTTGTGATCACCGTGATCTTCTTGATTGTCGGCGTCCTGATGATTGTTGGAATCATGAAGAGCGGAGAAGATGCCGGCTTCCACAACTGGGTGCTGGACGGAGGAAAAGCCGGAAAGGCGCCGTTTGTCAACGGAATCGGCGGAACGGTTGGAATTTTCATGGTTGCGGCGTTCTCGTTTTCGAATACGGAGCTGGTCGGACTTTCTGCTGCGGAATCAGAAGATCCGAAGCATGATGTTCCGAGCGCCATCAGCAAGGTGTTCTGGCGTCTTTTGATTTTCTATCTGGGCACGATTTTCGTTGTTGCTACACTTATTCCGTTCACAGAGCCGAATCTGCTGAACGCGTCTGAGAGCAATGTTGCCGCAGCTCCGTATACGATTATCTTCAGAAATGCGGGCTTTGCTGCCGCGGCTTCTGTAATGAATGCGGTTATCCTGACATCCGTTTTGTCCTGCGGAAATTCGTCCCTTTATGCGGCGTCCAGAACACTTCAGCATATGGCAGAACGAGGCGATGCACCAAAGTATTTCGCAAAAATCAGCAGGCATGGTGTTCCGGTTCAGGCGGTTATTATCACAGCGATCATTGCAGCGTTTGCATTCACGGCATCCAAGCTGGGTGACGGAATTGCCTATACGGCAGCCTATTCCCTCTGCGGAATCGCCGGCGTTTACAACTGGCTGACCATCAGTCTTGCTCACTATCGTTTCAGAAGAGGCTGGATTGCCACAGGGCATAAGCTGGAAGATCTGGACTATAAATCGCCTTTCTTCCCGTATGGATCAATTTTCTGCATTGCTGTCTGCATCATCGTAACCTTTGGTGCAAACTACTCCGTATTTACAGATTTCAACTGGTTCAGTTTCATCACTTGCTATGGGATTATCCCGTTGTCGGTGATCATGTTCTTTGTCTATAAAAAGGTGAAGAAGACGGAATGGGTAAAGTACGAAGATATGGACTTTGACCCGCCGGAAGGAGTTACCAGAGACGACATTTCAGCCATTGAGTAAGAGCAAGAGGATGCAGCAATCAGAGAAATGAGTGACGAAAATGAAAATTACAGACAGTATTCAGTTAAACGACGGCTCCCTGCTTCCTCGTCTGGGGCAGGGAACCTGGAAAATCGGCGAGGATGATCAAAAGCAGCAGCACGAAATTGACGGCCTGAAGTATGGTGTCAATGCAGGCATCACCATGATCGATACCGCAGAAATGTATGCGGACGGAAAGGCGGAACTCGTGACCGGGTCTGCCATTTCTGAAGAAAACAGAGAGAAACTCTATATTATCGACAAAGTATATCCGCAGAATGCCAACCGCCATCATATCTATTCCAGTCTGCAGAGGTCTCTCAGACTGCTGGGAACGTCTTACCTGGACCTGTATCTCCTGCACTGGAGAGAAGATGCAGATCTTGCGGAAGTGGCTGCCTGCATGGAAGATCTGAAGAGGAAAGGCCTGATCCGCAGATGGGGCGTTTCCAACTTCGATGTACAGGATATGGAAGATCTCTGGCACGTGCCGGACGGGAAAAACTGCTGTGTCAATGAAGTCCTGTACAACCTGGGCTCCCGCGGAATCGAGTATGACCTTCTGCCCTGGCAGAGAGAGCATGGAGTCGCAACGATTGCCTATGGCCCGGTGGGACAGGCCGGAGCTATGGTCACACAGGACGGCGTTTCAAAGAAAGAACTGATGACAAATCCACATGTTCGGGAAGCCGCAGAGAGGCTTGGAGTTTCCGTCGTTCAGCTTCTTCTGGCCTTTGTGCTGCAGCAGCCGGATGTTGCAGCTATTCCAAAGGCTTCAAGCCCTGTGCATATTGATGACAATATCCAGGCCTGCAATCTGAGACTGACCGATGAAGACATCCTGCAATTTACCTGGGATTTTCCCGCACCGACAAAGAAAATTCCAATGGAAAAATACTAATCAATGAATCAATTCAACCGGGCTTGTCATCAGGCCCGGTTTTCGCGTATCATGGAACTAGTTGAAAGGACCTGAGAAAAGGTCTGGAAACCGTCATAATAACGGACTCTGCATACCGCTATACGGATATGCAGAATTGAAACGATCTGGAGTAAATATGGATAAAACAACAATCACAATTTCTGATAAATCCTGCAGGATCTACGCTTCAGCGGATCCTGTATTTCTTCTCGTTCACCCGACAGACGATCACGAGCTGGGCCTGATGGATCATGAAGTGGAGACAATCCGGCAGGCAGCGGGCGCACCGTTTATCCTGGCCGCTTTCCGGGTGGACGATTGGAATCAGGAGCTGTCGCCCTGGGACGCGCCTGCAGTGTTTGGTAAAGAGAGCTTCGGGCACGGCGCTGAAGATACGCTGGCATTTATTGAGAATGAGTTTCTGCCGGAGCTGATGAAAAATTTCGGAATCCGGGAGAATGTTCCGGTGATTCTCGGCGGCTACTCGCTTGCCGGATTATTCTCGCTCTGGAGCGGGTTTTCGAGCAGCAGATTTACGGCCATTGCGGCCGCATCGCCATCCGTCTGGTTCCCTGGCTTGTTGGATTTTGCCGCATCACATGAGCCGAAGGTCCGCTGCATCTATCTCAGTCTCGGGGACAAAGAATCCCGCGCAAGGAATCCCCGGATGGCCACGGTCGGGGACTGTATCGAAAAGCTGGCGGAGCGGTTCGCGGGGGATCCTGAAGTTGACAGCATTCTGGAATGGAATCCGGGAAATCATTTCCGCGATCCTGATCAGCGGACGGCCAAAGCCTTCGCATGGTGCATGAACCAGCTGCAGAAATAGCAGAATCCGCTTGCTGCTGCCTGGTGTTTCCGGTGGTGGATAAATTGTGACAGATGATAGTATATATCAGGGAAGCATAGAACGCCGGGAGTGGAAAATGGTAATTAATAGCAGGTCTTCTTTTATGGGGAAAGGGAGAATAGGGAGAATATATGAAAATCAGTCTTGTACAGATGGCAATATCGGAAGATCTCAGGGAAAATGAACGGAAAACGCTCACCTGCTGTGACGAAGCGGCGGAATCCGACCTGCTTTTCTTTCCGGAGGTGCAGTATGCGCCGTTTTTCCCGCAGTATGAGCATTATGACGTCGAGCCATGTGCAACCGTGTCGGCCGTGAGGGTGCCATTGAGTTCGCAGGGGAGTCTTTAATCACCCATCCAAGCGGTGACGTCATCGTCAAAGCAGACGCGCAAGAGGAAATTCTGTCTGCTGACATTGATCTCGCAGAATCACGAGAATGGAAAGCCCGCTATCCCTTCTTTGGCATGCGGAGACCGGAAATGTACAGGTAATCTGACTCGGTGCTGAAGTGCTGAACCTGCTTGTGATATAGTCAAATGATGATAAAATAAAGATATATCCAAGGCATGTGCAGAAGGCATAGTAATTGTATACATGTCAGGTATTCAGCGCCTGCTCCTGTGCATTTGACTGAAAGAAACAGGATATCAACCGGAGGAAGGTGAAATAATGTTACATTTACAAGAAACAATTCGTCCGTCATCGGATTTACGGAACCATTACAGTGAAGTTTCCAGGGAATGCAGAGAGAAAAATGAAGCTGTGATTATTACTGTGAATGGACGAGGCGATACCGTATCTCTGTCTTATGAAGAATATCAGAGAATGAAGTCCAGAATTGAGCTGCTGGAGACACTGGCAGAGGCTGAAGATGATGTGAAAAACGGCAGAACTGCACCGATGAAGGACACTTTTGACAATTTACGAGACCTTCTTCAGGAGGATAAATAATGTCATACAGGATAATACGAGTGGAAACAGCAGATTCGCAGTTCCGTTCAATCATTTTATTTATTGCAGAAAAATTCGGAAACAATACCGCACTCGCAAAATTGGACGCATTGGAAACAGCAATATATTCACTGGCAGAAAATCCAGAAAAAGGTATGATTCCTCATTATCCAATTCTCCGCCGCCTCGGTTACCGCGTTCTGATTGCTGAAAAAGATCTGATATTCTATAAAATCGATGATGAAAAGAAGACGGTTATTATCTATGCTGTGATCGATCAGCGCCAGGATTATCTTAATATTATTATGGGAATGTAGATCGCAGATGGATTTCAGTTTATCAGATTAATGACGCAGGGATTTGCTGGAAAATTCTGTGTTCATGATATTTTGAGTGTTCTAAGGAAAGGAAAATGGAACAATATGGGAGAAATAACAGAAAAACTTCGTCAGAATCTGCAGCGTAAAGGTTACGAGGTAAATGTATTTCAAAACGCTGAAGAAGCGGCGAAGTTTATCAATGAACAAATCGACGGGAAAACGGTTGGAATCGGCGGGTCCGCGACGATCCACCAGATGAAGCTGTTCTCGATGCTGAACGTACATAACACCGTTTACTGGCATGATGAAAAGCCGGAAGATCTTTCTGTCATGGAGACGAGACGCCGCGCTTCATCTTCTGAAGTTTACCTGTCCTCAGTCAACGCCGTTTCTGAAGACGGAGAAATTGTGAATATCGATAATACAGGAAACCGCGTTGCGGCAATCTCCTTCGGACCGTCTGATGTTTATCTTCTGATCGGGAAGAATAAGGTCTGCCCGGACATGGACTCTGCAATTGTGCGTGCGCGAAATGTCGCGGCACCGCAGAACGCCCGGCGCCTGAACAGAAAAACGCCATGTGCAATTCACGCAGACCACTGTTATGACTGCAAATCTTCGGAACGCATCTGCAGAAGTCTTTCCATTCTTCTATATCCGCCGACAGGGGCGAAGTATCATGTCATTCTGATAGATGAGGAGCTGGGATATTAGAAGAATAGCGCATCCGAAGATCATAAGGCGGAAAACTTTGGATGCAGGAGAAAACAGAAGCCCATCCGAAAAAGAAAAACAAAGTTCAGATGGGCGGCAAAAAAAGAAGCGCATCCGAAGATCATAGAGCCAGAACCTTCGGATGCGATTTCTTCTCATTAATTTTCTTTTTCTCCCCGTTTCCAGAAATCATCGTCGGTGATGTCCAGTCGTTCGTGGGTGTGCAGGTAGCGTTTGATGTCATCATCGGTGAGCTTCAGCTTGAAATGCTGGGCTTTGCCGATGGCGTCTGCGTCGTCGTAGTGAACAACTTTAGCATTCTGGAAGTCATTCTGTATCCATTCTTCGATGACTTCATCGGAAAGCTTCCAGACAGCGAGCTCCTTCAAAAATGGGGAAATTTTCTCGTATCCCTGCATGACGCGGAAATAGACTTCATATTTATACAGGTATTTCTGCTTCCGCTGGTAGACGTAAAAACCTTTGAAGCTGTTGGAAAATGAGGCCAGGAAGCCTTTCTTTTCCGGAGCCTCCGGTTTCCAGACCCAGATGGCTTCATTATTCTTCAGATGCTCGCTGATGTTCTGCGGGGTCAGCATCTCTTCCGGGATAACCGGGAGTTTCAGCGGATCTCCCGGAGGGGCAGGGTATTTCACCCGCGGATCGTTCGGGTTGAGCTCCTCTTTGTCTTTATTCTTTTTCTTAAAAAAATCGAACATATTATTGTTATTCTCCTTTATTTGTGGCAGTGTGTTCAGCGGGGGGTGCTGTAACCAAGTGGTGTATCTTGTATACCGTGAGCCCATTCCACTATAGTATGCAGGTATTTGCCAGTATACTACGGCGGCCCTGACAGGATAGGGTATTCTCGTCCTATTTCTCCCGCACGATCAGCTCCACCGCATCCGGCCGGTTGTAATGTCCGCAGGGGTCAAACTCCATGCGGCTTGCCGGTACTTTCTGCATATCGAGATCAGCGTAGATGATTTCTTCCTTATCCCAGACGACGTCGGTGACGGCGTGTCCGTAAGGATCGATGACGCAGCTTCCACCGCAGCATGGGATCTCCGGCAGCTTTTCGATTTCGTCATGACCCTTCAGGTCAGCCGGATAGTCTCTTTTCCGGATGACCATGTCGGCGTTGATGAAGAAGCATTTTCCCTCGATGGCGATGTGACGGATGGTGCCCTGCCACTCCGGATTGTCGTTGGTATTTGGCGAAATATACAGAGCGACGCCTTTCTGGTAGAGGGCCGTGCGGACGAGCGGCATGTAGCTTTCCCAGCAGATCAGATTTCCCATCGGTTCCGAAGTTACTTTACAACCGGGGTGTAGCTCTCACCCTTGGACCAGGCCATGTCCCAGAACTGGTACTCGTAATAGCTGCAGTCCAGCAGAATCTGATCCAGGCGCTTCAGATGCTCCTCGGAAAGGCCGCTGCAGTAACGGTCCACGAGCTCGATCATGTCGTCGTTGGCACCACGGTAGCCGTCACTTGTATACATGCTGATCCAGCGGGAATAGAAAGGATGGTCGAGATAGCCCGGAATTGTCTCCAGATAATCGCCGATGACCTTGTAGCTCCAGGAGCAGGCGAGGACCGCGACAGAGATTTCCGGCAGACCGCCCTTGTGTGCCTCCGCGATCATGTAGTCGGTGTAGGATTTATTATTCAGCGCCATTGGCGTGCTGTCGATCATCTCGCGCGTTACGCCAAGCTCGGCCAGGTAGGCCTGATGGACCGCATTCTCCGTGTCCAGCGTCGCCTTGATCAGATCGCCGTACATGCGCATGTCGCGTTCATCCGTGCACTTGATCAGGCCCATGGCGAAAACTCTAGCGTACTGCATCAGATATTTATGATCCTGTACCATATAGTACTGGAACTTGTCATGCGGCAGCGTGCCGCGACCGATTCCCTGCACGAAGGGATGGTCAAAATATGTCTTCCAGACCGGCATAGCCAGCTTGTAAAAACGTTCACTTGCTTTCATGTCAAACTCCTTCCTGTAAACAATCAATCTAATCCATTCTACCACAGTTTATACATGCGTGAATACTCCGATTACGGGTATAAATCTAGTAACGTTAAACCTATAATAGTGGTATGAAAATAACAAGATGGAGGATAATTATGGCAATTGCAGAGGCATTAGAAAAGAGAAGATCCTATTACCAGCTGAATAAGGAACTGCCGGTTTCTGAGGACCAGGTGAAAGAGCTGATTACCCGCGTAACGCAGCTCGTGCCGGACGCGTTCAACATGCACAGCGCCCGCATCATCGTTGTACTCGGCGATAAGCAGGATGAACTCTGGGATGCGATCTACGATGCATTTGGCGGAAAAGTCGCACGTGAAAAAATTGACGGCTTCAAGGCGGCAGCTGGCACAATCCTGTATTTCTACGATGAGGATGTCGTAAAAGCGATGCAGGAAAACTTCCAGCCATACGCGCAGAATTTCCCGATCTGGGCCAATCAGGCAAACGGCATGCTCCAGATCAACCTCTGGACAGCCCTGCGTGAACTGAACATCGGCGCCAACATCCAGCACTACAACCCGGTCATTGACGACGCCGTAAAGAAACTCTTCAATGTTCCGGACAGCTGGAAACTGATCGCCCAGATGCCGTTCGGCGGAATCGCGGCAGAGCCGGATCCGAAAGAGAAGGAGGACATCACAAAGAGAGTGCAGTTTGTGAAATAGGCAGACTGGAAATATACAGGTCGGACCAGCAGCAGACAGAATTTCCTTGTTTAGACAGCAAGCTGGAGATATTGTTATTCTGTACTATTTCTGGAATAGCGTATGAGATATCAGGTTTTCGTCTGCGATAGCACAGGTGAGTTTCGCCATAGAAAAATAGTGAAGGCTCGGGAATCTGCCCTCAGGACACTGATTTCCCGAACGTAAAAAGATCATCCTCGGGTTTTCGTCAAAAATCAGGGAATTCCCGAGGATGAAATCGATAATCGAGCGTAATGCATAAAAATGTAATTGTCTTGGTGCCCAGAATCTTAGAAATTTCAGCATATGTTCATGAATATGTACAGTCTGCCAGCCTGTTTTCGTAAAGGTCATAAAGTAAGGCCGGTTTCTGGGCTGTAATATCATGCGATTCAGATAATGAAGACGGTGAATTTAAAATTTTGAAGGAAAAAGTATTTCGGACTTCGGGATTTCCTTGACTAGATCGGATTTCCCGAGGTCTGATTTACAAAGCTCGGGAAATCGCATTTTTCCATCATATTTCCGAGAAATGGAATGAGTAATTATGTGTATACGAGAATGGTCATGCAATACGAGAATATGGACATTCACCAGTGAAGAGTTCAGCCGTAATACAGGGATTTACAGCATATTCCTGCCGATGAACACAGTGCCCCAGGGCCTGACATTTAAAGATACGCTGGCGATGAGTTCCCATGCAGAGACTGTACGCCTGATCATGGAATCGGACCAGCTGATCGAGGATACGATCGAAGGAAATGAAGAGGCAGTCGCGAAAGCCCTTGACCGGGCAGCATCAGTGCAGGATTGAAAAGATGACATCCCCCTTGACTTAGCCGTACGGCGAAATTATAATAAAACAAGATGAAATTTAGCCGTACGGCGAAGCGGATGGGCGGAGCATACGTCTTTTGTAAAGTTAAGATCAAATCGGCTTGAAGGCCTGCTTGGAATCATCAAGTGGACCGGAAAAGGCGCAATCTGCTGCGGCTCTAGAGGTGAATGTATTTATGAAGAATAATATCACAGATGCAGAAACGTTCGGAATGGCAATTCGCAGAAGACGCAAGGAACTGGGTTACACGCAGTCCTTCATATCGGATTTTACGGGGCTGAGTGTGAGTTTCCTGTCTGATCTGGAGAACGGTAAGAAGACGATTGAGCTGGAGAAGGCGATTTCGGTCGCGATGATCCTCGGCATGAATCTGACGGTGGAGCCGAGGGGTGAATACGAGCAATGACACTGAATGTATATTTGGAAATCGAGGGAAAGAGGCAGTTTGTCGGTACGATTGAAGGAAAGGACCAGGCGGATGCCTCCTTTTCTTATGCGTCGGAATACTGCGAAGGCGGACGGAGTGTGCCGGTTTCGGTGAGTCTGCCGCTGCAGAGTGAGCCGTTTTCACCGGAGGCCACGAGAACGTTTTTTGAGGGGCTGCTGCCGGAGGGATTTACGCGCAGGAGCGTTGCCCAGTGGATGCATGTGGATGAAGAGGATTATCTGTCGATTCTGGCGGGCCTGGGAAAGGAGTGTCTGGGCGCGCTGCAGATTCTGAACGCGGATGAGCCGGATGACGGAACGGCGCAGTACCGGCGGCTTTCGATGGAGCAGGTCAGGCGGCTTGCGGAAGAGGGTTCGACGCGGTCGGCGAGTCTGGTGGTGGCGTCGCATCTTTCTCTGACTGGTGCGTCGGGGAAGTCCGGCCTCTATTATCATGAGCCGGAAAAGACCTGGTACCAGCCGATCGGAACGGCGGCGAGCACGCACATCGTCAAGCAGAGTCACGTCCGCCTTCAGAACATCGTGGAGAACGAGCAGCTGTCGCTGCGGACGGCGCATTATCTGGGCATTCCGGTGGTGGACAGTTTTATCATCAATACGGGAGGCTTCAGGGATTCCGGGGTGCTTCTGGCATCGAAGCGCTACGACCGGATGATCGTCCGCTCTGCGGAAATGCTGAACGGTCTGCCCTGCCCGCTGCGTCTTCATCAGGAGGACATGGCCCAGGCACTCGGCATTCCGTCGACCAGAAAGTACGAACCGGACGGGGAGAACTATCTGCGGAAGATTTTCCGTCTCCTGCGCGACGTCTCGACCAACCCGTTGAAAGACGAACTTCGCCTCCTTGATCTTTTGATTTTTGACGACCTCATCGGAAATACCGACAACCACATTAAGAATCTCTCCCTCCTGTACAGCCCGGACCTGCGGACCATCCGCCTGGCACCCGCCTACGACGTGATCTGCACCCTGGTGTATAAGGAAAGCACCTCGGAGATGGCGATATCCATCGGGGGACAAAAAGAATGGGGCAAGATCAATAAACAGTCCTTTCTGGACGCGGCAGATGACATGGGCATAGGAAAAACTTTGGTCAGAAGGGAATACACCCGCCTGAAAAAGAAGTTTCCGGCAGCTCTGAACAAGGCCGCAGAAGAGCTGAAGGCGCAGGGCTTTCCGGACAGCGGGATGATCAAAGAAAGCATCGAAAGGGCAGTCAGAAAAGATGGATAGACCGGACCCGATCAGGGAATTGTTCCCGGAAATCCGTCTGTCCCGGCCGAAAAAAATCCCGAGCCTGCATAAAATGTGCTATATGTAACGAAAATTGTACAGTCTATTCATAATGACGGTCAAATAGACATCGAAAATTGGGTATGGTAAAATAAACATGCGATAAGGCAAGGGGGAAAGGATGTCTTTATATGCTTGTATTTTCCGATATCATGGATGTTGTTCTGATCATATATGTCTGGTGCTGTCTGTATATTCGCGGAGGAATCGATGAAAAAACGCGGACAGCTTATTTTCGTGCGGGAATTCCATTAATGGTTATTCTCCTGCTGGATCAGTTTTGGCAGATCATCTATATGTCATTTTCTCTTCCAAATGGATTTCAGCGGCATTTACTTACGGTCCTGACTTCGATCTGCTATATGCTGGTACCGGTCGTCTACATTAATTTACTGCATATGGGGCGCAGATGCTGGCAACCGTGGAGAAAATATCTGGCGGTCCTGATGTTTCTTTTTTATGTTATTTTTCCAGCTTTCAACATCCGCTATCACTTCCTGTTCTATCATGATAAGGATCTGAATATGGTGATTCTGCCGATGAACGCCGCTTTGTCCATAGGGGAACTGCTCTATTTTTCCTGTCTTCTGATGGATTTCTGCAGAGTGAATTTTCCCGTTGACCGGCAGGACCATGTCCTGGTTACGTTTGTCATCGGTATCGTAACCCTGGGGCAGATCGCAGAACTGGTGGAAATTGATATTTCCACGACCTGGGACAGTCTGACGCTGGCCTATCTTCTGCTGTATTTTGCGGTGAAGAACCTGTATGAAAAGACGGATGTGGTTACCGGCATCGCGAACCGGAGCTCCTATCTGGAATACCTGAAGCGGCCGCAGTTTGGCAGAAATAAGGTGAAGGCCGTCGCTGTGTTCGATATGAACCAGTTGAAACGCTATAACGATGCACGGGGACATCAGTGTGGAGATGCCTATCTGTTTGCCTTCGCGCAGACGCTGAAAGACAGGCTGCAGAATTCAGGGCGGCTGTACCGGACCGGCGGAGATGAATTTGTGTTCCTGTCGGATCTGCAGCCGGAAATGACTAAACCGATCCTTGAAGACCTTCGTAAAGAACCGAATTGTGACGCGGCATACGGTAATTTTCCCCTGGATTTTGCCTACGGCATGGTGAAGCCGGAGCAGGGAGAACGGATTGAAGAAGCCGTGATCCGCGCGGATCATGAGATGTACATCATGAAGAGAGAAATGCACCAGATGAGCCGGGACAAAAACGATGAGCAAGACAGATAACTGCTTATGGTAAAGCTGAGAAGACTGACTTTCCCGGCGGAATTTCTGTACCGGCTGGAAATCCTGGGAGTGGGTATTTTCAACGGTACTAAATGGCAGAACTTATGGCTGTATGAAACAGAGATATAATATGTGGAGAAGCTGCTGAAGTAAGTTATGGAAAATGACTTACTTCAGCGGCTTCTTCTCATTCAGGTGAGAGTGAAAAGAAATTTCTTCTTATGTTCCCATACCTGTGAAGCTTATATATTGTCAATTATGTATAGATTGAGAAAAACAATAAATTTCAGAAAATAATTCTATAAAATATTGAAAGTCTATTCACATCTGTGCTATGATGAGCTCACGGAAATGCATGTTCAGAGGAAAAAGAGGGCAGTCCTGCACGATTCTGCGAGGCTGCTGAAATATTTTTCTTTGGGCGTGTAATCGTATGTGCGTATGATTCTTCCGGGAGATGCTTGAGAGAATAATGTGTATTCCGGTGAACATGCGGAAACGGTAATGTTATAGGAATATGCGTCTGGGCCGCGTTTTCTGGAATTAATCGGCAGACAGAAAACAGGAAAGAATGCAGAATGGCGCTGCAGCAGTGTTTCCGAAGAAACGGAACGGCCTGCGGGCCGCTGATGTACTTTATATTCAGATGATGCTGCAGCGGATGGGCGGTATTGAGTGCTGTCAGAAAGTGAACTTTCTGAATAACGCGCAGCTGGGCGCAGGAAAGGAAAGAGAGATGGTTGTAAAATCATGGAAAGGAAGAGCGGCAGTTCTGGGAATATCCTTGCTGACCGCGTCATCGATGTGCTTTTTGTCCTCAGTGGATCTGTCCTATGCAGACAGCACCAAGACGCATGCATCGGCGACTGCGGTAAAGACGGCGACTGCGGCAAGCACCAAGATTGATAAGAGCTTGGTCCCACACGATCCGAAGTTGGTGTACTGCGACAAGTCGGCAAAGAAGCTCGCGGATAAGGATGCGCTGGTATTTCTGATTCTGGGAGACGGATTCACCAAGTCGGATGAGCAGAAATTCTACGACAATGCAAAGGCGACGGCAAAGTATATGATGAAGACTGCACCGTACAGCGAGTATAAGGACTCGATTAAGTTCTACGCATTATTTACGATTTCTAAAGATTCTGGCGCACAGGGCGCGGATGCGCAGACGGTGGATGAAGCGAAAAAGGATAACAGAAGCACCTATTTCGGCGCGACCTACTGGAGTACGGGAATGCAGCGTCTGGTCACGCTTCCGGAAAGCGGTGCCGCTAAGGTGAAAGCGCTGAAGCAGAACTACCTGAACGGAAACGCGGACTTTGAACTGGTCATGGTCAATTCTGAGGTGTACGGAGGAAGCGGTGGAGACGGCGATTACTGCGTGGCTTCGCTGAACGATTCTTCGCTGGAAATGATGCTGCATGAGCTTGGTCATACAATCGGAAAACTCGCGGATGAGTACTGGGCAGGACCACAGTACGCCTATGAATATCCGAACATGACCAAGATTTCTGATCCGAAGAAGGTAAAGTGGAAGAAGTTCATCGGAAAGGACGGCATCGGCGTTTACGAGTATGACAACGGCGGAGACGGCTGGTACCACCCGTCTAAGAACTGTAAGATGCAGTACCTGGGCGCGCAGTATCCATTCTGCGATGTCTGCAAAGAGCAGCTGCGCAAGGCGTTCAGCCAGAACTCCAACGTAACCAAGATCTTCTATCAGCCATATGCCAAGACCTTCTATCAGAAGTCCAAGGGCACGGACATGAAGAAGTACTTCATCCTCAGAAGAGGAAAGCATGAGACCACCGGCGACAAGCTCGGAAAGAATCTGACTTTGACCTATTATAATTCCAAGGGAAAGAAAGTCAAAGGTATTCCGTACAAGCACGGCACATATACGATCAAGGCCGTATTCAAGGGCAATAAGACCTATAAGGCCTGCTCTATGAAGACGAAGTACAAGATCGAATATCCGAACCTGATTACCCTCTCGGCAAAGGACAAGGTTTATGACGGAAAAGCAGCGAAAGTCGGCATCAAGGTAAAGTACAGCAAGCCGTACACGACGAAGACCTCCTGGACAGGAACGATCCAGCGCACCAAGTCCGGAACTCCGCAGACCGTAAAGTCCACAAAGGCACCGGTTGTGCCGGGAAGCTACACCGTAAAGGTCACTGCCTACGATAAGAAGACAAAGAAAAAGATTGCAGAGAAAACCGCATCTTTCAAGATCACCTTCAAGACGACAAGCATCGTGGACAATAACGATTCTGATGTTTACTGGGGCGCAGCTCCGTACTATAACAATAAGACGATCGTGATTCAGGGTGAGGGCTTCACACGTTCCGAGCAGGGCGAATTTGAAAAGCTCGCAAAGGAATACGCGTCCTACATCACTAGTCAGGATCCGTTCAGGGAGACGAAGGTATTCTTCAACTTCACCTCCATTGAGGCAGAGTCCAATAAATCCGGAATCGGAAGCACGGCAGGCGACAGCTACTATAAGCTGAGCTATGATTCTAACGGAAAGATCGTGCCGACAGACAATTCCACGGATTCGGCGGTTTATCTGTCCTACTACGGAGTCACCGCATACTACAAGGCGTCCATCGTCATCGTTAATGATAAGAACGTTAAGGAAGGCACGGTTTCCAGCAACACCATCTACACAGGACTCGGAGAAAGCGGAAAGAAGTACGCGGCAAAAGAACTGCTGAACTACCTGACCGGCAAATCCGAAGGTTATGAGGCAAAGACAGACAGCGAGAAATCCGCACAGAGAACCGCGCTTCTGAAAGAGCTGTACTATGAAGGCTATCCGATCATCACGGCTGACCCGGCAGGATCCGAAGTCAAGGCTGACGGAAAGGCCGTCGACGTCTCCAAAGTCTTCCATACCTATATTGAAGGTCAGGAAGTCTCTGGTCTGACCTACACCATGACCTACTACAAGGTCGAGAACGGAAAGACTACCAAGCTCGATTCCGCACCGAGCGAGGCCGGCACCTATCTGGCAAAGGCTGAAATCGTGCCAGAAACTGGAAAGGAATACCAGACCATCCAGTTCGACGGAAAAGACTACCAGGTTCCGCTGACAAGAGGCGAACTGGAATTCACCATCAAGTAACACTGCCGAAAGCAAGTTGTTCCTGGTGATGAAGTCACTGGTCACAAGTGAACATGAATCGTTACAGCGCCGCTGTCCATTGCGATCACAAGTTTGATCAAGATGGATGGCGGCGTTCATAATTGCGCCTGTCCATGTAAATAAGGGTCCGGAAAGCGGCTGTCCATATGGGATTTTGAACTAAATACATATCAACTTCCTTTATTTGATTGGTATTTCTCGATGGGAGTGGTATAGTGATAAGAAAAATATCTGAATTATTAATCCAGTCAGAATTAATAAGGGCGCATGAGGTAGGTGGTTGGCCGGGATAGGGGTGCAGCCAGGCGGATATGATGATGTATTAGCAGTAAGGGGCTGTGCAGACTGGATCGGGGCTGTCAGCCTGATATCCACCAGGAAGTTGATTCGACTGTGGAAAGGAATCGAGGGGTAGTATTATGGATCTTTGGGAATTATGGAGAAATTGTAAACAATCATGCAGGATGGTGGATCTCACGCATCCGCTGAGCCCGGACACACCGCACTGGGACGGGTTTCCGGCAATGGAGATGAAACCGATTTACACACATGAAAAGGATGGTTTTCTGGCGTACAATCATTTGATTGCGGGACAGTTCGGCACACATGTTGATGCACCTTGTCATTTTAATGAAGGGAGGCAGACGCTGGATTATTTTACGCCGGATGATATGATTATGCCTCTGATTGTGATCGACATGACGCAGCAGGCAGCCGAAAATCCAGATTACGCGCTGACGATCAAGGATGTTAAGAAATGGGAAGCTGAGCACGGGATAATTCCGGAAGGCGCATTTGCTGCGCTCAGGACGGACTGGTCCAAGAAGGGGACATCAGAAGCGATGGATAACCGTGATGCAGAGGGAAATAAACATTATCCGGGCTGGCATGTGGATACCGTAAAATGGCTGGTAGAAAACCGGAATATCGGCGCGATCGGTCATGAAACAAGCGATACGGATTCTGCGGTTTATGCAGCGACTGTCGGTTATGATGCGGAGACATATATTTTGTCGCAGAATCGGTTCCAGATTGAACTCCTGAAGAATCTGGACTTGGTCCCGGAAACAGGAGCATTGATTTTTTGTACCTTCCCGAAATTAGTCGGCGGCGCTGGTTCCCCGTCGAGGTGTTTTGCGATGTGTTCCAAATAATCTGTAAATAATGTTTCGTGTTTGCTTTTTTTGATAAGAAGAATAAATATAATATTGAAGATTAATCTGATTTATGGAAGTCTTAATAAGACGGGTATATAATTACAATGAAGGTAGTCATGGAATATCGGAGGAATATATAATATGGACAGCATTTTTCATCGCATCAGCATCAGAAAGTTTGAAGATAAGCCGGTTGAAGAGGAGAAAATCGAAAAACTCCTGAAGGCGGCCATGCAGGCTCCGAGTGCCGGGAATCAACAGCCTTGGGAGTATTATGTCGTAAAGAATAAAGAAGTTATTCAGCAGCTGGCAAAAACCAGTCAGTTTGCAGGCTGCGCAGCCAATGCTCCAGTTGTCATTGTCGCTGTTTATCGTAAAGAGGGCATTATGTTTCCGGGAATGGCACAGATTGATTCTGCCATTGCGCTGGAGAACATGTGGCTTGAAGCGGATTATCTTGGACTGGGCGGCGTGTTCCTTGCAATTGCGCCAGTTCCTGACAGAATGGAGAGCGTCCGCAAGGTTTTGAATCTGCCTGAGAATCTGGAGCCGTTCGCATTGTTCCCGGTCGGCTATCCGGCTGAAGATCGTGCAAGGGTGAGCCGGTATGACGCAGCAAGAGTTCACGTTGTGGAATAGGACGAAGAGAATACGAGATAGAATGGAAATGGCGGAGAAAATGGAATGCTCCGCTATTTTCTTTGTTTTAGCCTCATTGATAAGTTGATATTTCCAGAGATTGAAAAGATAAGAATTGTTTTTAGAAGGCACTTATGAGATTATAATTTTCAATTTGTAATAAATTT
>CAJMLL010000018.1 GCA_905214225.1 uncultured bacterium | reverse complement strand
TCGTGCGGCGCCGCGTCTTCGGCTTTTCTTCCGCTTCTGCCTCCGCGTCCTCTGACGCCTTCTTCGTTGTGCGGCGCCGTGTCTTCGGTTTTTCTTCCGCTTCTGCCTCCGCGTCCTCTGCCGTCTTCTTCGTCGTGCGGCGCCGCGTCTTCGGCTTTTCTTCTGTTTCTGGCTCAGGAGTTTCTGCTGCTGCCGTTTCAGCGGCCTCCTGTACCATTTCTTCGTTTACACTCTCTTTTTTTACATTTTCTTCCATACTACCTGCGGCGCGGATGTCCCGCCTCCTCATATACCATACATACATCCTGAAAACATACATCATTCCGTGCATCTGCACACGGTCTTATACATTGCTCAATATCCTCTGATGTTTAAATCATCTTTTCTCTGAATCAAAGATAGAATCGGATCTGAAAACAACAGATGCAGACACTGCGGCCTGCACTTGAGATAAAAATTCGTGAATCTGACCGTTTCTGCGGTCTTTCATGTACAACTTCGCTTATCGATATTTTATATCAGCATTCTGGATTCTTCAATACCATTCACCAAAATTCAGTTCCACGGGGAATCTTCTGAAAATTGTATATTTCCCCTGTGCGATGATTTTCCCGCTGTTCGCCGCATAAAAAAACGCATCTCGTCAGTATGTACGAAATGCGTGATAGAAATCGTTTAAACCGGGGACAGAGCCCTGTTCACATCACTGTTCCGGATGTGCGGTGTCTTCATTCTGCCAGTCTCCCAGCGTGGTTCTGCACTGTTCTTCCAGCAGTTCATCCACCTGAATTGAACTTTTCGCGGAACACAAAACAGAAAGCTGGTCTCCCGCATGGAGGACAGTGCTTCCGCCCGGCACAATTTCATTTCCCTGATGAAGGATGGCTACCACCAGACTGCCCTTAGGCAGATGCATTCTGCTGATCGGCTGTCCGTCCATCAGACTTCCCATATGCACGTCACTGTCCAGGATGACTTTCGGCGCGCGGTGTCTGCTTCCGGAATCCAGGTTTTCATTTCTGGTGCGGAGCATCCGGTGCAGGAGCTGATCGTAGATCGGTTCTCCATGCATAGCCTGCGCGGCAATATACGCAGTCAGAGCCACGATGGTCAGGGACAGGAAATTCATAAAGTTTCCGGTCATCTCTGTAACCAGCAGAACTCCGGTAATCGGCGCACGGATCACCGCCGTGAAATATCCGACCATTCCGTACAAAACAAAATTCGTCAGGTAGACATCTTCTTCTCCGGTCAGGCCGCAGTACAGCCTCAGGAATAGTCCTCCCGTCAGCGCTCCGACAACCAGGAGCGGGAGGAAAATCCCTCCCGGCGTGCCGCATGTCGTGCAGCACATGGAATAGAAGAATTTCAGGAGGATCAGGACCGCCATTCCTGCAGCCATGTATTTCCCGGCCGCAGATGCCTCGATCAGATCATACCCGGTCCCCAGAGCATCCGGCCTGAGGAAGGCAATCGGAATAACCAGAAGAAACGGAACAATGATCCTTACTGTCTTATTAGAAATATGCTGATACACGTTCTGCATGACATCAGTAAATTTATTGAAGAACACACCGAATGCGCCCAGAATCACACCAAGAACCAGAAGCAGCCAGTAATACTTCAGCGGCAGCGCCCGTGAACCCGGAATGATCACCACCGGATGCAGGCCGAAAATCTGATAGGACACAAAATCCGATGTCACCACGGCGGCCATCGTGGTCAGGATAACCTCTTTATTCAGGTTGTTGTGAATATCCTCCAGGACGAACATCACCGCCGCGAGCGGAGCGTTAAACGCACAGGAAAGTCCCGCGCCGACACCGGCACTCATCAAGATCCACTCTTCCGTGACCGGACGTCCCAGCAGCCGCGCAGTGCCTTTTCCCGCCATCGCGCCGATCTGCACGCTCGGTCCTTCATTTCCCATGGACAGTCCGGCTCCGATTCCGGCGACCGTTCCCGCCAGCTTGCTGAAGATCACAGAAAGCCACGGCTCATCAATCTGCCCCTGCATCTCACCTTTTACCTGCGGAATTCCGGAGCCCGAAGCCAGCGGCACCAGTCTGACGGAAATACAGGCTGCGGCACAGCACAGGGCCAGGAGAACCAGTGCCAGGACAAGCTCTTGCGGGCTGGTTTTTGCCGCCTGAATCAACGTATCCCGGTAATGCTCCGCCTGATGCATCAGCAGACGGAGAACCGAAACCACCGCGCCTCCTGCAGCTCCTGCCACCGCACCTTCCGCAACGACCTGATACTGCCAGGAGAAAGCCCTCCGGATCTGTTCCGCAGATTCTGCCCCTCTTCCGGCCTTGTTTTCTCTTGTTTTCTTATCGCCTATACCCATGTCTGAATGGCCCAGATTACTGTAGTTCCAACCATGCTGAGGCAGATTGCGATCACGATGATCTTCGCTGCCAGTCTATGCTTCTCGTTCATTCTGCACCTCCTGAATATCAATATGAAGAGCGTTCTTTCCTTCCGCGATGCCTTCCAGGCTGACCAGGTAGATAACCTCAATACTGCCTGTCCCCTCATCGGTCAGGTCTGCGTCTACACGGTCCGTCAGAACCTCCAGCTTCATCGTGCCGTAGGGGGTCTCATACGGACTGTCCATGCGTTCGCCCTGCTTAAAGTGCATCTCGGTTTTTACTTTCCCCTCTTCATCTCTGCGCTGCATGTGAATGGAATCCTCCCGGATCTGCAGCGTCGTTATGCTTCCCGGGAAACCGGACAGTTCACTCTCCGGATACGTGAGGGTGACTCCCTCATCGTCCGCGCGGAGACTGCCTTCGGTCACAAACTCGACGACATCCTCTGCCTCGGTTCCGGCGAACTGCTTTCCCGTAATTTTCACTTCTACATTTCTGTCTTTCACGTTTACGCATCCTTTCTTCTCTGAATGCATCTTCAGCCCTTTCACGCACACATCCTGCCGCGGCCAGTGTTCCCGCCGCTGTCCTGCATGCTGAAACGGCTGAAATTCAGCGGATAAACAACCTGCTAATGTAATATATTAACATAGCTCTTCCAATTTTTGAACACAGAAAAAACATATACATTGATTATACTGACTGTATGCAGAAAAATTCTCCTTCGGGACTCGGAATCGCCCAAGGCCATCCCGCCGCCGGCAGTTCAGCCTTCCGAACGCAGGAATAAATTCATCATAAAGGAGTTATTGAACATGGATAATGATTTTAACGATTTCAGAAACCAGAATCCGGGCAGTTCATCCGACAATTCCGGCGGCCGCACGGCCTCGGGCGATATCAGCTGGCGTCACGTTGATCCCGCTTCAGAGGGACAAAATCCAACCGGCCAGGAGGCAGCCGCATGGCGCTCCTCCGGAGCATCTGGCAGTTCCGATTCCGGAAAACGGGAAAACAGCCGGCCGGACCCCTGGCAGGCATCGGGAAATGATGATGCTTACGGACAGTCTTACCGCAGCGGAAACGATTCCACAGAAAGCAGCGGCCTCGGAAATTCTTCCATGAACGCCGGAAGCTCCGGGAATAACGCCGCAAACACCGGCTATTCTTCCGATTACGGATATCGTTCTTCTTATACTGCAGGAGGATCTCAGGATTCCCCGCAGAACGAAAGCCGGGGCTATACCGGAATGCAGTTTGATGACGGATTCGGTCAGTATCAGCAGGATGACCGCCCCTCAGGCATGACCGGAAACGGAACAGGCTATACGGACTACAGCAACAGTTATACCAGCGGGCAGGACTATTCCGGCGGATATTCTTCCGGAAATTACTACGGCGGCGGAAACGGCGGAAACGGATTCGGTCATGGCGGCGGAAAACGTTCCGCTGCAGCAGGCAGACCGCTTTACATCACCAGACGTACACTGATTCTGCTTCTGATCCTGTGCATGGTACTGACCTCCGCACTGACCTTCGGCGGCATCATGCTCTATAACAAGACCATTTACGGCGGCGATAACAGCGCCACCCACTATAAACTGGCAAAGTCCACGGAAACGCTTTCCTATAAGAGTATTATCGAGAAAACGCAGGACAGCGTGGTTTCCATTACGACTTCCTCCGTTTCCACAGACGGATGGGCGCAGAACTACGTTACTGAAGGTGCCGGAAGCGGAGTCATCATCCAGTCAAACGGATATATCATGACCTGCAACCACGTCATTGAAGGAGCAAGCAAGATCAAAGTCACGCTGCGGAATAAAAAATCCTATACGGCGAAGGTTGTCGGCGCAGATTCCGACAATGATATCGCTGTCCTGAAGATCAACGCAGTCGGCCTGACTCCTGCGACCTATGGAGACAGTTCCAAACTGTCCGTCGGCGACAGTGTCGTCGCCATCGGAAATCCGCTGGGAGAGCTGAGCAACACCGCAACAACAGGAATCATCAGCGCGCTGAACAGAAACCTGAACATCGACGGAAAGAAGATGAACCTGCTGCAGACCGATGCCTCCATCAACCCGGGCAACTCCGGCGGAGCACTGTTCAATTCTTCCGGCAACCTGATCGGCATTGTTGTCGCAAAATCCACCGGTTCTGATGTCGAAGGCCTCGGATTTGCCATTCCGATCAACCGCGCGGCAAAAGTCGCAAAAACTCTGATCAAGACCCACAAGGGCGCAAATGGAACAAGCACCAGCAGCACGCCGACCATCGGAATTTCCGTTGTCCAGCTGAGTGCGTCCGAAGCAAAACAGAACGGACTGGACGGCGCCGGCGTTTACGTCGCCTCCGTTACCAGCAGCAATGCGAAGAGAGCCGGATTCAAAGTCAGCGACCGCATCATCTCCGCAGACGGAACAGTCATCCGCAGCTACGACAAACTTAAGTCCGTACTGAAAAAACATAAATCCGGCGACAAGATCAAGGTCATCGTCGCCAGAGACGGAAAATCCGTCACACTGACCACGACACTGGGGTAGACATGCTTGTAATAAACGGCCGGAACGAAGCAGTCGAAATCCGATGGCTGGTTCAGATCGTTGAAGCAGATGAAGGCCGAATTCGATATGCACGGAGGCCGGTGACTGAAGTTAAGCAGGGAACTTCAGTCACCGGCCTTTCCATTTCCGCGCAGCCGTCCCGGTATTCCATCTCGCATAACCCGCACAGATACTGGAGCGCATAAGAAAGCGGACCTCAGAAACGCCGCACGGCGCTCTGAAATCCGCTTTCTTCATTCTTCAGTTATAATCCGCTTTGCGCTCTGCCTTCCCGCCGGCTCGTCCTGAATCCCGGTAATCCGCACAATGCTGCGTGTCTGACGGGCTGCGCGGCGGTTATCTCCCGCCTTCGTCCGCTGAACTGCCGGTCAGAAACCACATCTGATGAGATGAACAGCAAAAATTTACTTCAGCTGAGACTTGTGGCTCTTGAAGGCGGTCTTTCCTTCGCGGATGACGAATTCCTTCAGGTCGCTGGCATGTCTTCTTGCTGCCTGGCGTGCCTTTTCGGCATCTCCGCTCTCCAGTGCTTCTACGATATGGTAGTGTGCTCTCGGCATATCCTGATATCTGGAGAAATCATCATAATAGAAATAGCGGAATCTCAGCGCGAGCTCCTGAATGGAACCGTAGATCTGGATCAGAGACTTGTTATCGCTGTGCTCTGTGATCACTCTATGGAACTCCTCATCATGCTCGATGATGTTCTGCGTATCACCCATGCGGATCGCCTTTTCATAGGCATCTGCAATTCCGCGGAGCTGATCGGCGATTTCCTGTGTCATGTTCTGCGCAGTCAGCGCTGCTGCCAGTCCTTCCAGTTCTTCACGTACAACCAGTGTATCTACGATGTCTTTTACGGAAATCTCGGAAGCATATGCGCCTCTTCTCGGCTCGATTACGACCAGTCCGTCTTTCTCAAGCTTACGAATTGCCTCTCTTACCGGAGTACGGCTGACACCCATCTCATCAGCAAGATTTACTTCCATCATTCTTGTTCCCGGTTCGATTTTGCCCTCAAGAATCTGCATTTTCAATTGTTCATAGACAATCTCACGAAGCGGCTTGTGGCTCTGTAAATCCAAATCTAACATATTAACCCCCATGTACTTAATGTTCTCCGTATATTGTATTATAAAAACTTGAGAAAGTATACCCCCAAACCGAGAGCATACGTGAAATATTCGCAAAAATCGCTTATGCGACTTGTGATCTGGTATTGAAAAACAAATGAACGGCCGCACGGCGCTTATGGCCTTTTCTCCGGCTCCGTCACCGTCTCTGTCCAGTACGCCTCAATCTTCTCTCCGCGCAGCCGGTCACAGACAGCTTTTGCCTGATCCAGCGTATCATACAGTCCGAACACAGTCGGACCGCTGCCGCTCATCAGAACGACTCTGGCGCCGGTTTCTGCCAGGCGTTCTTTCAGCCCGGCAACATCTGGATAGGCGTTCAGCGTGTAGCGTTCCAGAACATTGATGAATTCTGCAAACATTTCCGGATCTCCGCTCTGCATTCTTCTGATCAGGCGGTCATTATCCGGCCTTTCTGTAATGGTGCAGGAGTCAATCCCCCGATACACTTCTGCAGTGGAAACTCCGTGGCGCGGCTTTACGATAACCGCCGGCATCCGGATTCCCTGAAGCGGCTGCAGCCTGGTTCCGGTTCCCCGGGCCCTCGCGCACGCTGCAGCGAACCGATCTTCCCGCACGATACGCGGAAGACAGCGGTTCAGACGGGCCTGCCCCATTGCGCAGAAAGGCACATCGGAACCCAGCTGCGCGCACAGTTCCATGATCTCCGGCAGCTTCATTCTCCGCCGCCACAGCACATTCAGCGCGTGAATGACCGCAGCCGCGTTCCCGCTCCCGCCGGCCAGCCCTGCCGCAATCGGAATCATCTTACGCAGCCGGATCTCGATTACTCCTCCGGGAACACTGCTGCCAGCCTCAGCGGACATCAGCTCCGCCGCCCGATAAGCAAGATTCCGGCTGTCCACCGGAAGATAGGGACGGTTGCATGCGATATGGATTTCATGTTTCCCCCGCGGCTTTCTGTAATCCGGATGGAAACTTACCACGACGTTATCATGGAATCCGATCTGCTGCATCACCATGTCCACCGGATGAAATCCGTCATCTCCGGGTGCACCGACATCGATCGAAAAATTAATTTTGGCAAAAGAACGGAGAAGGATCCGACCTTCTCCGATTTCTCCGCTTTTCCCGCGGTTATCTGCCTTTCTTTTTGTTGTTTTTACTGTTTTTTCCATAGCCGTTGGCCTTCCGTGCAGCTTTTTCCTCCGCACGCTTTTTCTTCAGCGCCGCCGCACGTGCCACTCTTCCGGTTCTGTACTTTGCACCGGCAGCACGGATCGGCATCGGTTTATTAACATGGAAATAGTCGTCGCGAAGTTCCTTCTTGACTTTCTCTTCTTCCAGTCTGAACTTCTCTTCGTCTGTCAGCTTCTTCTTTTTATTCTTCTGCTTGCGGGCTTCCTTCTTTTCTTCTTTTGCGTGCTCGGCGATGACTGTCTGTACGTCCTTGCCCGTCTTCTTTGCCTCTTTATACGGATTAAACGGTGCCTCAGACTCGTCCTTCTTCTTTTCTGCGTCTGTTCCGTTGTTCTGATTGCGCATCTGTCTTACGCTGAAGAACATCATTCCGCCGAACATCAGGACCATCATCACCATATAACCTGCGGTATAACGTCTCTGGTTCAGTGTCTTGAAACGGATGGTTTTGTCAGCGCTCAGCGTAGAGCCGTCGTTTGCGCGGAATCCGCTGGAAATGGTGCAGGTGTAGTACTGGTTGTCCTGAATCGCCTTATCACCCTTCTGCGGAACCTTGGCGGTGTCCACCAGAATCAGCGCGTATTTGGTGTTGCTCTTACTGTAGTAGATCTTTACCGGCAGCTTGTGGCCGTTTTTATCGGCAATCTTGAATTTATTCGCATTTGCCTTCTTGGATGCGGCATTTCCGACCGGACGGTCAAAATACACTTTGACACACATGTTCTCCTTGGTCGTGCTCGTTGCATTATTTGCAGGGTAAGTCTTATTGATTTTCAGGGATGAGTCGGCAAAAGAAAACATTGCCATGAACATCGCAAGGATTACCGCCAGACTCAAAACCGCGCCTGCCCTTTTAAACGTATTTTTCATTCTTTAATTTCCTCCGATTCTGCCGCTGGATGGTTTCTGCCGCGCTTTCTGCGCAGCCTGAGCTCCTTGAAGAACTGCTTCAGCTGGTCCGCACATTCTTCCTGCATGATCCCGCGTTCCACATGAATGCAGTGGTTCAGACGCGGATTTTCCGCAACATTGAAAACAGACCCGCAGGCTCCTGCCTTGGGATCCATCGTTCCGATAAATAAATTCTCCATGCGGGACCAGACCAGCGCGCCCGCACACATCGCACAGGGTTCACAGGTCACATACATCGAACAGCCGGTCAGACGCCAGCCGCCCAGATATGCCGCAGCCTGCCGGATCGCGTTCATCTCCGCATGCACCGTCGGATCCTTCTGTGTCTCCGTCAGATTATGCCCGCGCGCGATGATTTCCCCGTCACGCACGATGACCGCGCCAATCGGGATTTCCCCGAGAGCAGCTGCTTTCTGTGCTTCCTTCAGCGCTTCTTCCATAAATATATTTCTGCTCATATACCTAGAAAGTATACATCACTTCTTTTCAGTATTCAAGATAATCGTACTGATATTTATGCAGAAGAATCCCGGCATTTCATTGAACATTCCCCTTTTTTCACGCTATACTGTTAGCAGGCGCCGCAGTCCCCGCCGCGGGCATTGGGCATTCTCCGGATGTTCTCCCGGGAAAGACTGCAGACGGCTGTTTCCGGCTTTTTTCAGGACAAAACACCACCGGGCAGGGAGGCTCCCGGATTTATGATACTCGACATCATCGCCATTATTATCATCGTCATCGCCGCCATCCGGCATGCATTTAAAGGATTCGTCGTCTCGGTCGTCCATCTGATCCAGTGGATTGCCCTTGCGATTCTTTCCCTTTTATATTCCGACAATCTGAAACAGTATCTGATTGATCATACATCTATAGACAGCGGTCTTGAGTCCTTTTTCAAGAACCTGCTGTTAAAGCGCTTTCAGGAATCAGGAGGGACACTGTCTCTTCCGGATTTTCTGCAGAACGCGGCGGACAACGCCGCCAATACCACAGCGGAATACGCCGCTTCTGTGATCACCGGCATCGTCATATCCATTCTGGCCCTGCTCCTGATTTATATCGGCGTAAAAATCATCGGGACGATCATCATCGCGCTCTTTTCCCGCAGCCATCACGGCGGCGTCATCGGAGCGCTGGACGGAGTCCTGGGCGGAGCCGCAGGGCTTCTCCTTGGGATTTTATATGTCTGTATCCTTTTGTCCCTGCTGAAGCTGACCCTGCCGCTTCTGGCCGCGGACACACAGACCTGGCTGCAGACGCAGCTGAACAGCTCGTTTCTGGCCTCGGCGCTGTATCACCACAACCTCGTCGTCGCTTTCTTCCAGAGCATCGGGGCCGGGACGCAGCAGGCTTGACAACAACCGGCATCTGTGATACCTTATTGAAAGTTTAGGCAAAAATCGAGGAGCAAGGGTTTCGATCCCTCTGAATCAGGAAGGAGACAGAAATGAAAACACTGCTGAAGAATGGAACCGTTTATCTGGATCACGCATTTAAAAAGGCGGATCTGTTAGTCAGTGAAGACGGAATCAGCGTATATTCTTCCGACAACGCGGCAGCTTCTGAAAGTGCTGCGGATTGTTCCTTTGACGCTGATGATTACGCAATTGTACCCGGATTTGCAGATGTGCACGTTCACTTCCGCGAACCCGGGTTTTCTTATAAAGAGACGATCCGCACGGGAAGCCTGGCGGGCGCTTACGGCGGATACACTTGTGTCTGCCCGATGCCGAATCTGAAGCCGAAGCCTTCTACTTTAGAAGGGCTGAAGGCGCAGACGGACATCATTAAGCGGGACAGTGTCATCCACGCCATTCCTTACGGCGCGATCACGATGAAGCAGGACGGAAGAAGCGCCCTCTCGGACATGGAGGCCCTGGCACCGCATGTCTGCGCATTTACCGACGACGGAAAAGGCGTACAGACAGAGGAGCGCATGCGTGAGGCCATGGAAAAGGCGCAGGCTCTGGGAAAGATAATCACGGCGCACTGTGAAGATGAGTCTCTTCTCGGTGGTTCTGCCATCCACGCCGGCCGCTACGCAGAGTCCATCGGCTGGAAGGGAATCAGCTCGGAAAGCGAATGGAAGCAGATCGAGCGGGACTGCCGGCTGGCAGAGGAAACCGGCTGTGCCTATCACGTCTGCCATGTTTCCACAAAAGAATCCATCCAGGTCATCCGCGACGCGAAGAAATCCGGCGTAAATGTGACCTGCGAAACCGGCCCGCATTACCTGGTCCTCTCTGAAGAAGACCTCTTCAAGATCAACCCGGACGACCCGTCCAGCGGCCGCTTCAAGATGAATCCGCCGCTCCGCTCCGAAGCGGACCGGAAAGCCATGCTGGACGCCGTTATCGACGGAACCGTCGACATGATCGCCACGGACCACGCTCCGCATTCCGCCGAAGAGAAAGCCAAAGGCCTTCTGAAGAGCGCCAACGGCATCGTGGGACTGGAGAGCGCCTTCCCGGTGCTTTACTCCCGCCTCGTCCTTCCGGGCATCCTCAGCATGGACCGTCTGCTGGAGCTGATGTGCTTCGCACCGAGACGCCGCTTCAGCCTTCCGGGAACAACTCTGGAAACCGCACAGGCAGAACAGAAAGCCGACGGCGGCCTGCTCCTGCCGGGATCCGCGGACATCACCGTCCTGGATCTGCACACGCCATACACCCTCCGCGCAGATGCCTTCAAGAGCATGGGCCATTCCTGCCCATTTGACGGATGGGACGTTCAGGGAAAGGCCGTTATGACCTTCTGCGGCGGACAGATTTCCGCAGACCGGGTCGGGCTGAAACGCCTGGATTAACCGCGTTTCCCCTTATCCATCATAAATCGCCGATAGACAATGCATCAGAAAGGACTGCTATGGACAGACAGATTCTGACAATTGAAGAAAACACACAGGTAACCCGCGACACCTGGTTCATGAAGCTTTCCGGAAACTGCAGCGGGATTTCCGCGCCGGGGCAGTTCATCAACATCCGCCTCGACGGATTTTTCCTGCGCCGGCCGATATCTATTTACGACCACGGAGAGACTTGGGTTTCCATTCTGTATAAGCTTCTGGGCCGCGGGACAAAATCGATGAGCCAGATGACTCCGGGCCAGACGCTTGACGTGCTCCTGCCGCTCGGCAACGGCTTTGACGTCAGCCTCTGCACAGAAAACACCCTGCTGGCTGCAGGCGGCATCGGCATGCCTCCGATGTACGGCATCGCGAAAGAACTGAAGGAAAAAGGCATCACTCCGCAGCTTGCTCTCGGATTCAATACAAAGGAAGACATTCTTCCCCTTCAGCCTTTTGAAGATCTCGGCATTCACCCAGTCATCGCGACCGCAGACGGGTCCTTCGGCATAAAAGGCTTTGTCACCGATGCCATGAAGACCATGAACTACGATTACGTCTGCACCTGCGGACCAGAGCCGATGCTGAAGGCCGTCTATGAACAGATGCCGGACGGACAGCTCAGTTTTGAAGAGCGCATGGGATGCGGATTCGGTGCCTGCATGGGATGCAGCTGCAAGACAAAATACGGAAGCAAGCGCATCTGCACCGACGGACCGATTCTCATGAAAGACGAAGTCATCTGGTAGGAAAATACAAGCAGCATTCTTCCGTCCCTTTTCTTAAGAAAAGGCGGGCGGTTCAGATACAGAGGAAAGGACAGATCGATTATGTCTCATGACTGTAAAACAGGCGGAAATCCGCTTTCTACAGAGCTCTGCGGCATCACGCTGGACAATCCGGTCATTCCGGCCAGCGGAACCTTCGGATACGGCCAGGAATTCGCAAAGCTCTATGATATCAATATTCTGGGCTCGATTTCGTTTAAGGGAACGACCCTCCACG
The DNA here is from genome assembly GCA_905214225.1 of uncultured bacterium. Lineage (GTDB taxonomy): Bacteria > Bacillota > Clostridia > Peptostreptococcales > Anaerovoracaceae > Aminicella. Next base: position 29,567 of record CAJMLL010000018.1, on the reverse strand, counting down.
AGCGTTACGGCAACCCGCTTCCGCGCATTGCGGAATGCAGCTCCGGCATGCTGAATTCAGTCGGCCTGCAGAATCCGGGTGTCGACCACGTCATCGCCCATGAACTCCCGGAATTCAGAAAGATCTACAGCAAGCCGCTCATCGCGAACATCAGCGGATTTTCCCTTGATGAGTATAAGGAAACCTCAGAAAAACTCGACGCGCAGGACCAGGTCGGCATCCTGGAAATCAACATCAGCTGCCCGAACGTTCACAATGGCGGCATGAGTTTCGGGACCAGCCCGAAGGCAGCTGCAGAAGTGACTGCTGCCGTAAAGAGTGTCACCCACAAGCCGGTATTCATGAAGCTGACGCCGAACGTCACCGACATCACGGAAATCGCAAAAGCCTGTGAGGACGCCGGCGCAGACGGAATCAGCATGATCAACACCCTGATGGGAATGCGCATTGACCTGAAGAAGAAAAAACCGGTTCTGGCCAACCAGACCGGCGGTCTCAGCGGCCCGGCCGTTCTTCCGGTTGCCCTGCGCATGGTCTGGCAGACGGCTCATGCAGTGAAGATTCCAATCATTGGAATGGGCGGAATCAGCACGGCGGAAGACGTCATTGAAATGATGATGGCCGGAGCCTCTGCCGTAGAAATCGGCGCTGCAAACCTGGTCAACCCTTATGCCTGCAAGGAAATCATCGAGGATCTTCCATCTGTCATGGAGGGGCTTCATATCGATTCCCTGACTGACATCATCGGCGCGGCGCTTTAGCATAATAAAGCAAGTTTGCTCAAATACACGGTTTGAAAATTCCCTTTCAGGAATCCATCTTTCCGCCGGTTTGAGATATAATAAATAGCAGAAAACACCTGAAAATGAGATACGAAAGGAGACTGGTCATGAGTAAAGACGTTATTATCGCCTGCGACTTTCCGTCCGCAGAAGATACCTTCCATTTTCTGGATCGATTCACCGGACAGAAGCCGTTCGTAAAAATCGGCATGGAGCTCTTCTACGCTGAGGGCCCTTCGATTGTACGGGAAATCAAGAAGCGCGGGCATAAGATTTTTCTGGATCTGAAGCTGCACGACATCCCGAATACCGTAAAACGCGCCATGGCCTGTCTCGCGGACCTGCAGGTAGACATGACCAATGTCCACGCCGCGGGCGGAATCAAAATGATGGCAGCCGGAAAAGAAGGCCTGGAATCAAAAGGCGGATCCCCGCTTCTGATTGCGGTCACCCAGCTGACCTCCACCAGTCAGGAAACCATGGAAAAGGAACTTCTGATTGATCACCCTCTTCCGGAAGTGGTCACCCAGTACGCGAAGAACGCGAAAGCCGCAGGACTCGGCGGGGTCGTCTGTTCGCCTCTGGAAGCGGGAACGATTCACCGGGCCTGCGGAAGAGACTTTATGACCATCACCCCGGGAATCCGTTTTGAAAACTCCGCTGCTGACGACCAGACCAGGATCACCACACCGGCAAAAGCCCGGCTTCTCGGTTCGGACTACATCGTGGTGGGCCGTCCGATCACGCAGGCCGATAACCCGGTGGAGGCCTATCAGCGCTGCGTCAGAGACTTCCTGGGCACAGCGAGATAAACACGATCGCCACGGAAAACCACACTCACGAAATATCGCAGACTTCCGGACAGCCCGGTGAGGAATCCCCTTGCCGGTCTGGATTTTGTCCGAAAACATATAAACATACACATACAAAAAGGAGAATCACTATGACTGCAGAAAAAGACATTGCACGCGGACTGCTCTCAATCGAGGCTGTATTCCTGCGTCCTAACGATCCGTTCACCTGGGCCAGCGGCATCAAGAGCCCGATCTACTGTGACAACCGCCTGACTCTGTCCACGCCCTATGTCCGCACGCTGATCGAGCAGGGCCTGAGGGATACGATTCAGACCTGGTATCCGGAGTGTGAACTGCTGATGGGCACCAGCACCGCCGGCATCCCGCACGCAGCGATCACCGCGCAGATGATGGGCCTTCCGATGGGCTATGTCAGAGGTTCTCATAAGAGCCACGGCAGAAACAACCAGATCGAGGGGCGCCTCATCCCGGGCCAGAAAACCGTTGTCATCGAGGATCTGATCTCTACAGGCGGATCTTCCTGTGAAACGGTGGATGTTCTGAGAGAAGCCGGAGCCGATGTCGTCGGTATCGCCAGCATCTTCACTTACGGTCTTTCCGCAAGCGAGGCCAAGCTGAAGGAGCACAATGTGGTCAACCACAGTCTCTGCACCCTGGACACTCTGGTGGACGCCGCTGTTGAGATGGGTCACATCGCTCCGGAAGAGAAGGAAAAAATCCTGAAATTCCGCGCCAATCCGTCCGATGAAAGCTGGATGAAATAGAGCGTCCGGACAGCTGGCAGACAACGTAAAACATAGAATCAGAGGAGGAGAATAACAGAATGGATAAGCTTGAGGTAAAACACAATCCGAGAAGCATCATCAATATCACTGATTTAACCGTTGAGGAGATTGATCATCTGATCAAGACCGCCAATGACATCATCGAGAATCCGGAAAAGTATCAGGACATCTGCGCGCATAAGAAACTCGCGACCCTGTTCTTTGAGCCTTCCACCAGAACGCGCCTGAGCTTCACAGCCGCCATGATGGAACTGGGCGGAAACGTCATCGGATTCTCCGAAGCCTCCTCTTCCTCCGCAGCCAAGGGCGAAAGCGTAGCGGACACGATTCACATCGTCAGCCTTTACGCGGACATCATCGCCATGCGCCATCCTAAGGAAGGTGCGCCGCTGGTTGCCTCCGAGCACTCTGAAGTTCCGGTCATCAACGCGGGAGACGGCGGACATTTCCACCCGACCCAGACCCTGACCGACCTTCTGACCATCAGCCGCAAGAAGGGCAGCCTGAACAACTTCACCATCGGATTCTGCGGAGACCTGAAGTTCGGCCGCACCGTACACTCCCTGATCGAGGCCCTCATGCGCTATAAGGGAGTCAAGTTCATCCTGATCGCTCCTCCGGAACTGCGCCTGCCGAAGTACATGAAAGAAAAGATGAACGCCGCCGGCGCCGAGTGGAAAGAGTACGAGAAGCTGGAAGATGCAATGCCGGATCTCGACGTCCTGTACATGACCCGTGTCCAGAAAGAACGTTTCTTCAACGAGGAAGACTACGTCCGTCTGCGTGACAGCTACATCCTCACCCTGGATAAGCTGAAGCCGGCCAAGAAAGACATGATCATCATGCATCCGCTGCCGCGTGTCAACGAGATCTCCGTCGAGGTCGACAGCGATCCGAGAGCCTGCTACTTCTATCAGGCACACTGTGGAAAGTACATCCGCGAGGCACTGATTCTCTACCTGCTTGGACTGAAATAGCACGACACATCTACAGGACAAAAAGAAACTGCGCAAGGTAATAACGGGAGGCAAATCATGAACATTGACGGACTGACAAACGGAATCGTACTGGACCATATCACAGCCGGAAAAGGCATGCGCATCTATGAGATGCTGAAACTGGACAAGCTTGACTGCACAGTTGCTATCATTCAGAACGCAACAAGCAATAAAAAAGGACGCAAGGACATCATCAAGATTGATTCCCTGATCGACCTGAATTACGACATGATCGCCTACGTAGACAGTAACGTCACCGTTGACATCATCAAAAACGGAAAAGTCTGCGAGAAGCGTTCGGTCAATCTTCCGGAGACACTGACCAACATCATCTCCTGCCACAATCCGCGCTGCATCACTTCTACCGAGCAGGGCATCGATCAGATCTTCCATCTGGTCGATCCGGAGCGCCGCATTTACCGCTGCGCATACTGCGACACAGAGTACAGTGAAAAATAGTACGGGAGGAATATCATATGCTGTTATCTGAACTATTCTCCGGACAGCCAGACGTGGAAATTACAGGGCTGACCCTGGATTCCCGCACCGTAAAGCCGGGATATATGTTCTTCTGCATCAAAGGATACGAGCAGGACGGACATCGCTACGCCGGTTCCGCCGCTGAGAAGGGCGCCGCTGCCATCGTCATCACAGAAGACGTGGAGCAGAAGCCGGGCGTCGTATATATTAAGGTTGCTGACATGAACGCAGAACTGAACCGCGTCTGCGACCTCTTCTTCGGTCAGCCGAGCCGTCATATGACGGTATTCGGCGCCACCGGAACCAACGGGAAATCTACGCTGACCAGCGTGATTTCCGACATCTATTCCCATTACCGCCCCTGCGGCTATATGGGAACGATCGCCATCCGCTACGGAGACTATTCCCGCGTGGCAAATCTGACCACGCCGGATCAGGTGGAAACACACGCGAACCTGAAGGAAATGCTGGATCACGGCATGCAGGCCGCAGCCATGGAAGTCAGCTCCCAGGGGCTGGACAGAGGCCGGGTCGACAGCGTGGATTTTGACTGCGCGGTGTTCACCAACCTGACCCATGACCACCTGGACTACCATAAGACCATGGAAAACTATTTTGAGGCAAAAAAGCGGCTTTTCCGCAATCTGAAGCCTTCTGCCGTCGCTGTACTGAATGCCGACGATGAAATCTCCATCCAGGGGCTGAAAGACTGCTGCCCTTGCCGCTATGTCACATACGGAACGGACCAGGGCGAATCGGAAACAGATGAGAACGGCTACCCGATTGAAGGAAGCCACTCGGAGCCGGGCACACCGGAAACCGTCGACTATTTCGCAAAGGACATCGTCCAGCGTGCTGACGGCTGCAGTTTTACGCTCTGCTATGACGGAAAAGAATACCCGGTCAGCACCAATATGGCTGCGCTGTATAACGTCTACAATCTGCTGGGTGCCGTCGCCGCCATGCATGAATGCGGCATGCCGCTTGAGCAGATCATTCCTCTGCTGCGCGATATTCCGCAGGTGGACGGACGTATGGACAGAGTCGATGAAGGACAGCCGTTCACGGTTGTCGTCGATTACGCACACACACCGGACGGATACGAGAAGATTTTCAATTACGCGAAGGAAATCACGGATAAAACCGGCGGAAAGATTTACGCCGCCTTCGGATGCCCGGGAAAGCGTGATGTGGTCAAGCGCCCGGTCATGGGACGGATTGCCGGAGAATTCTGCACGGAAGTCGTTCTGACTTCACAGGATCCGCGGGATTCTGAGCCGGAAGACATCGCGAAACAGATCGCGGAAGGAGTAAAGAAAACCTCCTGCCGCTGGTCCTTTGTCCACGACAGAGATAAAGGCATCGCCAAGGCCATTTCCCTGGCTTCTGCAGGCGATGTGGTCCTCACACTGGGAAAAGGCGGAGAAACTTACATGTACTATGAAGAAGGCCGCCGCCCGTGGATGACCGACAAAGCAGCCGCCCGCAAGGCGCTGAATGAACTGGGATACAAAAAATAACCGACCATCATTTATGCCTGAAGTTTAGTACTTTTTAGGCGTAAATCTGATTATCGGGCGCAAAAAAGCTGCTGCACGATCTCATGTGAGCTTCGTGCGGCAGCTTTCTGTTCATGCTTAACGTTCTGAACCTGAATCAGCCCTGACATAACAGGTTCCCCTGTCAGAACCTTTACATACGATTATTCTTATTCTGGTCTCCAGATGTTCTTTTCTGCTTCGATCTGCAGGCCCTTTTTCATGGCTTCCATATAGACAGAGCCATATTGTTTCAGCCAGGCTCTGCGCCTGCGATAATCGGGAAGAACCTTCTCCACTTCTGCCCAGAAGGCCGGGGAGTGATTCATTTCTTTCAGGTGGCAGAGTTCATGCACCACCACATAGTCCTGGACTTCTTCCGGCATTTTCATTAACAGACAGTTGAAATTCAGATTTCTCTGAGAAGAACAGCTTCCCCATCGGGTTTTCTGATTCCGGATCGTAATGCGGCCGTACCATACGCCCATCTGACGGGCATAGGTCTCCGCTTTCTTTGGAAGCACTTCCAGTGCCTGATCTGCCAGTTCACGAAGCTCCTTCACGGATATCGGCTCGATTTCCGGCATCTGTGCGATTCTGTTCTGCACCTGCCGGACGTGCTTCTCGATCCATCCGCGGCTTTCCTCCACCACATGCAGGACTTTCCGATCTGAAGTATTCAGCGGCACCCGTACGATTACCTGCTGCTTTTCTCCATTGACCGAGACTGCGCAGGTTTTACGCTTGCTGTATACAGCAAGACAGGGGTAGCCGCTGAAGCTGTACGGCAGTTTCTTCATGAGCTTCTGCCGCATTAAAACATCTCCTCGTGATAGAAGCCCTGTACATCGGCTTCCTTCTCATCGATGGCATTTCTGATCGTGTCCTCCTGGTCGACAGGGACCATCCAGCAGAGTCCGCAGCTTGCGGAAATGCTGCGCGGAACCGGCACAAGCCGGCCCGGCAGACCCTTTTCCTTTGCCATGGATTCCATCGCCATAGCCGCCGTCGTAGAACGGAAGGTCACGATAAATTTCATTTCTTTTTTGCGCATCAGTTACGGCCTCACGACATGACCTGCATCGTTCATGGTAGAAACGATGTCGTACATGTTTCCGATAATGCCGACCTTGACCTTATCTTTGATTCCATAGAAATCAGCGCATGTTCCGCATGTGATGATCTGAACGCCTTCTGCTTCCATCTTCTGCAGGTCTTCCAGAACATCAGATCCCTCTGTTGTCAGGAATGCTCCTCCGTTATAGAACAGCATTGCCTTCGGCAGTGTATCCAGCTGTGTAATTGCGTAGATACAGCTCTTCATCAGCTTTTCGCCGAGCTTGTCGTCTCCGGTTCCCATGTATTTAGATGTGAAGGCGTATACGACGTTTCTGCCTGCAACGACATCACATGCTTCTACAGCATCCTGGCCCTTGCCTGCACCTGCAGCGTCGATGGCATCCTGACCGACATGCAGAGTAATATGGAACTCGCTGTCGGAAATCTTTTCTGTCTCAACCTGTGCGCCCAGTGTGTTTCCAAGACGGGTAACGTTCTGAACGGCTGTATCGTTATCTACATGAACCTCTACGTCTGCCGGTCCGTCCAGCTTCTCTACCTGTTTCTTGGTCATAACAACCGGAATCGGGCACTGCTTGCCCATTGCATCTACAATAATCTTTGCCATTGTGGCACCTCCTGTGTTTCAAAATAATATATATTCAGCCGGAAAATCCCGGCGAACAATCGCTTTTCTTTATTCTGCGTAGACCGAACGGATGGCATTAAGCGCGTAATCCACCTCTTCCTCCGTCGTCCAGTATCCGAACGCGAAACGGACGGTTCCCTCCGGGAAGGTTCCCAGTGTCTTGTGCGCCAGCGGTGCGCAGTGCAGTGCGCATCTCGTCATGATGCCGAACTCGCTGTCCAGAATTGAGGACATCTCTGCATTATCGATCTCATCGAAGTCCACAGAAACAACTGCTGTGCGCCCTTCTCTTCCCTGCGGTCCGATGACATGCGCCTGCGGAATCTCTTTCAGTCCATCGATAAAACGCATCGCCCGGTCGAGCTCCTGTGCGCCGATCTTCTCCGGCGTCTTCTCCAGGATGAACTCCAGCGCCTTATGCATGCCGACGATTCCCGGCAGATTCATGGTTCCTGCCTCGAACTTATCCGGCAGGAAATCCGGCATCGTCTGCAGGTGGGACACACTGCCTGTGCCGCCCAGAATCACCGGCTGAAGTTCCTGCGCGAACGCGTCCGTCATCATCAGTGCGCCGATTCCCTGCGGCCCCAGAAGGCCTTTATGTCCGGTCACGCACAGCGCGTCCAGATGCATTTTCTGAAAATCAATCGGAACCGTTCCCGCACTCTGCGCCGTATCCAGAGCAAAATATACACCGTGGTGCATGCAGATTCTGCCGATGGCCTCGGCATCCTGCAGCGTTCCCGCAACATTAGATGCGTGATTGATGACCGCAAGGCGTGTGTTCTTCTTAATCGCCTTCTCAAACGCGTCCAGATCCAGATATCCTTCCTTATCGCAGGGACACACGGTTACTTCCACACCGTGCTCCTTCAGCTTATATGCCGGACGGGAAACCGCATTATGCTCCATCGCGGAAATAATCAGATGATCTCCCGGCCGGAGCAGACCCTGAATGACATAATTCAGACTGTAAGTGATTCCCGGGGTAAATACCACCTTACCCGGCTGAGGAAAGTTGAACAATTTTGCAAACCGCTCCCGAGTCTCATAGACAACCTCACCCATGGCATACGCAGACTGATACCCGCCACGGCTGACATTGCAGCCCACATTGGTCATAAAATCACTCATCGCCTCACCCGTGCCCGGCGCCTTCGGAAATGATGTGCTTCCGTTATCCAAGTAAACCTTACGCATTGTATTCTCCGTTTCTTGTTTCTTCCTTCGGAAAAATCCTCTGCAGCAGGCCCTTTAAAGCTATTGATAAAAACAATACGCCAGCCGCATATCTGCAGGGAAATAAATCCTCTCAATAAAAATTATAAGATTCCGTCATACTTCTGTACAATTGATAATCTCTATTCACACATCCCAGTATAATACAGAATCCTGCAAATTACATCCGATCATAAAACATGTCCCGTTCGTATATACCACAAAAGGGAGCTGTTTATCACAGCTCCCTTCCGCCACTTATTTTCTATTTATCGAGATATTTGCAGTACTCATCTCTGATGTCTGTCATTTCCTCAATGATATCATCAACGTCGAGTACCATCTCCATCATGCTGATCTGCTCGTCATAAACGTCAGGATCGAACTCTTCTTTCACTTCAGGTTCAACAACATGGTATACTGTAAGTCCCAACTGGACATTCGTCAACGGACCTGCGAAAGTCGGATCTCCTGCTGTAACGGTTTCAGCAGCCAGGCCGGCAGCCTCTCCCTCAGCAGCACCAAGCAGTACAACTACGTTCTCCGGGCCGTACTTCTCAGCAAACTCCTTAACTCTTCTCTGGTTCTCCAGATCCATTGCGCCTGCGCTCGTTCAGACAAAGCACTCCGTGGACGAGAATACGACTTCGCCGCCGGCAGTTTTTACACATTCTGCGATGGCGTCGCCCGGAATTCCGTCACGGTCGCCGATAATCACTACTTTTTTGTCTTTTAAAATAGCCATTATCTCTCTCCTTTCTTTTTTATTCTGATTTAAATAATCATGTTTACTTAACTTTGTTACATTGATAATATCACTATTCGCTTCAAAAAGCTATAGGAAAAAGCAATATTTCACAAAATTTTTTAATCGCGTATGTTAAACTTTCATTCACTGGAATTTCAACATCCGCGGATTTCCATTAGTCCTCGAAAATTGTCTGCTCTGTTACCTCTGTAGACAGTGCCTTCAGAGCCTTCTCGACGATATGACGGCGGAGTGCCTTCTCTTCGTCATGATCCAGCTCCGGATTGCCCAGAGGATGAGGAATAGCAATAGCAGGAACGATTCTGTTCGCACCTACTGTCATAGAAATAGGAGTAACTGTGCAGATATGAACTACCGGCAGGCCAGCTCTCTCGATTTCCTTAACCATCGTTGCACCGCAACGCGTACAGGTTCCTCAGGTGGAAGTGAGAATAACTGCGTCTACACCGTCATTCTTCAGTTTCTTTCCGATTTCTGCAGCGAACTTCTTCGCGGATGCTACAGCAGTTCCGTTTCCTACAGTTGCATAGTACTTATTATGCAGCTTGCCGATAACGCCTTCCTTTTCCATGTCACGCAGTACATCGACCGGCAGAACACGGTCTGCGTCTTCATTTGCGTAAACCGGGTCATATCCGCCATGAGCAGTCTCATAGGTATCTGCTGTCAGGTCTGTTACTCCGGTAATGTCATACTCACCATAGTGAGATGCGGAAGAGCTTTCGATGTGATCCGGATTTCCCTTCGGAACGATTCCTCCGGATGTAACCAGAGCGATTGTTGCCTTGGACATATCTTTAACAGCCGGATTCGGAGCAACACGATCGAAACTCGGCATCGGATACTCTGTTGTAAACGGCTTTCCGGCCAGTTTCTTCAGCAGCATCTCAACGGCACGCTCAGAACCTCTCTTCTTCTCGAAGAAGTTGACTCTGACACCGTTCGGCATATATCCCTCTTCACAGGAAGCGCCGATCTTCTCACCCTTTGCGAGCTTCAGAGCCAGCGGAGCCATCTTCTTCATAGCTGCTCTCATTCCTGCTGCACTGTTCTTGGTCGCAACGATCAGAACCTTGTTCTTATACATGTCTGCGCCCGGGTTTTCCTCAAACATTCCTGTCAGAGAAGGAACACCAAGTTTTTCCTGAACAGCAGCAGCCATAGTTCCGCAGGCAACTCCGTAACGGCCTGCGTTGAATGCAGGTCCTGCTACGAATACATCTGGCTTCAGTTCCTTAACCATTTCCAGAATATCTGCGGTAGCCTTGTCAATATTTTCGTTGAAGTAGGAATCTCCGCAGACAATCGTTCCGACGATTTCTGCTTCGTCCTTCAGTCCAGCCTGCAGGGCCAGTCCAGGTCCTACGACTTCACCCGGTCTGCATTCAGCCGGATAATCAGCCTTCTCCTCTCCGCCGATCTGAGCGAAGAACTGGTTGATGTAGTGAACGACTCTCAGTTTAGCCATTTCTCTTCCTCCCCTCTTATCTTGCGCTCAGTTTGTTGAAGCCTGTCTCATTGGTTGCGCCTGTGATAACCTGCAGCTCAACTTCCAGAGATCCGTCTTCACGCAGTGTTTCTTCACTGGCTCCGGCGATCTTATTGATGAATGCCAGAGTTCCGATTACCTTGTCCATCTTCGGCAGGATAATCACTTCATTGGCATTTCCGCCGGTAACGACTGCGTCTGCAGCTGCGTCAGCATCTGCCAGGGACTGGGATTTTCCGTCTCTTCCAGCATACTCATCCGTGATGATGACAGTCTTTACGCCTTCCGCCTCAATCTTCTTGCAGTTCATGATCAGGTCTGTATCCGGGTTTCCGAATCCTTCCTGAGATACGATTACGCCGTCCAGATCCAGCATCTTGCAGAGCTTTGCTGTGAAATTGGAAGAACGCTCCTTGTCTGCGAGGTATACATTTTCGTTGGTGATAATCTGGCAGACGAAGTTGAGTTTCTTTCCATGCTGCTTGAACAGATCGTGGACAACCGGGTTGTTCTGATGAACGTAAGTAGGGTTCTTATCGCATGCGGATACGCAGTTTCCGGAGATGATCGCGCCGTCCATAACCTCTGTCGGGCTGAGCAGTGTCGGCAGGATCTTCTTTGCGTCTACGCCGTAAACGTATGTATCATGCAGAAGTCCCTGGCTCTGCAGCATCTGGACATAAGCAACTCTCGGCAGATCCGGGTACTTTTCCAGTCCTTCCTTGATGGTGCATGTCTCAAATACCTCTGTTTCATCCGGTGTGAGGTCTCTTGCGAGCTCGCCGACATAGGATGCAACGCGGAATCCGGCCATTCTTACAGCTCTCTCGTAGTCGTGCTGTTTGATTCCGTCAACCGGCTCCAGAACCATAACCAGGTTCAGTGTCTTGGAGAACGGTGTGTAGTCAGCTCCCGGGCCGGTCATGTCGATGACGCCTTCCTGGAATCCGACGATCGGGCCGGCGGTTACGACAGCCATACCCTTCAGTGCATATGTCTTTCCGGATCCTACGGTATCAACTTTGGAAACTACTCCAGGAAATTCTCCGCCGTTTCCTTCAACCTTTACACGCGGCTCGATAACATCCTTAACCGGTGTAATGCGGACAGACTCTCCTGGTTTAGCGATATCGAACTCCGCAGTCTTGAGATGTTCATCTTCAAGTGCCACCTTGGTCAGTTCCTCTTTGCTGACGTAGAGGATGCCGTCCTGCACCTTGGACTCATCTGCAAACTGGATATCCGTAATGTGGATATATCCCATTTCCAGCTTCATATCTGGTTCCCTCCTTTTCAGAAGAATTGTTAATAATTAAGTGTAGTGTTAGAATTAATGTCCTAGCGTTAATATATCTAATATTCAGCAGCTTCAGCCCACATGATTCTGCGGATTACAGCCACTCATCAGCAGATGACATGCCGCTTTCGATCAGTGTCATGTCTACCAGCTGGAAATCCTTATAAACCCCCGGTTTATACGTAAATGTGCGTTTTTCGAATTTATCGCAGGTCTCCACCGCGCGTTCGATCAGCTCTATGGAACGTGCATCCGGCTTGCCTGTCTGCTTCCTGACGAGCAGAGATTTATACGGGGTTTCGTTCGGTTTCACGCTGCCGGAAAGCGGATGCGTCAGAAGTTCATGGCCCTGTATGATCCAGTTCATCGCTTCCTCCAGAATTTCCCGATACGAAACCTCTTTATAGACAACGTCATGAGTATTGCTGAACTTCTCATCGACCATCGGATTGTTAGTAATGATGATATATCCGGTACCCATGACCTTCTCCTCTCCGCGTCATAAACAACGCATCTTTCTGACAGATCCCTCTGTCTCCCGCACATCCGATGAATAAAAAAGGGGGCGTCCCTGCAGAATGCTCTGATTTCTGCGGTCGTCCCTTCTGTCTGCAATGTGAAAGAGGATGTGTCCTCCTGCATAGATCCAGAATCCAGTCCGTTTTCCAGTCCTTTTACCTGAAAGTTTCACAGCATGTGCTGCTTGCCCCTTCGGCTGCCGCCCGCAGCGGCGATCTCCCGGAAAACATCAGCCCGTATTGCATAGTTGCAATCTATACCTCATCGGATTTCACATTCATATTATCAATTCGTTAATCTTTAGTCAATGGAATTTTCCCAGATTCATTTTTGTAATCGCGATTATTGAAAGACAGGGTTTATTTTTGTTATGTCAGACATAAATCCTGTAAATAGTACATAATCGCCGCACAATACCTGCTTATTCTGTCAATTCATATTCCCACGGTAGGTTTCTGATTTGTCTTCATGCATCAGGCCGGCAGCACGGTGTTATGCAGCAAAGCAGGCGTTCCCTTGCCCGGTGAATTTTGTCAGATGAACATGCGGCCTGTCCGCCATCTTAAATCAGGATCTGAGGATCTTCAGGGCGGAGAATCTGCTTCACCTGATCGTCCCGAATTTCCCAGATATTTCCGCAGACGTGGAACGGCGACCAGTCATCTATATCGAAGATGCGCTCCCAGCTCTCGCGGATTCTGCGTTCTTCCTCAGGAAACATGCCCGCGTACTTCCCCTGCATGATCTGAAAGCGGCTTTCGACGCCCAGATCCCGCAGATGCTGATGATAGGCCTGATCGTCTGCCTCGTCTTTCGGCAGATAAATGCGGTTCAGAACATAATCCCACTTTCCGTCGTCGAACAGACAGATTTTCTCGCGCGGCACGTCGATCACATAGACGACCGTTCCCTCAATTGGTTTCAGACAGTTTTCCCGGCATACTGAGCACCAGATCGGCGCGTGCACGTCGTCCGGCTTCGGCACAATTTTTGCGACCCGCTCCGTCAGCCAGTCGTAGCTTTCCAGAAACAGCGGTGCGATGTCTCCGAGATGAAGCTGTACATATAATCTCTGATTGATGATCCTGCCGTCCTTTCTCAGCTGTTCCAGGGTTTTATCATTCTGCCTCGTATAGAGACGCACCACCGGACGGTCCACGAGCTGCTTCAGTCTTTCGCTTGTAATCATAATTTTCACACACCTTTCTTGTAAAAAAGAGCCTTCTGCACTCTGTGCTGGGGAGTGCGGAAGGCTCTGTTCCATTCTTCTCATTTCGCTGCGGAGTGCAGAAGTCCCGGAACCGGCCCGCAGAACCTTCTCTGCTTCGTTCCTGCGGCAAAAGTATCCTGTGCTGAGGGAATACCTGTAAATTCCTGAAATCCTGTTTCTCTGCAGCCTGGTCAGCTGAGACGCTGAAGATCCGGACTAGATGTATTTCTGAATCATTGCCTCAATGGACTCAGGAGTGCACTCATCCTTTACGAGCTCTTCAACCTTCTCGCCGTCCTTGTAGATTGCCATGACCGGCAGTCCCAGAACCTGCTGCTTGATGGCAGCGCGGCGTGCATGTGTAGTGTTCAGAGAAGCGAACTTAATCTTGTCGCCGTACTTATCAGCAAACTCGTGAACCTTTGGCATCAGAGCCATGCATGGCTGGCATCCGTCACCAAAGAAATCTACGAATACATATCCGTCTTTATAGTTCAGAACTTCTTCATCAAAATTTTTCTTATCGCACTCTACCATTGTAATGCCTCCTGTATTCATTTTCATCAGTTCCCGGTCTGTGGGCGGCCGGACCTGCCGATCATATTCTGATTTCTGATATCCGCCGGTCCTCCGCTTCCGCGGCGCCGGCAGTTCTGCATCAATCCCTGCGGTCAGTTTAATAGTTGGACATACTCTTTTCTACCTGAACAGCAGCGATCGCTCCGTCTGCGGCAGCGGTAACAACCTGACGCAGGCTCTTCACACGTACATCTCCGGCTGCATATACGCCCGGCAGATTGGTGTGCATGTCCTGATCTGTAGGAATGTATCCGCGCTCGTCCATTTCCAGTCCGGTACCCTCGAAAATCTTGGTATTCGGAACCGTTCCGACGAATCCGAACAGACCGAACATACCGTCGTCCGGATCTGCTTCGATCGTTGTAATCTCGCCGGTCTTGACATTCTTTACATCCATGGAGGAAAGCAGTCCCTCTCCGTGGAGAGCAACAACTACTGTATCCCACATGAAGTGGAGCTTCGGGTTCTTGAATGCCTTTTCCTGAACATGCTTGTCTGCACGCAGTTCGTCTCTTCTGTGAATGACGGTTACCTTGCGGGCAAACTTGGTCAGGTACATGGCCTCTTCAACTGCGGAATTTCCGCCGCCTACTACATAAACTTCAAAATCTTCAAAGAAGTTCGCGTCACATGTTGCGCAGTAAGATACGCCCTTTCCTGTGAACACGCCCTCATTCTCGCATCCGATCGGGCGCGCATGCGCTCCGGAAGCGATGATTACGTTGTGCGTCTTATAATCCTGCTTTACACCATGCAGGACTTTGACATCACCCTTCAGTTCTACTGACTGAATGCTGTCAGACGCTCTTTTTGCGCCAAAGCCTTCTGCCTGTTTTGCCATACGGGCAACCAGCTCCGGTCCGGACTCACCCTGAACAGCCTGTCCCGGGTAATTCTCAATGCTGTCCGTGATCGCAATCTGTCCGCCGTCCTGGCCTCTCTCCAGAATCAGCGCGTTCATCTGGCTGCGTCCGGCATACAGACCTGCAGACAGGCCGGCCGGTCCGGCTCCGATGATGACCACATCATAGATTTCTTCCATATTGCACCTCCATAACATCGCATAACCGCGGTGTCATTCTTTTCCCGATGGTCGATATCTCGACATACCTCAGTGTCAGAGCAAACACCTTATTCAGCATCCCGGAAATATCTGTCTACCCCTATTATATCGATTTTTTCGATATTGACAACCATTTCTGAACACGATCCTGATATTTTTTAATCATGATTACATACTACAATTTCGCGATTGTATTTTTGTTAACAATCAACAATTTCTATGCAAGCAGAATTTCATTTGTCACATGTATAACCTATTACCTTGCTATGTTTGTTTTGTCTCTATTCTAAAAATCTCCTGTATTGCTGTGAATAGGAAATATCAATTAGACATTTCTGAATTATTTGCTAATCTTGAGATGGACATATACACAAACATACACATCAACCGACATTACAGAGATACAAGGAGAAAGATAAATGGCTGACTACAGAGAAATGTGGAAAGAGCTCGGCATGGACGTCGAGAATCATGACAACCTGTGCGCGGTCCTGCCGCAGGCAATCGGAGACGTATTCCTGTCTCAGAAAAACAGGCCGGAGAAAATGGATTACTTCGATTTCGTCATTGCCGAGGTTCACGGCGTACGCCCGGCTGAGCTGAAAAAATTCAGAGAGGAAGGCGGAAAGGTCTTCGGCACATTCTGCACCTACGTACCAGATGAGGTAATCTTCGCTGCTGGCGGAATCGCAACCGGCCTGTGCGCAGGTTCTCAGTTCTGGGTACCGGGCGGCGAACAGGTTCTTCCTGCCAATGTCTGTCCTCTGATCAAGGCCAGCGTCGGCGCCCGCCTGACCAGAACCTGCCCGTTCTTCCGTCTGGCCGATATGTACATCGGCGAGACAACCTGCGACGGAAAGAAGAAAGCTTATGAAATTCTGTCTCAGGACGTTCCGATGCACATCATGGACCTTCCGCAGATGAAGCGCCCAGAAGACATCGAGAAATGGGCCGGCGAAATCAAGACGCTGATTGCCAGGGTTGAGGAAGTCACCGGAAACAAGATCACCGCCGCTGCACTGAAGAAGAACATCCACCTGATCAATGAAAAGAGAAAGGCCCTGATGCGCCTGTACAAGCTGCGCCAGAACCCGGTTGTTCCAATCAGCGGAACGGATGTCCTCCTGATTTCCCAGATCGCCTTCTACGACGACCCGGCACGGTTCACCCAGAAGGTCAACGAGCTCTGTGATGAGCTGGACGAGCGCGTAGCCAAGGGCATCTCCGCCGTTCCTGAGGGCAGCAAGAGAATCATGATTACCGGCACCCCGATGGCCGTTCCAAACTGGAAGATGCACAACATCATCGAGACTTCCGGCGCGGCAATCGTCTGTGAAGAGACCTGCACCGGCACCCGCTACTTCGAGAATCTTGTCGACGAGTCCGGCGAGACCCTGGACGACATGATCCACGCACTGGCTGAGCGTTACATGAAGATCAACTGCGCATGCTTCACACCGAACACCGGAAGAATCGACGACATCAAGCGCCTCGCCAGAGACTATCACGCAGACGGCGTCATCGATATCCACCTGAAGTTCTGCACAACTTACGATGTAGAAGACTACTTCGTCGAGAAAGAGATGAAGAAGGACGGAACCCCGTTCCTGGAGATCGAGACCGACTACACCGACAGCGATTCCCAGCAGCTGAAGACCAGAGTCGAGGCCTTCATCGAGATGCTGAGCTAGTGAATCAGACAAAAACAACAAGCAAGAAAAAACAGCCGGCGCTCAGTCCGGCTGTTTGCATCTGCCTGAAAAAGAAAGGAGCCGGATATGGATACAGAACAGCAGCTGCATTACTATATCCTGTTTAAAAATCACACAGACGGGACCGCCATGTATCACGCTCTGAAATCTTCCGGCCTGAAGGCGCAGATCGCCCCGACGCCGCGCCAGCTCAGCGTCTGCTGCGGCGTTTCTCTGATCATCCAGCCGGAAGAAATTCCGAAAATCCGGAAAATTGCAGAAGAACAGCAGCTGGATTATGTTAAAATAGAGAGCGTGAACAATCCATTTAAGAGGGGGTAAACATGTATTACATTGGCATAGATATCGGCTCTACCGCATCCAAAGTATGCGTACTTCCGCCGAAGGAAGGCGCAGCGGAAGACATCATGCGCTGTGAAGTTCTTCCGACCGGATGGAGCAGCAAAGTTACATCCGCATCCATCAAAAAGCAGCTGGAGCCTTACCTGAACAGCGAAGAGGGCTGCCGGACCGTCGCAACCGGATACGGCCGCATTTCCGTCGACTACGCGGATAAGGTCATCACAGAGATTTCCTGCCACGCAAGAGGCGGATTTGAGCTCGCCGGAAAAGACTGTTCCGTTATCGACATCGGCGGACAGGACACCAAGTTCATCAGCGTCCACAATGGAAAAGCCATTGATTTCCTGATGAACGACAAATGCGCTGCCGGAACGGGAAAATTCATTGAGGTCATGGCCAACCGCCTCGGCGTCACGATCGAGGACATGTTCGAGCTGGCCGAGGAAGGCCATGCGAACGGGCATCCGGTTTCCATCAGTTCCCTGTGTACCGTATTCGCTGAATCCGAAGTCATCAACTACATGGGAGAAGGCAAGGATAAGGAAGACCTTGCCGCCGGCATCATCCAGTCCGTCGCGCTGAAGGTCGCAACCCTGGTCCAGCGCCGCGAACTGCAGGACTACGTCATCCTGACCGGAGGCCTGAGCCAGAGCCATTTCCTTGCTTCCCTGCTCTCCAGTGAACTGCACACAGAAGTTCATCCGATGGAAAACGGCCGCTTTGCGGGAGCTCTGGGCGCTGCCCTTCTGGCAAAAGAAAAACTCCAGTAAGAACAGCAAGTGACAAAAGGCAATGTTTTACCAGACGAAAAGGGGCGGGATTTTGCAGAATCCCGCCCCTTTTTCCTATTCATTTTATTTTTCAGGCCCGGAAACGAAAGACACCGGCCTATTTGAACTTGCTCATGACGAACTCACGGAAGCTGACAGCCGCCGGCGCCATGGCAATGGTCTTATTCCAGATCATGTAGAATTCACGTTTCAGGTTCAGTTCATCATCCGCGAAACGGAACATAATGAAATCATCGTTTTTCTGGTTCTCTGCAACGGAACGCGGGATAACCGATATACCCACGCCTGCCGTTACACAGTGGCAGACTGCATCCAGGCTGTTTACGGAAGCGGCAGAGTTCAGATGCAGACCGTGCTGTTCATACACCAGCTCTTCAAACGTGCTGCGTGTCGCAGATCCGCCTTCCCGCAAAACGAAAGGCTCGTGGATAAAATCTTTATAGGAGATGGACGCAGATTTTTCGCGGAGAGCCCGGTATTTCTCCTGATTCGGCGTGATGACCACAGATTCGTCTCTGCAGAGCAGCGCACGGCCGATATCTGCATTTCTGCGCTTGCTGCCGACAAATCCGATTTCTCCCCGGCCACCGGCGATGCTCCCCCAGACCTCTTCACTGTCCGACTCATTTAAGAAGAAACGGACATTCGGATGCTCAGAGCGGAATTCCGCCATCATGGACGGCGCAATGAATTCCGCCGGAACACTGGATGCTTCAATCGTCACGATTCCTGAAACGTCCTTGACGAAGGCATTCATTTCCTGCATCGCTTTTTCTCTGGTGTTCAGCATATCCGTCGCGTATTTATAGAAATCCGCGCCCTCTGTCGTCGGAACAGATTCTCTTCCGCGGCGCTCGATCAGTTTCACGCCCAGCTCTCTTTCCAGCGCCTGAATGTGCGTGCTGATGGTCGGCTGTGTCAGAAATGCAGCGTCTGCCGCCTTGGAAAAACTGCGATATTTAACGACATTTACAAATGCTTCAATCTGCTTAAAATCCATCTTTTACCCTCTTACTCTCGCATCGCCGATTTTTACGGTGATATGCTGACGATCCCAATACTCTAATATAATCATGGCATACTTTCTGGACGCATGAATCAGATCGCGGAATTCCGCCAGGGTGATCTGTCCCTGCCGGTCTACAGTCTCCGTCATGGCATCCAGCGCTTTCTGATAAAACTCCGGATCCATCAGGTTCTGGCCGTCCAGTCTGACCAGTTCTCCGGAGCCTGCCATGGCGTCCAGAACGTGACGGACAAGCTTCGGGTCACGCTCCTCTTTCAGCACCTGATCCTGAGACGGCATTTCATAGCCGGCCTCTTTATAGACCTTCTTCATGCGCGTTCTGATCTTCTCCATCTCCGGAGTGAACTGCACCTTGAAGTCCGCCAGCGCCACTGCATTGGCCTCTTCTCTGATCTTTCCGGCATCCAGCATGCACTGGCCGATCCCCTGCCCGGCCTGCTTGTCCTGAATGCGCAGATCCTTCATCAGACGGGAATAGAATTCTTCTTTCAGCATTCCCGGCGTCAGCGGATTCTTCTCATGGAATGCGGAAAGGATCTTCTCCCCGGCTTCATAGGCACCATCCAGATAAACCACATGCATGAGATATTTCCCGACGATCTGAACCTTCTTTTCTTCGATCAGCTTTTCCACGATGTCATGACACTGATCTCTCCCGATTCTCAGCCGGGCCGCCAGTACCGGCTCTGTAAGCAGCTGGGCGCTGCCTTCCAGAATGTACTGCTCGGCGATGTCCTTCATCTCACCGTGATCCTTGATTTCCAGAGCATGAAGAACGCTGTCGCGGTTTCTCTTATGCTTGGCCGGATGTGCGTCCAGAATACGGCCTCCTCCGATGGTCACGACCGGAGAATAGAAACGGACGATAAAGCGGTCTTCTCTCTTGAACGCCACTTCCTTCTCAAAACGGATCTGCGCGTAGCAGGTATCTCCCGGCTCCGCCGCGTCACGGTCCAGCAGGACGAGTTTTCCGATTACCTCTGTCGAGCCGCAGTAGAAGTGCACTCTGCTGTTGTTCAGAACCTCATACTCGATATCATCAAACAGTTCCAGATAAATATCCGCCATCATGGATGGTTCCAGAGAGTCCGGATAAGCCAGAACGTCTCCCCTGTTCAGCTCTTCTTTGCCGATTCCCGCCAGGTTAAGCGCCGTTCTCTGCCCCGCAAAAGCCGCATCCACGGATTCATTGTGCACCTGGACATTGCGGACCTTCACCTTGCGGTCTTCCGGAAAAATCTCGACTTCGTCGCCCTTGCGGATGGTTCCCTCGATCAGTGTTCCAGTGATAACGGTTCCGTAGCCCTGAATCGTAAATACACGGTCGATCGGCAGACGGAACAGCTCTTCCGCGTTGTTTTTCAGAAGCGCATCGTCAATCTGCGATACAATCAGCTGCTTCAGCTCTTCAATGTGATAGCCCTCAAAAGCAGCAACTTCAATGCTCGGCGCGTCTTCCAGGAAAGTCCCTTTAACCAGCTCCCGGGTATCGTCCTCCACCAGCTGAATCCAGTCCTCATCGTCCACCATGTCGCGCTTGGTAAACACAATGATTCCGCGGCGGATACCCAGCATGTCCAGGATGTGAAGATGCTCGACCGTCTGCGGCATGACGCCCTCATCCAGCGCCACGACCAGAAGAACCATGTCGATTCCGCCGATTCCCGCCAGCATGTTGCGGATGAACTTCTCATGTCCCGGCACGTCGATGATGCTGATGTTATAGTCTCCGCAGATCATGTCCGCGAATCCGTTTTCAATTGTAATTCCGCGCTTCTGCTCTTCCTTCAGACGGTCCGTGTCCGTCCCGGTCAGCGCGCGGATCAGACACGTCTTTCCGTGATCGACATGCCCCGCTGTTCCGACAATAATATTTTTCATGTATGTCTGCCCCTTATTCCTGTTACGACTCTGTATTCTCTGTATTTTCCGGCCTCTTCATCTGCAGTATTAACGCCCTGCGATTCTGCCCAGCTTTTCGGCGGCCTCTTCCCGCTCTTTTCCGGTCATCGTGCGGACGTCGAACAGAATGTGGTCATGCACAGTCCGTGTTACGATCGGAAGAAGGCCCTCACGCAGTTTCTCATCCAGTTCCTTCTCACTGAAAGACGGATGCTTCAGCGCAACGCCGAATCCCGGAAGTTCGGTTCCCGGCGCGGATCCGCCCCCGACCAGTCCCGTGGACTCGACAACCTCAGCCTCATAGCCCGCGTCAAGCGCCTGAATTCTCTGCAGCAGGTCTCTCGCCTCCTGACGCAGAAGCTCCGGATCTCTCGTCAGCATGTTCAGAACCGGAATTTCTTCTTTTGCCTTTTCCTCATCGAAATACGTATTAAAGGTCGCTTCCATTGCGGAAAGGGTCATCTTGTCAACACGCAGAACTCTTGCCAGCGGATGTTTTTTCATCTTATCGATGATGCTCTTCTTTCCGACGATGATTCCGCCCTGCGGACCGCCCAGCAGCTTGTCTCCGCTGAACAGCACGATGTCCGCGCCATCCGCCAGTCCGGACTTGATCGTCGGCTCCATGATGCCGTACTCCTCCAGATTCACCATCAGACCGCTTCCCAGGTCATACAGCAGCGGAAGATCATACTTATCCGCCAGCCCGCGCAGTTCCTTCACGGACACATCATCGGTAAAGCCGACAACCTTGTAGTTGCTGGTGTGCACCTTCATCAGTGCACCGGTGTTTTCATTAATCGCCCGCTCATAATCATAAAGATGCGTCTTATTGGTGGTCCCGATCTCTTTCAGAAAGGCGCCGCTGGTCTCCATGATCTCCGGAACACGGAATGATCCGCCGATCTCGACCATTTCTCCTCTTGACAGGATGATCTCTTTGCCTTCTCCCAGCACGGCCAGCGCCAGCATCGTAGCCGCAGCATTGTTATTCACAACCATGGCCGCTTCTGCGCCGGTGATCCTCTGAATCAGCTTCTCGCAGTGCACGTGGCGGGAGCCTCTCTTTCCTGCAGCAGGATCATATTCCAGCGTCGAATAGCTGTCCGCCGTATCCATCACGGCTTCCTTCGCCTTCTCACTCAGACGCGCCCTTCCCAGATTGGTATGGAGCACCACGCCCGTCGCGTTAATGACACGCCGCAGGGACGGCATTCCCGCCCGCTCGATCCGCTTGAGAACCATTTCCACCGCCGCGTCATGCGAGACATCGCTTTCCTCAAGCTTGTCCCCCCGCAGGATCGACTGACGCATCGCATTGACTGATTCTCTCACCGCGTCCGCCGCCTGCTCATGCGCAAGTCCCGCAGCCGCCTGCTGCACTCTCTCATCGCTTAAGATCTCATCCACCTTAGGCAGTTTCCGAAGAAGTTCCTGATTCATGATTCCGTTCTCCCGTCATGTTTTTATGCGCGGAATTTCCCAGTAGATTTCTTTGTTAAAACTCTGCGCATCTATTTATTTCCAGTATACTATAGATGATCGTAAATAAAACTATTTCTCATCAATAGTACCACCATATATTCGATAATTCAATAACAATCTCCGCTTTAAATTTACTCTTTCAATTCTTTTTGACAAAACAAAAGCGCCAGAGTGTGCGCCGTTCTGGACATTCCGGAACTTTATGCCGGTTCTGACTCCGGTATTTCCCTGTATACAATTTTTCTATTCCATGTATTCCTCCATATGGGTATACCCCATTATTATTACCGTATTTATCCCGAAACAAAAATCCGTACTGCATTACAGAATCCATTCTATAACGCAGTACGGACACCCTTTCATCGGGCAGATTACCGATATAGTGTAATCACGATTATTATATTTTATGCAATATCAAAACTGAAATTCCTGTATTTTTCTGCTTACGCCAGGGAAATTTCGCTGCATTCCCATCGGGATTTTCCTATTTCAGCGACTCTGCTTTCTTTACATAGCTTTCACGGACTTCATCCGGAACCAGGCTTCCGCCAGTTGCCCAGACCAGCTGAACCGCATTTTTCATTTTATCGGCAAGGCCGTTCTTCTGGATATACTCCGCCGTTTCTTCTGCCGCGAGCAGATTCCGCGGTCCGGTGAACATCGCGCAGGCCGACGGCTCCAGAAATACCCCTTCCGTATCCAGAAGGGCTTTCATATATCTGTACAGATCATCATCCTGCAGCGTAAATTCACCGCTGAGATGCGGCTCCATAACCGATCCTACGAATCCCGACGGACGTCCGACCGCGAGGCCGTCTGCCTCGGTCAGTCCGCTCAGGCCGATATCTGTAACCGCAATCTTATTCTGCAGTCCGGTCATCATGCCCAGAAGCATGGCCGGAGCCTGTACCGGCTCGACAAAGAAGCAGTGCACGTTATCTCCGTACTTCTGTTTCAGGCCAAAGGCGATTCCGCCCGGCGCACCGCCTACACCGCACGGAATATAGACAAACAGCGGATGTTCCCCATCCACCGTGATCTCCTGTTTCGCGAACTGCTTTTCCAGTCTCGATGCTGCGACCGCATATCCCAGGAACAGATTCTGGGAATTCTCATCGTCCACAAAATAACTCTTCGGATCCGCATCAGACAGGGCGCGGCCTTCTTTTACCGCTTCCCCGTAGTCCGCCTGATATTCCTTTACGGTTACACCGTGCTTCCGCAGAAGATCTTTCTTCCACTGCCGCGCATCCGCCGACATATGCACAATCGCCTTATATCCGATGGCTGCGCTCATGATGCCGATACTCATGCCCAGATTTCCCGTAGATCCGACCTGAACCGTGTAACCCGAGAAAAACTCCCGGCACTCCGGGCTGGCCAGCTTGTCATAAGTATCTCCCTCTTGCAGGAGACCATGTTCCAGAGCCAGATCTTCCGTGTGCTTCAGAACCTCGTAAATTCCGCCCCTTGCCTTTACCGATCCGGCAATTGCCAGGGCATTGTCCTGCTTCAGGAACAGTCTTCCCCGAATCTGCACCTGATACTTTTCTTCCATGTGTTTCTGCATGTCCGGAATCGCCGTCAGCGGAGACTCGATGATTCCATTCGTCTTCTCCGTTTCCGGGAAGCATTTCATAATCAGAGGCGCAAACCTCTTCAGCCGCTCCTCTGCATCCCGAATGTCCTCCGAAGTCAGTTCCTGCTTTTTCACCGCTTCTGCAAAGGGCAGCTTATGCGGATTGACCCAGACCACATCCTTCGCGGCTTCCAGGTCCTTCAGTTTCGGGTTCGCCTCTTCCAGCTTCTTCAATTCCATGCTGTTCATCGTCATTCTTCTTCAGCTCCTTTCAGATGGAATTCTCTTACTATTTCTGCTGTTCTCATTCTACCACAAAGGGAATGCGCAAGTCTCTTCTTTCCCTTTCACGGGGCGGTCTGTCTGCGGAGGACTGCACGGGAAAACACCGCTGCGCGTTGTATCCAGAGCAGAGAAAAAGCCGCAGCCGGAAATTCTCCGGATACGGCTTCATCAGATCTGGCGGGAGTATGTGGGAATTGAACCCACCCGAGAGGCTCCTAACCCCTCACATTGGTTTTGAAGACCAAGAGGCACACCAGCACCTATCTACCCCCATGTATTTGTTTTTCGCACTCAATCATTATATTTTCTGCATTCCCGCTTGTCAATCTGAAATTTTGAAAAAAACCTGTTTCCTTGCAGATTTTCCTTTTGCCCTATAAGCAGAAATCTGCACTTTTAAGAATAGCAAATAATGGGATAAGCAAAAAAGAAACAATAAGAGAAAATCGCGGCTTTCAATTGACAAGACTGCGTTCTGTTAATACAATTGAACGACTGGATTGAGCAAAATCGTTTACCGCGCAAGCGGTCCGGGTATCTATTTTCAGTAAGCAGAAGTCCGCACGGACACCGCGCGGATGCTTCTGATCGTATACGAAAATGCAACTGCAGGACAGATTCTGCAGCAGAAATAAGGAGGAACACATGTCAGAGACAAAATTAACCGAACTTACAACCCACCGTGGCTGAGCGGCTAAAGTGGCGCCTGACGCCCTGTCGCAGGTTCTGCGGCAATTACCAAAATTTAATGATCCTGATCTGCTGGTTGGATTTGATACTGCGGATGATGCTGCTGTATATAAAATCAATGATACGACGGCGCTGATCGAGACTGTGGATATCTTCCCGCCTGTTGTGGACGACCCGTTCGATTACGGAAGAATCGCCGCAGCCAACTCTCTGAGCGATGTCTACGCCATGGGCGGACAGCCGAAGCTCTGCATGAATGTGCTGGGCGTGCCGGAATCCATGCCGGTTGACGTCACCGGAGAAATCCTGAAGGGCGGATATGAGAAGGTCAAGGAAGCCGGCGCAATCATCTGCGGCGGACACACCGTCCACCTCTCTGAGCCGGTTTACGGACTCTGCGTCAGCGGATTCGTACACCCGGACCACATCCTGCCGAACAGTGAAGCCCAGAACGGCGACGTCCTGATCGTCACCAAGCCGATCGGCACCGGAATCCTGAACAACGCCATCAAGGCCGACCTCCTGACGGACAGCACGATCAAGGAACTGACCGAATCCATGGCCATGCTGAACAAGTACGCGGCAGAGCAGCTCGACGATTTCCACGTCCACGCCTGCACCGATATCACCGGATTCGGCATCCTCGGCCACGTCTACGAGATGGCGGCCGGCTGCCACAGACGCATCCGTCTGGACAGCACAAAAATCCCATACCTGCCGCAGACACTGGAAATGGCAGAGATGGGAGTCGTTCCTGCCGGCGCCTACAACAACCGCAAATGGATCGGCGGAGCTGTGCAGTTCTCCGAGAATGTTCCTCTCAGCGTCCAGGATGCCCTCTTCGACCCGCAGACCTCCGGCGGCCTGATCATCGCCGTTCCGGAAGACGAGGGCGAGAAGCTCCTCCGACGCATGAAGGATACCGTTCCATACGCCGAACTGATCGGAACCGTATTTGACGGCAGCTGCCATCAGCCGGTCGAAGTTGTGTAAGAGCCTCCCGGCCTCCCGGCCTCCCTGCATGCTCCGGACAAAAACCAACGCGCAAGAGAACACGCTTTTGCCAGTTTCGCGGCCTTCCGCGCTTCTGACAAAATCCGTACGCGCAGGGATCACCGGACACGCGTCCGCTGTATAACAACTCGTTATCGCAAAATCCGCACGCGCAGGAATACACGGATCATAAAATCTTAAAACGAGAAACAGGCTCCTTCTGCACATCGAGATGCAGGATGGAGCCTGAACCTTTATCCTGCAAATATAGTCAAATAATTTAACGCGCAATCTTGTAATATACAGTTTATTATCTAACTAAAGCTGCCTATCTCAAACCCTCCTTTCAGTAATATTTTTCTCAGCCGCATTTTACAGTTTTTATGTATACAACAGCTTTTCCCCTTGAAAGTTTGTATTTTTTCCTGTAAAAATCCTGTTATATCAAGAAAATATGAAAGAACCCTCAGGGAAATGTATATCTGAATTGCGGTTATTAAAAAAGTGCGTTAAAATATAAGGTAGAGATTTTTCAGAATTTATAAATTCAGACGGACAGCCCCGTCCGCCCGGATCGATTATTCAAGGAGGATAATAAATGGAAAGCTACGGATTAGAAAAGCTGGGAATCACTACCCCAAATGTTTACAGAAACCTGAGCCCGGCTGTTCTCGTAGAAAAGGCACTGGAAAGAAAAGAAGGCGTGCTGACAGACACTGGTGCGCTGGCAGTTAACACCGGAAAGTACACCGGACGTTCCCCGCATGACAAGTTCATCGTTGATACGGAAGGTGTTCACGACCTCATCGACTGGGGAAAGGTCAACGTTCCGACAACGCGCGAGACATTCAACGCAATCAAGGAAGAACTGATTAAATACCTGTCTGCACAGGAAGAAGTCTTCATTTTCGATGGTTTTGCGGGAGCAGATCCAAAGTACACACGCAAGTTCCGCATTGTCAACGAGCTGGCATCACAGAACCTGTTCATTCACAACCTGCTGATCCGCCCGACGGAAGAGGAACTGAAGAACTTCGGCGACGCTGATTTCACCATGCTGGTTGCGCCGGGATATAAGTGCGATCCGGAGAAATTCGGCATCAACTCTGAGGCAGCGATCATGATCGACTATGAAGCGCACTTCATTATTATCGCAGGCTCCGCGTACTCCGGAGAGATCAAGAAGTCCGTATTCAGTACAATGAACTTTGTGCTGCCGGTCGAGGATAATGTCCTGCCGATGCACTGCTCTGCGAATATGGATCCTGAGACAGGTGACACGGCTGTATTCTTCGGTCTGTCCGGAACAGGAAAGACCACACTGTCTGCCGACCCTGCAAGAAAGCTCATCGGCGACGACGAGCACGGCTGGTCCGACAACGGCATTTTCAACTTTGAGGGCGGCTGCTACGCAAAGTGCATCGACCTGAAGGAAGAAAGCGAGCCGGAGATTTACCACGCCATCAAGTTCGGCGCGGTTACCGAAAACGTTATTCTGGATCCGGATACCAGAAAGCCGGATTACGCCGACCGCAGCCTGACAGAAAACACCCGTGTAGGATATCCGGTTGAGTTCATCTCCAACTCCCAGATTCCGGGATACGGCGGAATTCCAAAGGTTGTCATCTTCCTGACTGCAGATTCCTTCGGTGTTCTCCCGCCGATCTCCAAGCTGGACAGAAATGCGGCGATGTATCAGTTCGTAACCGGATTTACGGCAAAGGTTGCCGGAACAGAGCGCGGCATCACCGAGCCGGTTCCGACCTTCTCCACTCTGTTCGGGCAGCCGTTCATGCCTCTTGGTGCTGAGAAATACGCACAGATGCTGGGCGAGCGCCTGGATAAGTACGGCACACAGGTTTACCTGGTCAACACCGGATGGTCCGGAGGCCCTTACGGAACAGGCAGCCGCATGAAGTTGAAGTACACCAGAGCAATGGTTACCGCCGCTCTGAACGGAACACTGAATGACGCCGAGTTCGTCCATGACGACCGCTTCAACGTCGATGTTCCGCAGTCCTGCCCGAACGTTCCTTCCGAGGTTCTGAACCCGAGAGACACATGGGCAGACAAAGATGCCTATGACAAGCAGGCAGACCGCCTTGCCGAGATGTTCGTCAAGAATTTCGCCGAGAAATATCCAGACATGCCAAAGGAAATCGCTGAGGCAGGCCCGAAGGCAAAATAAGTATCATTTTGAACTATTAAGCAGATTATTCTTTTAGAAGCTTACCGGAGTACGGGAATCCCGTGCCCCGGTTTTTTCTTTCTGTTTTTCCGCACATCAATTGTTTATGAATCCTTGTATTTGCATACAGGAAAATGACTGTGTATAATTAGACTATATTCTATCATCAAAAATATTAATCGTTCACCGGAATAAATGTCATCGTATTCTATATCCGCCAAAGCGGGAGATTCACCCCGACAGAGACCGTAAAGGGAAAGGAGCCGCCAATGTTAGACCTGAAAAAACTGAAATACCTGACCGCAATTTATAAATACGGCAGTTTTACACAGGCCAGTAAGGAACTGTATGTTTCACAGCCGGCTATTTCCGCTGCGATAACGAGTCTGGAAAAGCAGCTCGGTGTGGAACTCCTGACCAGAACTTCCAAGAATGTGAATTTCACGGCGGCTGGTGAGAGGTTTATCATCTATGCCCAGCATATTCTGCAGGAGTGTGAAAAAGCCGAACAGGACATGAAATACATGTCACAGACCTATGCGCAGACACTGCGTCTGGGGCTCTCGCCATCCCTGTCGCACTATCTGCTGCCATACCTGTACGAGACATTCTTTTCAAGCCGGAAACAGGCGCAGATCCAGATTTTTGAAGGGACGATGAGCAACCACATCTCCATGATCAGAGACGGGAGCCTGGACCTGACCTATAATGCCCTGCCAAACAGTCCGATAAAGGACATCGAGACCATAAAAATAACCAGCGCCCAGGTTTACGCCATTCTTCCAAAAAAACACAAACTGGCCGCATACCCGAAAATCGATATCGAAATGCTGAATGGAGAGTCCGTCTCCCTTCCCGATAAAAACTCAAAAATCTATCCGCTGATGATGCAGGAATTTCAAAAGAAAGGCGTTGTACCCCGCACAATTTCCAATCACGAGCAGATTATCTGCATGTTCGACATGGTAAAATACGGAAACTATATCTGCTTTGCAAACCGGGACGCCTACCAGCCGCTGCTCGATGAAAATTCCGATATCGTGGCAAGACCGATGTCCGAGCCGATTCAGTTTGACATCGGATTTATCATGAACAAGTCCACACCGATGCCAAAAATCGGCCAGGAACTGATCGAATACACCAGAAATACCACTGATAAGTGGCTGAATCATGAGGATTAAAAAAGAGCTGTCAACAGACGAATCTGCTGACAGCTCTCTGCTTCATGAGAAATGATAAACATGAAACGAATAAATACTTTAGAACCGAACCGGCGGTGTCCTACTTTCCCAGGCGGTCTCCCACCAAGTATCCTCGGCGCTG
>CAJMLL010000017.1 GCA_905214225.1 uncultured bacterium | reverse complement strand
TCCGCAAGCTTCAGAACATGATTTTCGGAAGAAGCAGTGAAAAGGATATTCTGAAGGAAGCTGCGGGTCAAACTTAGAGAGCACGTGCAAATGATAGAGTCGCCTAAGACAGTTAGCCAGTGGCTTGAGGGGTGGGTTGACACCTACGAAAGCTCTGTTTCACGCAAAACGCAGAAAAGATATGAACTAGCTATATCCCGCTTTGCCGCCTGGTCCGGCAACCAGCGGATGGATCGGGTTACACAGAGAGATATACAGATGTACATTAATACGATGTCAAAATATTCTGAGGAAACGGTTAAGAAAACAGTACAAGTATTGTTCCGATTTTTCAGGACGGCTTCCTGGGCGGGGGTTATCGTGAAGAACCCTGTCTTTGACATCCGTTTGCCTAAGTGTAGGGCCGCCGTGCACAGACGACGTATCACAGATGGGGAACGCAGAATGATTCTAGAAGTTGCGAGTCATCACCCGCTGGGCCTGTACGTTAAGATCATGCTGTACTGCGGGCTGAGAACAATGGAGGTTGCCGCTCTGGATGGACGACACATTGATCTTGCCCATCGCATGATTCGCGTGCGGCAGTCCATAAAGTCGGATGGCACGATCGGAGTTCCGAAGAGCGCTGCCGGAAACAGGGATGTTCCAATTCCAGATGTCCTCCTTCCGGATTTGCAGAACCTTGATCTAAAACCGTACGAACCAGCGGTAGTACATCAAGGGGTGCATGGGCCGGCAAGATACACACAGAACACAGTGAAGAGGGAGTGGGCGGATTTCAAATCAAACATGAAAAAGCTGGGCCCTGTTGCCCCGGATCTTGTCATGTATGACCTGCGGCACACCTACTGTACAGACCTAGAGGCCGCGGGAGTGCCTATCAACATTGCACGTGACTTAATGGGCCACGCTAACATATCAATAACCTCGAAAATCTACACTCACCGATCGGCGGAATCCCTGGAAAAAGCGAAGGATCTAATAGATAGCTTTCAGGACAAAAAAGCGGGAAAATGTGACAAAAGCGTGACATCTTCTGAGAAAACGTTGTAATTCAGGCGAAGGGCAGATCCGATAAAGGAGGCAATTCCGGCCAGGGCAATGGTCATGGTCGCCATGCTGCGGATGCCGGACATAATCACCGGCATAGCCAGCGGAATCTGCACCTTTCTCAGGATCTGCCCGCAGGTGCTGCCCATTCCCTTCGCTGCTTCAATGATCGCCAGATCTACACTGGTGATTCCTGTATAGGTGCTGCGGACCATCGGAAGAAGTGCGTAGATGATCAGCGCGATAATTGCGGTTGTATTACCGATTCCGGAAAAAGGAATCAGGAAACCCAGCATAGAAATCGATGGGATGGTATAGAGAAAATTGATGACAGACAGAGTCGGTTTGGCTGCTTTCTGATATTCACTGATCAGGACTCCGGAAATTCCGCCGACCACAATGGCAACGACAATGGCAATCAGTGAAATTTCAATATGCTGGATCAGAAGTTCCTGAAAGAAACTCCATTTACTGACCAGAAGGGATAATGACTGCTGCATGACTACTCTCCTCTTCTAACAATTGCCTGTTCCGGGCTTCCCCTCATGTATTTATCGGGAAGGATAATCCCCTTGTAGCAAAGGAGGAACTTACACTCGAAGATCTGAAGCCATATCCGAGGCTTTCTTATGAACAGGGCAGCCACAACGCCTTTTATTTTTCAGAAGAAATTCTCAGCACGGAAGACTGTGATAAGGATCTGGTAGTCTGTGACCGGGCTACCCTGTTTAACATGCTGATCGGACTCAACGGTTACACCATCTGCAGCGGAATCATCAGCGAGGAACTGAACGGGCCGAACATCATGGCCCGCCCCTTGAAGGTCGATGATTACATGCAGCTGGGATACATCCTACCGAAAGAGATCCGTCCTTCCGCACTGACTTCAGAATACATCCGGATTCTGAAGCGCCTCACCGCATAAACCATCAACTTTTCATCCAAAACGCCCAGAGTATGTTATACTAATAGCGGAATTGAAACACAATTAACAATAAATAATACTTTATGGGGAGGAATTATTATGATGCAGATTGAACAGCTGAATGTAAAAGGAACTAGTGCTCAGGGAGTTATGCTGTGCGCTCCGGGCGGAGAAGGTCATCCGAATATGATCGTCGTTCAGTGCAAGGCCGGCTATCTGATGTGCGGATACCTGAACATCGACGCAGCGGAGAAATTCGGCGATGCAGCCGTTCTGGTGGGCGGAGCTGACTTCAAGGCTGTTCTGGAAAATCCGATCAAGGGCATGACGACAGCGGCAAAGGAAGCCGGCGTCAAGGAAGGCATGACCGGAGCAGAGGCTGCTGCAGTTCTGAATAAGTAAGCCTCGGAACAGAAAGGTTTACAAAATTTATTTACGGTAAATTACGTCCGCATGGACTCGAAAAAAAATTAAAAACAGACGGAATTCTCAATGCACAGAATCAGCTGTACAGATCAGTTCCGTCTGTTTTTTACGTTTCTGAATTATTATCAATCGGGAATCCCTATCCGAAAAGAGGTCAACGCTCTAGTTTTGCATGCTGTCCGGGCCGCAGGCATCTCGTTAAACATGGATGAACGACCACTTGCAATGACCATTAGGGCGGGCAGAAACACCGACCGGCTTACTCCTTGTCCAGTTCTTTTTTGCCCAGCCATCCCAGGATCTGATCTGCAAATTTCTCCGCATGCTCCTGCTTCTCTTCGTCCATAAAGGGCAGCTGCAGGTTCTTATGCCGCTCGCAGAGCATGCCGCGGTAGGTCAGCCGGGAATGTTTACAGAGGCGCTTTACGCCTTCTTCAAACAGGTCTGCGCCCTTCTCCACCGGATAGCCACAGCTGGAAATAATTGCAACGGATTTTCCCGCCCACAGTGACGGTCCGATGTCGCCGCCGTAATACATGTTCAGCGCATACGCCGTCCGGTCAAGAGCCGCCTTCATCGGCGCCGTGCAGTACCAGAGATAGATCGGTGTGGACAAGAGCAGCAGATCGCTGTTCATGATGGAATCGTAGATTTTCTGCATGTCGTCCTTCTGAATGCAGCGGACCTGCGTCCAGTCCTTCTGACACCAGCGGCAGGCCAGACAGCCCTTAATATCCATGTCATAAAGCGTAAACTCATCGATTCCAACGCCTTCATTTCTCAACCTGTCCGTGACGATTTTCGTCAGCGTATTGGTATTTCCTTTCTTTCGCGGGCTGCCCTTCAGACAGCAGATTCGCTTCATCTCCACTCCTTCTTTCTGCACGTATTTTTCTGTCTGTGTTATACTTAAACTGCCTGATACAACAAACCAATCTGAGGAGCAGACATTATGACTTTCCATTTCAGACGGATATGCTGCATTGTTTTTTCTGCAATTCTAATTACCTGCTCCGTTTTTATTCCTGCCTCTTATGGGACAAAATCCAATGCGCAGATTCTTTCCGGAAGCCGGCGCCTGTTTCATGCAATGGTTACCGCACTGATTCTTACAGGACCTCCGGGAATTATTTTTCGCAGAACAGCTCGATAGACTCTCCTGCCGCGCCTTCTACGAAGGCAATCCGGACCGGAAACGGCGGATTGCTGGCGATGACAAGGTCCTTCGGCTCCATGGTAACTGGGAATCCGGCCTTGCGTACAGCTTCCACGCAGGCATCGACCTGATCCGTTGCCAGCGCAAAATGATCCACCGGTCCGACCTTTCTTCCCGGCTCGGCATCTGCGAAAAACTCGATCAGGCCGTTTCCGGCGTCAACCATGCAGCCGCTCTCTGTTCCGCTTCCCCAGCGGCGCTTGACGGTCAGGCCCAGAACATCGGTGTAGAATGCTACAGCCTTATTCATTTCCTCTTCTCCACAGCAGCGCAGTGCAGCGTGGTGAATGCCAGTAATTAATTTTTCTTCCTTGTTCATAAGATTTTGTCCTTCCTTTCTTTCTGTTCCTCTCTTCAGCTCCGGGTATGGAATCAGCGGATCCGGCTTTTCTTCAGCCCTGGCCGGATCCCCGATCATCTTCTCCATCCAGATCGTGTCGTACCAGCGACCGAACTTGCTGCCGCAGTGATGGAATGTGCCGATATTTCCAGAATGCGGGACGCATCCTGAATTTCTGCATCCCTGATTGTGATCAATTTATTCCCTCTGTATTTCTCAATCTCTGCTCCCTGAAGCAGCTTCCCCGGGCATACATTTTCTGCGTTGCCCGGGAGTTGTTCCCCGGACATTATTTATCCTGTGTCGGTTTCGATACCGCGCGGTATTTCATGCCGCTGCCGCTGGAAAAGTCATAAATGTTATTGCGGACACCCGGACCGCCGTTTGTATTTTCCTTTTCTCTTACGATTCCGTACATTGCGCCTTTCGAGGATGACCCGTAGTATTTACAGAGGCCCTCCAGCTCAAAAGACTTCTTTACTTTGGCCTTTGCATTCGGATCTCTCAAAGCCGTGCATTCCTGCACCGGATTGAAGATGATGCTGTCCGGTCCGATGGCAACGCCTGCCGTCGACATAATAACGCTGGCGTTGATAGCTGTGGAATGCCCGCTGTTGTCATCATCCAGCCTCTTGATGCAGAGTCCGGAATACAGTGTTCCGTTCTCATAATAGGCACCGGACTGGTAAATCGAAAGATACTTCTCGTTTCCTACCAGATCGCTGAGATACTGACTCGGCTTGTCTACGCGGAAACTGAGCGTAAAGCTGTTCGTGTCATCAAAAAACGTCTTCCCGTTGTACGGCACCATTTCTGAAGTACCGTCCGCGTTATCCTGTTCCTTGCAGACATAATAGGTGAAATCTCCCAAGTCGATGGCATCTCCGTCCGGCTGTTTCTGGATTGTGTCGCTCTTATCCGCGGTTTTGCAGATCAGGAAGGTTTTGCTGGATTTATCATAGCTAATGCTGCTGATCCGCATCTTATCCGGTGTATTCATGTCAATTTCCTTAGGAATTGCGCCGTAGAACACTTTCTTTGCATTTACTTTCCAGATCCGTTTGGATACGTCCGCGATATACAGATTCTTTCCATCCGTTGTCAGGTCATTCGGATGGCGGAATCTGAGATTGGAAAACGCGGGAACTTTTTTTGTGTCATCCAGAAGAGTAAGCTTTCCATCGATCCACTTCCAGCGCGTCAGGCGGAGCTTCCGGACATCGTATGTCCCGCTGGCCAGTGAATGATCAATGCTGGAAAACTGCGCATACATGGATTTTCCGATGCAGACAAACCCGTCGGAATCACCCGTGTAATATTTACCATTGTAATCCTTCAGTCCGTTTCCCGTACTCTTCTTTACAGCCTTATTCGTCTTTCCGGTTTGTTTTCTTGCCTTTTTCTTTGCCGGTTTCTTATTTTTCGTCTTTTTTGAGGTCTTCTTTGTCGATTTCTTACTCGTTTTCTTTGTCGTTTTCGTAGTTTTGAACACGCTTCTGCTGATTTTCACCGCCGCACCGGTACTTTTTGCCGCTGTATCTGCCGCATAGGCCGGGGCCGACATAAACAGCGCCGACGACAGGGTCAGCAGAATCGCCACTGCGCGTGCGCCTCTATGATGATTCATCATGTTCTCATCTCCTCCATGCCTTCATTATACACAACCGGGGGACAAAGGCAAAACGGCAAGAGGCCGAAACACGGGAAATTTCCCATGCCGCGGCCCCTGAAAATTTACTTCTCTGTGATTTCTGCTTTAAAAACCATAATTGTGTCGGCATCGGAGCAGCAGAATTCCGCTGTTCCCTCTGGCTGACCCGGGATGTTTCCGCCATAGCGGAGAATGTCGATGTAGGGGAATGCGCAGTGCATCGCCATCGGGCAGATCTTTCCGCGGTCTTCATCAAAATCGAACACTTCTCCGACGTGGTGACCGCGGTGGCAGCCCAGCTTTCCCCTGTGGTCGGTAACGGTAATTTTAATTTTCGGTCGTCTGGGCATTATGGTCTCCTTTCTCCTGCTCCCGCTCTTCATCCATATGGCGGTAAGAATCTCTTGCCGCAGCATAATAGTTCGGATAAGTTGTGCGCAGATAGCGCGCGTTGCTTACCCAGTTCACCATAAGACTCTGGAGAACCTGGGAAAAATCATCTTCCAGATGGCCTCTGGCTTCAGCCGGAATATCTTTCCACTCGCCCCGGAGTCTGAATTCATCGATCAGATGGAAAATTCCCCAGAGCAGGTCGGTAAACTGCTCGTGTTCCATCAGCATCGGATTGGATGCCAGAACCAGAAGCGGGGTCTGGTGGCTCAGGATCAGCTCCCTGCACTGATTATAGGCATCTTCCGTAATATTCACGGAAAAATCGATCTGTTTGATGTGTTCCTGCAGACGTCTGACATCGGCGTCACACTCCATTGTTGTGCTGGTAAACTCCGTCAGACTGCAGCCCTTCGACATGGACTGCAGCAGGATCAGCATCAGCTTTTCTCCCATTTCCGTAAAGAACGAACTGGTCAGCATTCTGGTTTTCGCGATCTGCTGGCGATGCTCATTCCGGTTCATGACCTCTCCGACCATGAGCGTTGCAACGGCGATGGTAATCGGCATAAACGCGAGATCCTGCATCAGATAGAAAAATGTCGTGTGCGGATCATGGAAAACCAGAATCTGAAGAGCATAGACGCAGGCTCCCACAGCAAGCAGGATCACCATAGTCTGGTTAAGGGACGGTTTTTTCATGAATCATTTCCTTCCTATTTCAGGACCAGTTCCTGGAACTGTCCATTTGCAATCGTAACGCCGATATTCTTAATGCAGACCTGGCCGGCAAACTTTACCTTTCCACGCATTTTCAACATCGCTTCCAGAAAGTCCACGGAACCGCCGAAATCATGCACGCGGGTCTCCGCAAATCTGGTATCCAGCAGGGCAAGAGCCAGCTTTGGGCAGACTTGTACGATCAGGGAATCGTCGATGTGTTCTTCCAGTCTCTTCATAAATGGATAGAGGATATCCTCCGCGGACTGCGCCGTCATGCGCGGCCCCAGAATGTCCACCGCTCCTGCCGAATCGGAAAGTGTAATGATTTCCACTCCGTATTTTTTCGCTTCTTCTACATATTTAATCAGCTGATCTTCAAGTTTCGTCATGGCTTTAACCAGATCCTCTTTCTGCTTGCGGGCAGCTCTGAACACCTTGCCTGCATCCATCATGGAAGTCAGCTGCGTCCATGGACCGGTAATTTCCAGACATACATGCTCACCCTCATCTGTAAGAATTCTGCAGGCCTCCAGCACTTCATGAATTCTACCCTTTGAGAAATCGATATCCGGCAGCCTCATGACATCATCAATGGAATCACAGATCGGCTCCGCCGCGCGCGGCCCCGTTACCGCATTTCCGTAATTAATGGCTGCGCCCATTGCCTCAATTTCCACCGTCCGGCAGAACGGCAAAAGACAGAATCCCGCATGATCGTGTTCTTTGACTGCTTTCGCCAAGACCGCCATCGTCTCCCGATGCTTGTAGGCATCCGGAAAATCCAGATCCAGACCGTCCGTTACTTCCGGACTGATTCCTACGGAATTGGAATAATTGCATTTATAGTTCCTGATTTTCTGCATGCTGTTCTCTCCTTCTTTTCATGATTCTAATCATCACATATATTCACTGACTGCCGCTGTGCCGAATTTTCCATACTGGCCAGTTCCGGTTCAGCAGTTGTTTCTACTGTTATGGGTATATTTTAACACGCATCACCAGCTTTTTTAATCGTAATTATTAGCTGCGTTCCCGTCAATTGTATTCATAGTAAACCACTGCCGTTTTTATCAAATGGAAATTCATACGATAAACATTATGTTTATTCATTGTACTTGGCCCCGTATTTTTCCGGTTCGTCATAATCTTGATTATTTTACTTTTTGCCGAACTTCCGTAAATTTCATCACATACTTATCACAAAACGCCGGACTCTGACTTGAGTGGGCGCAGAAATCAGCACAAAAGTGGGTAATTATTTACTCCCTTCGCAGATTACATCTGTTTGTCCGAGCTGTCACTGCAGATTGGCTTTCCAGGGCGCCCCCGGCTGCTCCCGCTTGCTGTGCATGGCGGCATCTGCTAGAATACTTTCAGATTATCATTTTCAGGAGGTTTTTATGATCCGCTATATTTTCGCCGTTTTCGCCGGCGGCTGCAGTTACGGCATGCTGTCCACATTCATCAAAACCGCGTACAGCCGCGGCTTTTCCCAGTCGGCTGTCATCAGCAGCCAGTACCTTATCGGGATCATCTGCATGTGGCTGGCTTTTCTTTTTACGGACAAAGTGAGAATCAGCAAGAGGCAGGCCCTGCAGCTCCTGCTCTGCGGAATTCCTACCTCCCTGACTTCGATCTTTTATTATAAATGTCTGGAAACCGTCCCGGCATCCCTTGCTGTTGTTCTGCTGTTTCAGTTCATCTGGATTGACACCCTGTTTGAAACTATTCTATACCGGAAACTGCCGTCAAAAAGAAAACTCGCAGCTGTAGCAATCCTGATCGCAGGATCACTGCTTGCTGCGGGTGTAATCAATTCTGGCGAAACGATTCAGCTGGGAGCCGGCATTATCTGGGGCCTGCTCTCCGCCGTTTCTTATGCTGCAATGATCCTGTTCAGCGGGACTGTGGGTGTCGGCATCCCGCCGGTTGAAAAAAGCACCATCATGACCACCGGCGGATTTATACTGATCATGATCTGCTATCCGCCGGAATTTCTTGCAGCACCCATGCACTATCTTCCGATGCTGCCGCTTACGGTCATCCTCGGCATTCTCGGAATCGCCCTCCCGCCCTTTCTCTACGCGGTCGGAATGCCTCACACCGGCCCGGCACTGGGCAGCATTCTGTCATCCTCAGAACTTCCGGTTTCCATGCTCATGGCATTTTTTGTTCTCCATGAATCCGTTGCCCCGCTTCAGTGGGCCGGCATGGCACTGATTCTGATCGGAATTATTCTGCCGAATACGCAGGCGGTGAAAGAAGCGCTGCGGCGGAAATGATAAAAAGTTCAGCCATTCCGGCACTGAAGCGCCGGGCGGATGCCCGGGAATCTTGTCGTCGTCTGACGTAAAGACGATAAAAACTGACCTGTCACACCTCCTGATGTGACAGGTCAGTTACCCGGCAGTATGGTTTCCGTCCGCTGG
The DNA here is from genome assembly GCA_905214225.1 of uncultured bacterium. GTDB lineage: Bacteria > Bacillota > Clostridia > Peptostreptococcales > Anaerovoracaceae > Aminicella. The sequence goes on along the minus strand of CAJMLL010000017.1, from coordinate 43,159 downwards.
GTCAGATCAAATATGACCAAATCCGAAATCATCCATCATCTTTATCATTAATGTAAATAAAATCTCTTTTGTACATTCTACACAGCTTTTTCTTTCCGGATCGCATCGACAGTTGAATCATACACATCCTCGATCGTATGCCGGCTGAGTTCCGTCTCAAATTTCTCCTGAATTTCTTCCAGCGTCTGATTCAGGCTCTGATGAATATTCCGGCCAACCGGACACAGCGGATTTGGATTTTCATGAAAGTGGAACAGTTCTTTCTGGCTGCCGGTTTCCACTGCGCGGTAAATGTCCAGGAATGTGATCTGATCCAGCGGACGGGTAATTTTGGCGCCGCTCTTTCCCTGACGGCTTTCGATGATCCCCGCCTCTCTGAGATTAGACATGAGATTCCGGATAATTACCGGGTTGCTGCCCACACTCGCGGCAAGAAATTTACTGGTTATCTCGTAATCATCCGAAAAATAGGTTATTGCGGTCAGAATGTGAATTGCGATTGTGAATTTGGTTGATATCTGCATAAACCCTCCATTTCTTCTGCAGATGGAATATCTTTAATTATCCAAGCAGATGCTCATAGATTTCCCGGTCACTGTCCTTAAAGACATTGAAGATCACTTTCTGAAGCGGCGCATCCGGGTGGTCATCCAGCCATTTCCGTACCGTCGTTACCGCAATCTCTGCGGCCTCCTTCTTCGGAAACATAAACACACCGGTAGAAATGCAGCAGAAGGCTGCGTTTCTGCAGCCGTGAGCGGATGCTGCTTCAAGGCATGACCGGTAGCAGGATGCCAGCTGACTTCTGTGTCTTGCTGTAAGCGGTCCCTGCACGATCGGTCCGACCGTATGCAGAACATATTTTGCCGGGAGGTTATATCCGGAAGTGACCTTGCACTCTCCGGTTCTCTCATCGTGTCCCTGCCTGCGCATCATATTATAACAGGCCAGACGCATCTGTACACCCGCCATTGTATGTTCGATGTTATCGATGCAGTTGTGGTTCGGCTGAAAACATCCCAGCAGTTTGCTGTTGCAGGCATTGGTAATCGCGTCTGCCGCCAGGCGGGTGATGTCCCCCTGCCAGATATAAAGCCGGGGATCAAGGGATGACGGGGTCAGCCCCTCCGGATCCACCTGGCCTTTTTCTTTTGTCCGCTGCTGAAGATAGGCGTTCTGCACATTCAGAAATTCATCAGACGCCGGGCCTGGCATGCGGACGTTCATCAGCCCGCGGAGAAGCCAGCGCTGCCCCTGTTCATCTTCTGGAATATCAACCTCCGAATATTCCGGCATCTCCTGCTGAAGCGCACGGATCAGCCAGATTCTTCTTTCTGTCTGTGTCATGTCCCTCTCCTCTCCTTTCCTATCCTATGCCAGCAGGTCGCGGAGCACCCGGGCGATGTCTGCGTCCAGGCAGACGCTGCGGTCTGAGATCGCCTCACTGCAGGCGGCCTCTCCGTAATTCACGCAGGCATAGAACGCATTCTTGTTCTTCATCGTATACTGCCAGAACGGGAACTTGATAATCACCGGCGTGTTCATGCCAACCCCGAGTTCGAGATAAAGCACATGCAGGTTCCTGTGTCTTCTGAGGAAATCCTCATAGCGGTCTGCCGCACGGTGCCATCCCTCATCCTCAACAAAAGCGGAGTCGACACGCAGGTTCGTGGTCAGCGGACTTCCGTCTTCCGGGCTTCTTGGAATCAGTTCCGTCGGAATTTCCATCTTCAGCGGCTGGTCCTCCGGCAGCTGGAAGAATCCGTCACTTCCGCAGACAAAGCCCTGTGCTTCCATGGTCTTCTCCACCCATTCCTGATTATCATAGGTCTTTCCGTTTCTGCCGTCTTCCGTCTGGAACAGGCCGTAATCGCCCTGCGTGTAGAACAGACGCTTCTTATCGAATCCGGCTTTCTGGAAGCAGTGGTCGACATTGGTGGTCAGGACAAAATAATCCTTATCAAGAACGAGCCTGTGCAGGTTGTCGTACACGTCGGATGGGATCTTCACATAACGGTTGAAGTAAATCGCCCGGCTCCACCAGGCCCAGAAAATCTCCGGCCGCTCGAATGGATAGAATCCTCCGGAATACATATCCCGGATTCCATACCGCTCATGGAAATCCCGGAAATATTTCATAAACCGCTCTCCTCCGTAAGTAAACCCTGCCGACGTGGAAAGGCCCGCTCCTGCGCCGATTACCACAGCATCTGCCTTTTCCAGCTGCTCCTTCAAGAGCGCAATCTGCTGCTCGTACGAGCGCTTATCTGTTGTTACTGTTCTTCCCCCTGTAAAAAGCTCTTCAAACATCACCGCACTTCCTTTCTGATTTCGGTGCTGGTCCGGATTCCGCGCAATCGGGCGCCATTCCAGACAGGCCGCAGCCTTCAGCCTTCTCCACCGGTCTTTTCCAGCAGTTGTTTTTCGCTGCCCGATCCCACCGGCTGTTTTCCACCTTGCTTTTCCACCGCTTTTTCATGCTGGATATTATCCATCAGGATTTATTGCTTTATATATCTTATAATTGTAATGTATATTATTACATAAGGCTTGTCAAGCGGTTTGTTACAAGTTTTTGGAGACTTCGCTATCATGATTCCACGTGCCGACGTGAATCTTGTTGTCGTCTGACGAATAGGAATAGACGACAAGAAAAAAGCCGGGAAAAGGCTCTTATAAGCAGATTTCCCGACTTTTTCCCATATATTTATTCATGCTGTCGCATGAATACCGGCTTCCAGACTCTTCCGTTTTATTTTCCACTTTACTCTTCATCAAAGTGTTTTTTGGCGAAGCCCATTCTCTGAACGAGTTCCATCGTGCCCAGGTAGTTTCCTTCTTTATCGCGGACGGCCATGTAGCGGATCAGCACAGGCTCGCCTGCGCGGCTGTTCCAGACTTCCACGGAATCTTCCTTACCGTCGCGGAATTCCTGCAGAATCATTCTGACCATCGGCTCAATTTTTGGCGGATGGCAGGAGAAAACCTCGCGGTCCAGAGCCATCAGCGGACGCTTGAACAGCTTTGGCTCGCCGTTATCGTTGAAGTAGCGATTGATGTTCTGATCATCGATAAAGGTAATTTCCATCGGGATCGTATTCAGCATGGCTTCAAGCTGATCCCTGTTCATGTGACCGGAACCGAAAACGATTTCCTGATCTGAGCCTTTCGCCTCTGCACCCTTAGCCGCAGCCAGCTCCTCGCCTGTCTTCTGACCGTTATAGGATGCGGCGGTCAGCACCTTATCTTCGCTGACAGCCTCTTGCCAGACCGGTGCTTCATTGATCAGGCAGAGCTCGTAATCTTGGTGGTCTCTTGCGATCTGCTTCCACTCTTCCTCAGAGAATAACTTGGCGCAGAGCGGGAACAGAATGTTTTCTTCTTTATAGACCATCTCTTCTGCGCGGGTCAGAACAGCATCCATGCGGGAATTCCAGGCCTTGTCGCGGATCATGGAAGAATCGCGCTGAAGGTCTTCTGCCAGGACTTTCAGATCGTCACGGATTTCATCGTCCACACTCCACATGACATCGGACGGGCCGGAGAACTCATATTTATTCTTCAGAAGCGGATACAGAAGATCGCCCTTCTTCGCGTAATGCAGCGCAATCTGGCGGGTGCGGTCAAGCTGAGCCGGCACGTCCTCGCCGGATTTCATCGCGGCACGCAGATTTTTCAGCTGACTGCTGATGGCGTCGTTTTCCAGTCTCAGAATCTGCAGCGGATGGCCTTCCGTCTCGCAGAGCTTGTGGTATTTCTCATCGGCGCCGTCCTGACGGTGCAGCGGCGCCGGTTTTTTATTCTGGCCCTGAAGGGACGCCTGCACGGCTTTCTCCGCATTGGCGATCTGCTCGGTTCTGGTTGCGCCGTGGAAGAGCGCGGAATGCACGTCGCAGAGTCTCTGGACATCCGTGACCGGAACACCGGAGGAAATCAGTGTCTGCTCGGCCTTTGCGATTTCAGCCGCATCGACGTCCTTAAAGTTCTTTACGAAATCTTCCCTTACCTTCTCCAGGTCTTCGCCTTCGCTGAGTCTTTTTACGTAACCGGCCAGCTTTGCTTCACGCTCTGTAACGCCGGAATCCGCCGTTCCGCTGCTTTTCTGAGCGGGAGCCTGTGAAATATCGTCACTGTCCTGATGAGGATAGGGTCTGAAGCCCTCCGGAAGGCCCACCAGAGTAAATCCCGCTTTCTGCAGAACCGAAACAACATAATGAAAATCAATATCCTTGATCTCTGCTCCCTTCGGAATCGTCATCATCCGGCCCACCGTATTCAGCGCCGCCTTCTTCGTGATCTCCGTGAAGCCGAGGGCCGCCATAAGTTCAGCCAGCTCCGGATATTCCGTTACCAGTTCATAAACACTTTTCTTTAAATCTAAAATTCTGCTCATCGTACTCTTCCTTTCTTGCGGTTTCTATTTGTCTGCCGGCGGATCCTCCGCCCTGCGTCTTTTCATCTCTTACGGTAATTACTATACCCAATAAGAAAGAAAGATTCCGTGGTAATAACCACGGAATCCTGAACATCTCGAGAAACATTTATTTTCAACTGGCAGGAACGCACCATGCTGATGGTCAGTTCATACTGCTGATAACCCTCATTCTGCAGCTTATTACTGATTTCACGAAAGTGATCCATCCGGCGTTTTTCGGCAGGCGTTAATTCCCTTGCCTTTTCTTTTTTGTCCGTATTCATGCATCAACCTCTGAGAAATCAAGCGGCCGGGCGATAAAAAATGCGGATGCGAGGCGGCGTAGATATTCCGGGTCCCGGGCGCCTGCAGTTTCATAAGCGGAGTGCATGGCCAGCTGCGGAAGGCCGATATCCGCAGTGCGCATGGAAACGTGTGCCTGAGAAATGTTTCCCAGTGTGGACCCGCCCGGCATGTCGGAGCGGTTAGTGAAGACCTGCACCGGAATGCCCTGCTGTTCGCAGAGGAGTTTCACGTAAGCACCGGAAAATCCGTCGGTGGTATATTTCTGGCTGGCGTCATACTTCAGTACAATGCCGTGATTCATGCGGGGACGGTTCACCGGATCCGCCTTTTCTGCGTGGTTCGGGTGGACGGCGTGGGCATTGTCGCAAGACAGCATGAGACTGGCGGCCGCGGCAGCCAGGAACTCGTCGCGGGAGCATCCGCAGGCTTCTGCGATTCTTGTCATGACATCCTGCAGGAAGGTCGAGTCCGCGCCCTGGGCCGTTCCGCTTCCGACTTCTTCATTGTCGAATACGGAGTGCATGCGGACCACGTCCTCCAGGTCCTTCTCCGCGGCGTCCGTGAATCCCAGCAGCGTCGTGAAACAACACTCCAGGTCATCCAGCCGTCCCGAGGAGATGAATTCCTGATGCTCGCCCCAGACGATCGGCTTCATCCTGTTATAGACAAAAATATCCCCGCCAAGGATGTCTTCTGCCGGAAGGCCGGCTTCTTCTGCCAGAAGCGCCTTTACCTTTCCTTCCGCCGCTTCATCTTCACGGCCTTTCTCCCCAAATGCGGAAATTACAGGAAGCATGTCGGTCTGCAGGTTCAGCGCCTGTCCCTGGTTCACCTTCCGGTCCATGTGAATCGCAAGGGAAGGAATCATCAGAAGGTCGCGGTCGATATTCACCAGCTTTTCGCGGAGGCCGCCATCTTCCCGGACAAAAATCCGCCCGGCAAGGGAAAGGGGCCGGTCGAGCCAGCTCCGGATAATCATGCCCCCATAGCGCTCCACGTTCAGCTTAATGTAGGCGCCGGATGCCTGCATCTCAGGATCCGCCTTCAGCTTGAAGCATGGCGAGTCGCTGTGACTTGCGGTAACGCGGAAACTGCGCGGCTTTTTCTCCGGCATCCGGAAAGAAATTACCGAAGAATGATTCCGGATGACATAGTAGCGGCCGCCGGGCTGCAGGGCCCACGGACGAGTTTCCTGCAGACGGATAAAGCCCCGCTCTTTCAGCTCGTTCCTTACGGTTTCAACGGCATGAAAAGCCGTCGGACTCTGCTGAATCATCTGTAGAATGCGTTCTGTTGTTTCTGTCATTATTTCTTATCTCCATTCTGAATCGATTATCGCCGCTTCTTTTCATCTTTCTGCGGAATGTTGTCCTGATTGAAATATCAGCGGCTCCGACAGCAAATCCTTAAATCGGTACAGATGTCCGGACGCTGCTCAGCCAGCATTCCGTGCATTGACTAATTGTCCAGCTCCAGCAGATGATACTCTTCACCGTTCTCCAGGTTTTTCCAGATAAAGGTCTCATTTTCCAGCGTCATATAGCTGTTCGGGCTGCCGTCCTTGGGAATGGAAACAGATCCCGGATTCAGATACATATTCTGCTGTCCAAAATCTTCCCAGGCCGGAACATGGGTATGCCCGCAGAGCATGATGTCCCCTTTCTGAAATGGCAGCGGGTTATGCTGATTATAATGATGGCCGTGAGATGCATAAATCAGATGACTGCCGGCTGTAAATACTGCATATTCTGCCATGATCGGAAATACCAGCACCATCTGATCCACTTCCGTGTCGCAGTTTCCGCGGACAGCGAATATCTTTGATTTCTGCTCATTCAGCATCGCAAATACTTCTTTCGGTGCGTAGTCCTTCGGGAAATCGTTGCGCGGACCGTGATAGAGAATGTCGCCAAGTAAAAGAAGCCGGTCTGCCCCTTCCTCTTTAAATGCTTCCATCAGCATTCTGCAGTAATACGCGGATCCATGTATATCTGAGGCAATCATTAGTTTCATAAATTAATATATTCCTTTCTCCAGCACAGCCTTGACCCTCTTTCTGAGCTCCGGTACTACGTCTTCCTCGAACCAGGGATTTTTCTTCAGCCAGATATTATTCAGCGGGCTCGGGTGAACGATCGGGAAATATTCCGGAAGGTAATCGCGAAAAGCTTTTACAGTTTCCGTCAGGTTTTTCTGCTCTCTTCTTTTCAGATAGTAGTGTGTGGAATAGCCGCCGCTCAGAATGGTCAGGCCGATTTCCGGCATTTCACTGCGCAGCGCCTTATGATACTCTTTTGCGATGAAGGGACGCGGCGGCAGGTCGCCGGTTTTGGCTTTTCCCGGATAATAGAAATCCATTGGCATGATGGCGACTTTCTCGGAATAGAATACATCCCGGCTGATTCCCATCCAGTCCATCAGACGTTCGCCGGATTTATCATTAAATGGAATTCCTGTCTCCTCAACCTTTTTCCCCGGCGCCTGGCCGATAATCAGGATGCGGGCCTTGGGGCTGATCTGGAATATCGGGGAGATTCCCCTCTCTGTATAGGACTGATTCCGTTCATCTTCCTTTAATTTCTCTACGATTTCATCTAAACTGTTCACCATTTACCTCCTCGGACTGTTATCAGGAAACTCCGGCACTGTCCGGAAAGTAATTTCTGGACAGTGCCGGAGTTTCCTAAATCAGTTTTTTCAGCGCCTCGCTGTCTGCGATATAAATCCGTTTATCTTTAAGCTTGATCAGACCGTCATCTCTCATTTTCATCAGCTCGCGGGAAAGCGACGGCCTGGCGATATTGAGGTACTCTGCCATTCTCTCGCGGTTCATCGCTACCGGAGTCTCAGCGCTTCCATGCGTCCAGATCACCAGCATCTTCGCGATTTTCTGACGGATGGATCCCCCGCTCATAATCTCCAGCCGTTCATCCTGCTGCTTGGTTTTCCATGCGAACACATATAGCATATTCGAAATCAATTTAGAGTGATAACTGCACGCATTCACACAGGTATGCATCAGAAAGTCCCCCGGCAGCTGAATCAGCTTCGATTTCCGTACCGCCTGCGCATAACAGGAATACTCCGGTTCCCGCAGGAACAGATCTTCCGCTCCTAGTATATCACCGGAATTTGAAAATGACGCGATAATCTCTCGCCTCCCGCCTGAACTGTCTCTTCCGAGAAAGACAGAACCGCTCACAAGCAGGAACATTTTCTGCGGCGTCTCATTTTCCGAGAAAATAAATTCTCCCTTCTCATAGGTCACGATTTCCGCCCCGCTGCAGTTGAAACAATTCCAGATATCATCCGGAGTCATTTCCCGGAAGAGTGTACAAGATGTAAGCTTTTCCGCAGCTTCACGATGCAATTTTGCCAGAACTTTCTTCATATAACCTTCCCATAGACAAAAGGCAGACGAGCAAGGGGGGCCGTCCGTCTGCCTGAAAAAATATAAATGCTTAACCGCATTTCTGATTTCATGCACCAGAAACCAGGTGATTAAACACATATACGCCTGTTAACTTGAATGGGCTGTTCCGGCCACATACGACGAGCCCGGAAAACCTCTTAAATAACCTACTCTTCTCTTTCTGAGAAACGGAACATGGAGTGACGCAGCTCATTGGTCTGGTCGTAGCGCTTTCCGCCCCAATACAGACGTCCCTGAATCTCGCACTTCGGATTTGGTGTAACATCTCTCATGATGTACTTCAGGAACTCCTCAAAACCTGTACGGTCAACAATGTAGCCGATATGCTCCTTGCTCTCTACAGCATCTCTGTCCAGATATTTATCAAGGTAATCATAAACATTTACAATGATCTTCTTAACCGTATCGTGGTCTGCCCACTTCATGAAGTCTTCTGCAAGACGCGGATTCTTCTTTCCGGTACGGCCCAGCAGAACGACGCGGAAATATTCTTCCTTGCTTCTGGTCCAGGCTCTGGTCGGGCAGTAATTAATGCAGACGCCGCAGCCGATGCATTTATTCGTATCACGCTCGATCTTTCCATTGACAACCTTCAGAGCGCCGACAGAACGTTTCTTGCAGTATTTCACACACTGCTCGCATCCGACGCAGCGGTCCCTGTTGTACTGCGGTTCCGTCTGACCCATGATGCCGAAGTCGTTCAGACGGACATGGGCACAGTCATTGGAGCATCCAGTAAACGCAATCTTTACATGGTGATCATTCGGGAAAATTGCCTTATCGATTTCCTGTGCGAATGCCTTGGTATCGTAGCATCCGAACGGGCAGAGTTTCTTACCCGGGCAGGCAACGACATTTCTGGTTCCTGAAGCCGGATATCCGCCCTCATACTCTTCCTGATTAACACCGCTGTTTTCAATGATTTGCTGCAATGCCTTGTTCACTTCATCGACATCTTCCAGAGAAATTCCCGGGATTTCGAAGCCCTGACGGTTGGTAAGGTTGACCATTCCCTGACCGTATTTCTTTGCAATATCTACGACACGCTGAAGGGATTCTACGTCGATCTCTCCGCCAGGACAGCGGACACGGGATGCCGTCTCGCCTCTGACCTTAGAATAGCGGTAGGCATTCTTCTTCAGCTGCTTCATATTGAAATCTCTAGTATTGGTATCCAATGAATTCACCGCCTTTCCAATTAGTCGACAAGAGTCTTATGCTCAGTGTAGCGGAATACTGGTCCGTCGATGCAGACATACTTATCGTTGATTCTGCAGTGTCCGCACTTTCCCATGCCGCAGCACATTCTTCTGGAATCAGAAATCCAAACATTGTCTTCTTTTAATCCGAGTTTTACGAGTTCGATAATAGAAAACTTAATCATCGGCGGCGGTCCGACAACGATCGCTTTGCAGGAATCGATGTCGCGGATCGGGACATCCGGAATGTATTTTGTTACCATTCCGACATTGCCTTCATATCCTTCCGGCGCACCGTCTACGGTCAGTGTAAGGTCAATGATATCCTTCCACTCTTCAAAGTCCTTCTTAAACATGATCTCGCCCGGATTCTTGAAGCCGGCGATGAAATGGGTATCCTCCGGGTGATCGGTCTTGCAGAGATACTGTACAACGCCTCTGACCGGGGAAACAGCGGTTCCTCCAGCAACGATGATCATTTCACCCTTTGCGTAATCCTCTACATCAAAACCGTTTCCGTAAGGTCCTCTGATAAAGAGTGAATCTCCTGCTTTATAGTTATCAAACAGATAGTCTGTTACCTTTCCAACTCTTCGGATCGTCAGATCGACAAAATCATCGCCAATTCCGCTGACGGAAATCGGTGACTCTCCAACCTTCGGAATCGAAACCTGGAAAAACTGACCCGGCTTGACCGGTCCGACATAAGTGAAGCGGAAGGTCCACTCCTCAGGAGTATGCTTGATGATGTCCTGAATCTTCGAGGAAATCGGTGTATATTCATTCTTGCCCGGCATTTATTCCACCTCCAGTTCTTTTACACGCTTGTTCAGCTTATTAATACAATTTGCAAAGGAGATGTACTCCGGACATACGCTGTCGCAGCGTCCGCATCCCACGCACATGTCATAGCCGAAACGCTTTCTGAAATCATAGACCTTATGAAGAACCTTAAATCTCATTCTTTCTCCGTTGGCCTTTCTGAACTGCAGGCCTCCGGCAACATCCGTGTATCCGTCTACCATGCAGGACGCATTGACTCTTCTGCGCTCTCCGACCTTTCCGTTATCTGTATAAAACAGATCCTGAATCGTAAAGCAGGTGCAGGTAGGACACACGAAATTGCAGCGTCCGCAGTTGATGCAGCGCTTGCTGTACTCATCCCACATCTCATCGTGGAAAATGCTCAGCGGAACCTCTTCCGGCCGTTCAACATGATATTCAGTTTCTGTTACGAACTGAGGAGTTACTTCTTTCTGGCTATCCGCGTGATCACGGAAAGCAGACTCTAACTCTTGCTCTTTTACGTCTGTGTAAACTTTGTCCCCGATCACATCCATCGAGAATACATAGTCTTCTGTCTTATTAGCTCCCATGTCCACACAGAAGCTGTTCTCACAAGCCTTTCCGCATCCGATCAGCGCGAACTTTACACGCTCTCTAAGGCGTTCGTAGAAATAATCCTTATCCGGTCCATTGTCCAGATACATCTGGTCCAGTCTCTTTACGGCGTGGATGTCGCAGCTTCTCAGCAGTACAATGACTGGAGCCGCGTCATACTCTGACTCCCTGATCTGATCCTCTGTAAAGAAAAACATCGTTTCAGAAAGCGGGATCAGGACATCTTTAAAGGAATAATCCGACCGGACATCCAGTTCCATGTCCTCCAGCCGGTCCACATAATCATAACGGACAACATCGGTATCAGCGAATCTGCCTTCTCCGACTTTTCTGACCGGCGCAAAAATCCGGTACTTTCCTCGCAGAGCCTCCAACGCCTGGTCGAAGCCCTCCCTGGTTAATACATAGCCCATTGAAAATCCTCCCGGTATATTTACCGTAACATAGAAATACCGTTCACTTGCTCACTGATTGTTATCATTATAGCAATGTACTTACAGATATTTCTGTCACAAATGTTACGGATTTTCATGAATACAAGAAAAATATCTGTAAAGGTCCTGTAATTTTGCTGAAATGCATTTTCCCTCCAGCGCACGCTCCATCTCAGACAAAATAACCCCGGCAAGATAAAAACTCCTGTGTTCATCCAGCTGAATGGATGTTCACAGGAGTTACTCTTTCTGTATAGACTGTTTCAAATGCCCAGTTGTCCTTTACACGGTCACTGCCGCATCGATATCCGGTGTGATCGTAATGGAATACTCCGGATACTTCTCTGATATTTCCTGGTAGAGAATTTTCAGGCCCTCATTCCGGTCGATATCAAAATTCAGGACCGCATCGAAGCGGATTTTCTTCTCCTCGTCATCGAGGTAGAAACCATGGAACTGCACGACCCAGTCGTGTGCCATAACTGTACAGCGGATATCATGTTCCATGTCCGCTGCCTTTCCGCCTCTGGTGTTATAGGAATAGACACCGACACCGGCGAGAATTACGCCCGTTTCTTTATAGACCTTAGCCTCCAGTTTCCGGGTAATTGCGTCAACCTGAGCTACGGTCATGGTATCCGGAAGTTCCAGATGTATGGAAGCCAGATTCTTATCCGGACCATAGTTATATAATATCAGATCGTATGCACCTCTGACCTGCGGCTCAGCATTCAGGACCGCCTTTACTCTATCTGTCATAGACTTATCTGCACGAGTTCCAATGATTTCATTCAGAGTTTCCATCATCATTTCAATTCCGGATTTAATGATCACGATGGAAATCACGGCACCAACGTAAGCTTCCAGGGAAATTCCCGTAAATTTGTAAATCAATGCCGATGCCAGAACAGACAGTGAAAGCACGGCATCAAACGCTGCGTCTGAACCGGAAGCGATCAGCGCACCGGAATTCACCTTATTTCCCTGCGCTTTGACATAGCGGCCGAGAATCATCTTTACCAGTACCGCAACGGCAATGATTACCAATGCCGTCACGCTGTAGCTGGCTTTCACCGGATGAATGATCTTTTTTACGGATTCTACTGCGGAAGTGATGCCGGCATAAAGAACAAGGCCGGAAACAATCATGGCGCTTAAATATTCAATTCTTCCATATCCCAGAGGATGCTTCTTATCCGGAAGCCGGGAAGAGAGTTTAGTTCCCACGATTGTAATAATTGATGACAGCGCATCAGAAAGATTATTCACCGCATCCAGGATAACCGCAATGGAATTCGATGCCAGTCCTACCGCCGCCTTAAAACCAGCCAGAAATACATTGGCCAGTATGCCTATGACACTCGTTTTTACGATTACTTTTTCCCGCCGTTCATTATCCATTTTCAGCTTCCTTTCCGAACTCTCCGGAATCGCTCCATGGCTCCTCACATGATGAAAAAATGTCCATACCTGAATGCATGGACTAAGGCTCCTGACAAAGTATCTGATTCAGAAACCAAAGGTCATTATACATTGCGCGCAATTTAATGTCAAGAAATGAATATTAGTATGATGGTGTCAAGAGGTAGCGGGAGTTTTTCTTGACAGATCTCCAAGTTTTCTTGAACTGTACGCAGCCGGTGCCTGGAACCGGGGTTTACACCTATAACACCGCAAACACCACTCTCTTACTGATATCCTCCTTTTCCTTCGGATCTGGTTCAGCTGCGATTCCGCCGAACGGCAGCGGCAGCCTTGTCTTACACATCATCCTTTTTCTTTTTGCCAGATTGAATTCTATGATACAATGAAATCATGCATATAAGTGAAAGGAGATTCTGAAATGAAACCAAGTGAACGCTTCTAACAGAAGGCGATGCCCATCTGGAAAACTTATTTTGATCATCCGTTTGTTCGCGGGATCGGCTCCGGAAACTCGACCAGATCCTCTTGGATTGCAGCTACTACGAATATCAGTTCTGGGATATGGCCTGGTCCATGGGAAAGACCTATACTCCGGTGATCCGCTGATCCCCCGACAAAATCAACAGCAGCAAGGAGAAAAATTAGTTACTATGAAAACATTACAAGACACCTGCAAACTCGCTGTTATACAGGCCTCCCCGGTCTTATTCAATAAAGAAGAGAGTCTTCAGAAAGCGCTGCGCCTACTGCATGAGGCGGCAGAGAACGGCGCGGAACTCATCGTATTCCCAGAGCTGTTTATTCCCGGCTATCCGTTCGGAATGACGTTCGGGTTCCGGGTCGGATGCAGACAGGAAGACGGCCGCAAAGACTGGAAACGCTATTACGACCAGTCTCTCACCCTAGACGGCCCGGAAGTCCGCCAGCTTGCTGACGCGGCAAAATCACTCGGTGTTTTCTTAAGCATCGGCTATTCCGAACGCGATGCCGTCACCGGCACCCTGTATAACTCTAATCTAATGATCAACCCGGATGGAAACGTTATGAACCACCGGAAACTCAAGCCAACGGGAAGCGAACGCGTGGTCTGGGGCGACGCGGACCGAGACTATTTTCCAGTTATGGACACGCCGTGGGGACCTATGGGCAATCTGATCTGCTGGGAAAGCTACATGCCGCTGGCCAGAACGGCGCTCTACCAGAAAGGTATTTCCCTGTACATTTCTCCGAACACCAACGACAATCCGGAATGGCAGGACACTATCCGGCATATCGCGATTGAAGGAAAATGCTACTTTATCAATGCGGATATGCTGATCCGAAAAACGGATTACCCCGATAACCTGTATGCAGCGGAAGAAATCGCGGCCCTTCCTAAGATCGTCTGCCGCGGCGGAAGCTGCGTCATCGATCCGTTCGGACATGCGGTGACGGACGTGGTCTGGGACCGGGAAGAGATCCTCTATGCCGATCTGGATATGCAGAAAGTCCCGGCCAGTCGCATGGAACACGATCCATGCGGACATTACAGCCGCCCGGACGTGCTGGAACTGACGGTGCATGAGAAATAAAAGGGCCTCACAGTTCCCTTCCGCAGCCTACGCATCGTAGAGAAGGTACTCTCTCGGAGACCGGGTCTATATATCTTACAGTCTTTCAGATTATGGATTCAGGAACATCCGCCATAAAACAGTCCGGTTCGTGAGAAAAAATCACCCCTACTGCCTGAAGGTATGCGTAGATAATTGTAGAACCGACGAATTTCATGCTCCCTTTTCAGCTCTTTAGAGATGGCATCGGAAAGTGCGGAAGTGGTAATATATGCTTTTCTTTACATTCTCTTCGTAAGGCAGCCGGCACAGATTCTCATCCATGCCGGCTGTTGTTCCATACCGTAATCTGACTGAATCGAACTGAAATAGTACAATCCATATTATTCCTGCTGCTTGCTGGAGCTCTTCCAAATCCGTCACAGGAATCGCTAATGCTTTCTGCATAAGCCAGATTCAGCACTTTTCTCCGCATATGCATTTTCCATCGACAGCGTGGTGCTCGACCGCTATTTCCAAATGGCTGAGTCGACATTTAATTTCACCGCTGCGATGGCCTTCCCCGCAGTTGCGTGGTCATGGCCCGCTTTCCTGACGTACACCGTGCCGGACAGTTTACGGAAGTTGTCAACGCCTCGCTCCTTCAGATCCTCTTCATCTACAGTCAGAACCCAGGTTCCCGTCGCACCGGCGGCAACCTCATCCGCTCCTTCGTCATCGACATCCACTCGCGTTTTATCTGCGTAGAATCGTCCCTCATCCAGCTCGATTCGCTCTGAACGGCTGTTTTTTACCTGCAGAATGACGCGATATTCCTTACCGTCCTCATCGCTGCCGGTCTTCGCGCTGATAAACTGGATCTTCACCTTGTGATTATTATACAGCACCGCATTTGCCTTTGTGTCCGCGGTAATCGCTGACGTTTGTTCTGTCTTCTGATCAGAAGACGTCTGCGCATCATCTGCATCGGTTTCATCACTATCCTCAGAATGCAGAGTGTAAGAGGCCGCGGACTTGCGTTCCATTCTTTCCTCATGCAGCTCAACCGCGCCCCAGACCAGAGCAATTGCAAGCGCCAGAATCACCGCAGCGACGATCCATTTTACTTTTCCCGGTTTTTTACCAGGATCCGTACCCTGCTCCTCCTTTGCGGCGATCACCTGATCTCCGTTCATATATATTTTCAACCGATCTCCGATTTTCGGATCTGCATAGTTAACTGCATCTTCAGGAATCTCCCGAAAACTTCCGTCCTCCATGCCTACAGTGATTATTCCGTTTTCGATTTTAATAATTCTACCCATCTTTTCCTCCTAAGCTTATCATGTCATCTCCTTTATGCGATCATAATCATCGCAATATTCATAATTTTCTATGTGTATATAACAGTGATGGACCCTGTCTCAGTAATATTACTATACCCTAAAACAGGCCCATCACACACGATCCCCTGTAAATATTTCTGTTCAATTAGTTATCTTCTACACTCTGTTAATTTATTTCTTGTTTTACCGCATTTAAACGTTCACCTTTTGTCCGAAAAAGCAATGCCTGCAATTATTCAGCAAGCTGCTGTTTCAGCTGAAGCACCCGCTTCCCGATTTCCCGGATAATAGTGATGAACGCCTCGTCGCTCTTCCCTGTAGGATCGTCCAAGTTCCAATTCTCATCGAACTCTCTGCCGATGTACGGGCATCCGACATCACAGCCCATGGAAATCGCGATATCCGGTTCAGGAATCCGGTCGAACGTCTTGCTGTACTGGTCCTTTTCCATATCAATCCCGTACAGTTCTTTCATCAGGCGGACGGCGTCCGGATTGATCCGGGGTTTCGTTTCTGATCCTGCAGAGCAGCTGACAAAAACATCACTGGCAAGGTGTTTCCCCAACGCCTCTGCAATCTGGCTCCGGCATGAATTATGCACACAGATAAACGCAACAATCTTCTTACGCATCAAAAGCTCCTTTCGAATGATTAGCTATCTTCACAAGTGTCAGCATAACCGGAACCTCGGTCAGGACCCCGACAGTAGCCGCAAGCGCCGCTGGACTGGATGTCCCGAACAGCGCAATGGCAACCGCCACGGACAACTCAAAAAAGTTGGACGCGCCAATCATTCCCGCCGGCGCTGCAATATCAAACGGCAGATGGATCAGCCTGCAGACTCCGAACGCCAGGAAGAAAATCAGGAACGTCTGTATGATCAACGGAACTGCAATCAGCACGATGTGCAGCGGGTTGGAGAGAATAACTTTTGTTTGCGAGGAAAAGATCAGCACCAGCGTAAGCAAGAGTCCCGCTGTTGTCGCATGATCAAACTTATGGATAAATATATCCTCAAAATATGAGTTCCCTCTTCTGCGGACCACTCCGACACGCGTCAGCACTCCTCCCGCAAGTGGAATCACCACGAATAGGAATACGCTCAGGAACAGTGTGCTGTACGGAACCTGCACATGCGATACACCGAGCAGGAACTTCACGATTGGAACGAACGCCGCCAGAATAATCAAGTCATTCGTGGCCACCTGTACAACTGTATATGCCGGATTGCCTTTTGTCAGCGTACTCCAGACAAAAACCATCGCCGTGCACGGCGCAGCCCCGAGAAGTACGGCTCCGGCAAGGTACTGAGAAGCCAGATGAGGCGCGATAACCGGTCGGAATACTACAAACAGAAAGAAATATGCAATGGCATACATAGAAAACGGTTTAATCAGCCAGTTAACTATCCAGGTTACCACCAGCCCTTTCGGATTCTTCCCGACCTCCCGGATGCTCTGAAAATCAACTTTCAGCATCATCGGATAGATCATAACCCAGATCAGCACCGCAATTGGAATGGAAATACCGGCAACCTGCAGATGCGAAAGCGCAGCCGGCACGACCGGTAGAAAATGTCCGATCAATATTCCCGCGCCCATGCAAATCAGCACCCAGACCGATAAGTATCGCTGAAAAAAACTGATTCCCGCTTTATTGTTCTTCATTCGATTTCTCTTCCCCATATTATACCTCTTTTCTTGTACGTTTGCTGCATCAAGCATTAAGCTCCGGAATTTTATCCAAAGCAACATTTAGATTCAATTATTTAAATTATTCTATATGTAAGGCGAACCAATGCGGACAACTTACCGCACCCCCACTGATTCACCAGTACAGCCCCCTGTGTTCATTCAGACATATTAACCGCATTCACAATCATCGATATCGTTTTTGCAGGCCGTAACTTCACTCTCCCCCGTGCTTACAGAATTCTCGCAGCAATCTTCTCCACAGCCGCCTGCAGCCGTTCTGCGGCAGATACAGTCCGGTTTTACTGTAAACACCTGATGCAGGGTGTCCAGCAGATTCTCTGCCGTTCCCTGATTCAGCGAATAATACGTGTTCTTCCCCTCACGCCGGTCAATAACCAGCCCTGCGTCAACCAGGACTTTCATGTCGTGTGACAACGTCGGCTGCGTAATGTGGAATGCTTCCAGAATCTCACAGGCGCACAGTTCCCCGCATGAGAGCATATCAATGATTCTGAGCCGTTTGGGCTCCGCGATTGCCTTCAGCATTTTTGCCGTATCTTGATAAATCTTCTCCATGCCATTCTCCTCATATAGACCATTTTCTATATTTACCACTTTACCACACACATAGAAAAACGTCAATATGTACAGAAGTGTCATCTGGTATTCACCTTTCGGCGAAGAAGCCCCCTGTCTTTTTATTTCTCATCAAAAATTTCAATGCTCTCACCTGCCGCACCCTCAATAAACGCGATCCGCGCGCGAAGCGGCGGCTGACAGGCGATATCGATATCTTTCGGCTCAACAATAACCGGAAATCCGGCTTCACGGACCTTCTGTACGACTGCATCGACATCATCCGTCGAAAGCGCAATATGATCGACGGTGCCGGCTTTTCTTCCCGGTTCTGCATCGGCAAACATTTCTATCGGTCGGTCTCCTGTATTGATCATACAACCGCTCCCGCTTCCCTCTCCCCAGCGGCGGAGAACGGAAAGCCCCAGTACATCAGAGTAGAACGCAATCGCCCGTTCCATCTCTTTCAGTCCGCAGCAGCGGAGTGCCGCGTGGTGCATTCCGTTAATCAATTTTTTCTGTTCCATATTTGTTCCTCCCATTTCATACAGCTGCACTTATGCTGTCTTCTATCAGCGAATCAAGTTGGTAAAGACTTCCTGACGGATTTCCGTTTTTCCGTACTTCTTTTCTCCGTCCTGAGCAGCGCAGATCACGAACGCCATATTATTTGCCAGGTTTCGGATCATCCCAACGTCTCCTGTACGTCTTCCCCTTGTCCTCGTACATGCGGCGGTCAGCCTCTGTAAGAAGCTGATCGATGTTTCCTACGGCGCCGACATTAATGGTATATCCAAGTGCGAGACTCAGACCGTCGCTCCTCCCTTCGTTTTTGATTCTTGCGATCAGATCTTGTGTTTCCACTTCAGAAATGTTCTCGGCAATCAGCAGAAATTCATCGCCTCCTGTTCTGAACACATGGTCGCGATCCGCATGACGCATCATGACATTGGCCGCAGAACAGATCAAAATGTCTCCTTCATGATGACCCATTGTATCATTCACTGTCTTAAGGCCGTTGATGTCTCCGGATATCAGAGACAGAGTGCCATCGCCCTTCCAGTTTTCCAGATACTGCTTCAGTCCTCGCCGGTTGAGCGCGCCGGTCAGCGGATCGCGTACACTCTGTTCTTCAATTCGTTTCATCGTATCGCGGTTCCGCATCATGATTGCAAAAAAACTTGTCAGGGTAGACAGCAGAAGCCGGGCAGTTGTGAATGTGTCATGAGAACAGTTAATGACAAAGGTAAAGCCAATCGGCCGTCCAGACATCTTCAGCTGACCAGACACAAAGTTATGAATGTTCGCCACCGGCATATGGAACCCCGGGTTTGCTGCGCAGAATTCTTCGTAGTCTTTCACCAGAACAACGGGATGCTCTGAATACATCTGGTACAACGGACGCAGATTATCCATCGGTATGCTCTGAAGCTCTCCCCTCAGCGGGATACCGCTTCCACGTCTCCACTCATATGTGCAGCTGAACATATTCCCCTCTCGCTGCTCAAAAATAAGGATCCGATCCGCTTGCAGGTTGTCTCCGATCTTGGAGAGCATCTTTTGCAGCCCGATCTCCGGGTCACTTTCCTGCATTCCAATCGCGATCGCGTCATTCACCTTGGCCTCATGGTAAACCAGCTCGTTGCGTTCGATGTTCATCTCTGCGTATCTGCTCAAATCGCTGGAAATCGTCATGCGCAGATACTTGTCTTTCCACGGAACCAGAACTGAGCGAGACAGCAGATCGGTTCCGTTTTTTCGGTTTCTGTGCGTTTCGTTGCAGAACTCGCTGGTCTTAAGACGCTTATTCTGGCAATAGGTACACGGACTGCTCTTCCCCTCCAAGACCTCATAACATTTCTCTCCAGAGCAGTTGAAGTCATCCGGCAGGCGAAGCGCCTTCCGCGCGCTCCGATTAATGTATTCCAGCTGATAGGTTTCCGGATCCGAAATATAGATCTGATCCGGGCAGGTATCCAGAGTACTCTTCCAGACTATTATGCGGTCTCCAGTAAAGATGCTTTTTCCATAATGCTGCATTGTTGCGTTTTGCAGACGCTCAATGAGGAGCATCAGTAACATGTCAAAACTGCGTACTTCTGACCCGAATGCGATAGAATACTGCATATACATGGAGAGCTGACAGCCATTGACTTCCTGAATTTTTCTGACCGATGCCGCGATTTTCAAAGCCGTACGATATACACTCTCACGATCACTTCTGTTGATAAGCAAAGCAAAACATCCCTGACCAATATGGCTGATTGTCGCGTTTTCCGGCAGATTTTCAGAAACTGCATGAATGATGCTCTGAGAAAGATCCCTGCCGAACGCTTCCCCGTACATCTTGCAGAAAGAAGCATACTCCTCCGCAAAGAACAGCACACCAGCATAATCTCCTTTTCCCATGCGGTAGTCATCCGCATACTGCAATCCTGCCATCAGCAGTCCGTAGAAATTGAAAAATCCACTCTCCGGGTCAATCAGCGCTCTTTCTTTATCGTCGGTATATTCTCGTAAATCGCGGAAATAACCCGCGAGCCCGGCGACCCTCTTATTCTGGTAAAACGGAAATACATTCATGCTGAGAGTGCGCGGTTTTCCATTAATTACACATGTCTTAACCGCATCCTGCATGATCGATCCTTTTTCCAGCACTTCCTTTTCAGCAGTGCAGAGTTCTTCTCCGTTGATATACAGGTTCAGATCCTCAGCCTTTTCTCCGATAAGCTGAGAAGCTTTCTGCGCATCGGATATTTCATGATAGCGCAGAAACGCTTCGCTGACACCCAGAAACCGACGTTCCTTATCTTTCCAGAAGAACTTCAGATTGGAGTCGCGAATGATGGCACGCAGAACACCTTTCTCAACAGAATATGATGATTCATCCGGCGATGGCATCCGGAAAGAACGGACAAAATTATCCCAGAGATCCGGATCGTTCTGACTCTCCCAGAGATCCTGCCTCTCACAAATCTGATATTACTTTAACATCTTTTTACCCAGCTTTCTATCCTTTTTCTTAAACGCAGCCCTGGATATTTTCTTGTCCCCGTTGATTTTTGTCCGCATATTCTGCTATGCTATTCTCTGACAAAACTAAGCTGCCAAGAATACACCGTGCGGTGCCGCCCGGACCGCCACTTGCACGTATTCCTTTTGTCCGGCGACAAAAATCACGCAGCTCGCACACTTGCTTCCAAATATCAAGTTTGTATCTTCCTTTATGATTTCAGAAATGCGTGCGATAATCACGGATTTCCAAAATATTTTTTCTGAGTATAGGAACCGTCTTTTTTACCGTGCATTCCTAATATTAATATTCCAATGGTGGGTAAATAATATCCAATCAATAAATTTAACAGTAGTTTTCCAGAAACTCCGCTGCCGGAATCGGACGGGAATAGTAATAGCCCTGGAAATAGTCACATCCGAGCATGCGCAGGGTCTCTGCCATATACGAATCCTCGACACCTTCTGCAACAACAGTCAAGTTCATTTCATGGCAAGCTGCGATGATGTGCGGCAGAATACTGTCCGGACTTTTGAAATAATTCCAGACCATTTTTCGGTCCAACTTTATGCTCATGAACGGATTCTCCTTGAGACGGTCAAGATTTGACGAGAAACTGCCAAAATCATCCAGAACAAAGGAAACGCCTTCCTCCTGAAGCCGCGCCATGTGTTTATGAAGAAGCGAAATATCGGTCAACGCTTTCTCGGTGACTTCCAGGTACACCGTTCTTGCGTCCAGATTCTGTGCGTGAATAATCTTCAGAAAACGGTCGGCCAGAGAATCGTCCATGCACTGAATCGGAGACAAATTGACATTAATCCATTCCAGCCGACTGAGTTTCACCCGTTCCGACGCGATGAACGCACACGCTTTCCGGAACATCTGCTCACCAAGAGGAATGATAATCCCATTCTGCTCCGCCGCCGGAATAAACTCATCTGGATAAACAATCTCTCCGTTAAAATCGACTAGCCGTGCAAGGGCTTCACACCCCACAACTTCCTCATTCTCTGCGCACACAATCGGCTGAAGATACATCTGGAGACGATGTTCATCTACCGCACTGTTCAGAACCTTTCGAACCACTGTTTTTCGCCTGTATTCACGCAGCGTCTGTTCATTAATCACAGCAATCCCCGGTGACACCATCTTCCTGACCTGTTCGAATGCATAACGAATGGAACCCGTCACCGTTTCCTCATCCGGCAGAATACAGTTCCTCTCCAGCCTGATCATTCCCACAGACAAACTTAAATCTGCATGCTCATCCATCCAGCGACGCGTAAATCTCGATGCAATTCTCTCAAGAACAACCTCTTCATCGAACCTGTTAAAGGACTGCACGACAAAATGTCCCGTACCAAGGTAGAACACATTCAGTCCCCGGCAGCACTGGTTGAGATACCGCCCAATCATCTTCAGCCCGGCTTCAAACTGTCTATCTCCGTAAATGTACCGCATTTCACTGTAATTCCGGACTACGATCCCCACAAGTGATCCGCGATGGATCTTCTTTCGGAAATACTCCTTCTGCACCATTTTCCAGCCCGCATAATTAAACACATCCAGCCTGGAATCCATAAACGACTCCGGATTCAGATATCCAAGATAAATCAGCACTGTCGAGAACACACAAAACAGACTCATTGCCGGAACCTCGGGAAAGGCCATCCGCGTGAACACCCCCAGTGCAAGAGCCGCAGTATACACATAGCCAGTCGTCCGGTCTCGTCCGCCCCCATGCTCCGCCCGGCGTTCTAACATTACCAGCATCAAAAAAAGACAATACAGAAGCTGCCAGCTCAGCACATCATACAACGGACCATGTACAACCCCATATTCCGTAATTGAGAAGATCCATCCTGTAAATGGACTTATCACGACCAACAGCTCCATCACAATCATCGGAGCATAAACAGCAAGCCAGTATGACAGAGAGTTTCTCCTCCAGACTTCACAGAGGGCAGCCGTAAATTCCAAGAACATAAACCCCCTCAGAATAAACATCAAATAATACATTACATTGCATACTGCAATGAGCCAGACCGCCTGACGATCCCAGTGATCATTCACACCGCGCGCCAGAGAATCTATCGCTATCGCAGCCAGATTCACGACCACCAGCAACAGGAACTCCCTGCTCACCCTGACCGGGAGCCTTTTCCGCGACAAAAATAACAGTAAGATAAACGCTTGGATAATCATGGCTAGAGCCAAATAATCAAACTTTAATATCACCCTCTCAATCCCTTTCTCCATTCAAATAAATGACAGACTTTAATACCGGGCAGACGCTGCCTGTTCCATATTTACATTTGGAATGTATCTGAATAATCAAATATTAAAAACCAGCTATTCCCATCCGTTCTTCGTTTCATCCTGTTTTACATGTCATCAAAACTGGAACATGAAATATATTCTACTATTCCCCTGATTAAGATTCAAGTCTGTTCCCGCTTTCCCGTCCGTGGCGTTTGTATACACCAATCTTCCTTGTTCATGGTTTTTGTCCCCCTTTGAAGGATAAAATATATCAGACCGGAAATAATATTAGATATACTTCTGATTGGTTACGTCGAAAACGCCCCTGGTGGTTATCCGCAGCTCCGGTATCACTGGCAGACTGAGAAAACTCAGAGTCATAAAGGGATCGATGGCCGGATTTACCCCGAGAGCCTTCGCTGCCGCCTTGGCAGACTCCAACTCTCGTTCCACCGCCTCAAGCGGCTCATCGGACATGAGTCCCGCGATTCCCAGCTTAACTTCTCCCAGGATCTCTCCGTCATTTTCAACAACGATCCCTCCGCGGTTTTCCGTGAGCCTGTTTACAGCCATTGCCATATCCCAATCGCTGGTTCCTATCACAATGATGTTGTGGGAATCATGGGAAAAACTCGTGGCAACCGCCCCGGATCTCAGTCCGTACCCCCTGAGATAGCCAATGCCGAAGTGGCCGCTGCCGCGGTGCCTTTCGATTACTGCTACTTTCAGGATATCATTTTCGACCTGTATCCTGGCAGAGAAGCCCTGACGGGTCGTGCGTATTTCTCTGTCCACCGTGCCTATAACCGCTCTCGTCTTGCTGTCCCGAAAGTCGTCTTCCTGGATAAACTGATTCCGAAAGGTGTCATGGGCAGCATCATTCAGGCTTTTGCGGATGACCGGAGGGGTGATCTCCACGAGCTGGATCCTTCCTTCGTTCGCCCGGCTGCCCATGCCGGATTCATCAAATACGAGCTGCCCATTTTTAAAAACTTGAACAACATGGAAGTCGTCAAGATCATCGACCACCGTAAGATCTGCCCGATATCCAGGGGCAACAGCTCCTCTGTCACAGAGCCGGAAATGACGGGCCGTGTTGAAGCTCCCTGTTTTAATGGCCTGTATTGGATCCACTCCTGCTGCCACCGAGCGCCTGATAAGCTCATCCATGTGACCTTTTCTGAGAAGATCTGACGGATGCTTATCGTCTGAACAGAACATGCAGCGGTCTGCGCAGCCAGTGGTGAGCAGAGGAATCAGTGCGTCCAGATTATGCGCGGCAGTACCCTCGCGGATCATCACCATCTGACCGCGCTCTATTTTTTCCATCGCCTCTTCAACGTCTGAGCACTCGTGGTCGGTAGAAATCCCGGCAGCGATATATGCATTCAGCTCCTTCCCTTTAAGACTCGGGGCATGACCGTCGATCATCCTTCCGCCAGCCTCCGCATCGAGCAGCTTGAGAAGGCATTCTTCATTTCCTTTTACCACTCCGAAAAAGTCCATCATCTCCGCCAGTCCCAGGACTCTCGGATCACTGTAGTATCTGGCGATATCACGGCTGCTGAGGCATGCCCCGGATTCATCCATCGGAGTGGCGGGAACACAGGACGGAAGCATGAAAAAAACATCCAGCGGCAGACCGCATGTAGCTTCCATCATGTAATCGATTCCGGCAGTCCCCATGACATTAGCGATTTCGTGAGGATCCGTGATCACTGCCGTAGTTCCATGTGGGATCACCGCTTTTGCAAATTCAACTGGTGCGGCCAGCGAGCTTTCAAGGTGGATATGCGCGTCGATCAGGCCGGGGCATATCACTTGCCCGGACATATCAATCTCTGTCCTGCCGTGATAACCGATATCTCCCCCGGATGCGCCTGATCTTCCGGATCCGCCGATCCCAGCAATCACACCCTGAGTAATTGCAATATCACCTTTCTGCAGCTTCCCTGTAAATACATTTACAAAAACCGCATTCTTCAGCACCAGGTCTGCAGGCTCCCTGCCCGCTGCCACTTCGATAATCTTCTTCTTGATTTGAAAACTCTGATCCATAACCAATCCCCTGTAATTTTTCCTGTTAGAAACTCTGATGTTATTTGGTGCTAACTAAAAACTATATAATCTTTCCTTCCAGGTGATCACACTCGTGCTGGATGATTTCTGCCGTCCAGCCAGTGAACTCCTGTGTATGCTCCTTCATCTCTGTATCCTGAAAGCGGACGCGGATCGTCTGAAAACGTCTGGTTTTACGCGTCCCGGTCAGCGACAGACAGCCTTCTTCTGCCTCATACTCGCCACGCCGCTCCAGAATGTCCGGGTTCAACATCACCAGATCCATCATTCCCATGGAAACGATGATCATCCGTTTCCGCTCCCCGATCATATTCGCCGCCATGCCGACGCACTCCTCCCGGTGCGCGGCCAGCGTATCCCGAAGATCCTGCGCAGTCTGCAGGTCACTTGCAGTCGCCGGCTCCGATTTCTGACTGAGGAATAAAATATCTTTTACGATTGGTCTGATCATGGTGTAGTCCTCTCTGTCAATGTTAATGCTGCATTTCCCTTTCAGTGGCAGTTTGCGGTTCGATTCGTACCTTCCCGCTGCGCGAAAATGATTTACACTAATCATACCGCAAATCACATTGCAAATTCCAGTGCGGCGCATGGAATATCGACGACTATTTCGGGAAATGAGCAGTGAGCTGTGTACCGCAGATTCTGCGCTCATATGTCAGATACTTGGAAACGCGCAGGCATGTATAAAATATGTACAAATAAGATTATATTCACCCTGTACATTCTAACTGGGTATTTAAACGAGCTAATAATTATATAACTTCAAACTTCAAGGCCGAAAGCATTCTTTTCGTCCACTTCGGCCATGCATCCGGTATACTGTATGCCTAAATCTTGCCCTTCTAGAATCCCCCCGCCTTGTTTATTTGTAAATTCTCTCTCATTTCTCCAACCCTTTCGGCACGCTCATTTTCCTCACATCTACGCCTTCCATCTCCAAGAGTCTGATTTTACGTTCAATGCCGCCGGCGTATCCGGTCAGGCTTCCGCTGCTGCCGATCACGCGGTGGCACGGAATGAGGATGGATATCGGATTGTGGCCGACAGCGCCGCCGACGGCCTGGGCGGACATGTGCGGAAGGCCCTGTTCGGAAGCGATCCTGGAGGCAATCTGACCGTAGGTCATGGTTGTCCCGTATGGGATGGTCAGCAGAATATCCCATACACTTTTCTGAAACGCAGTGCCCTTCGGATCAAGCGGCGGCAGGAATCTTGGCTCCTGTCCGCGGAAATACCGGTCGAGCCAGCGGCGGACCTCCTGAAAAACCGGAAGAATATTTTCTTCTGTACATTCTTCATGTTCAGGATCCAGACCTGCGGCACAGTATTTCTGGCCGTCGAACCACAGACTGGTAACAGCGTTCCGGCTGCCTGCGATGATGATGCCGCCGAGAGGCGATGTATAGTGGCTGATGTACTCCATGATTTTCCCTCCTGCATCCATTCTGTTCCGCTTCATTGTTTTACAGAATCGTAACATAAAAACGGTCCTGAAAGAAGAGGGACTGTTGCATCAGCATGATTTTCCCGCTTCATGCTTCATGCAACAGTCCCCGATTAAGATTTATTCGAACCGCAGGGCGTCGATCGGGTTGAGGCGTGCGGCGCGGCTGGCCGGGTACCGGCAGTTTCAGAAACTCCGATGGATTTAATCTCTGACTTATAGTGTTTCTGAAGTGCAGAGAGCATGTCGTCCGTCACCATGTCTTTTGCTTTCATGGTGACGCCGGAACCGGCCATCATGGAGCTGACGTCCATGGACGCGACGTTCGCGTTATGTTTTGACTGAACCATGAAAGTGACGTTGTTGGCGCCAAGAGAACTCATGCTGCTCATAACAGATTTCTCCAGGCCGCTTCCGATCTCTGAAATACGACTCGATGAACCGGGAAATCCCGTTGTGTGCTGTGAGCAGATATGTCTTATCCGGCTGACTCTTCAGATCGTCTAGCAGGTTGTAAATCCGCTGCACGACTCGCAGCATGGATTCCCCGCCGTCATAACTGTCAATGAAATTCTCTTTTGCAAGCTGAAAATCCTGTCCATCGCGCGG
Organism: uncultured bacterium; assembly: GCA_905214225.1. Lineage (GTDB taxonomy): Bacteria > Bacillota > Clostridia > Peptostreptococcales > Anaerovoracaceae > Aminicella. Next base: position 15,989 of record CAJMLL010000017.1, on the reverse strand, counting down.
TGTCGATTCCCATTTTCCAAAATTCTGTTCCATCAGCCGTTCTTCCACTCGTATCGGAACACCCGTCATCTTTGCGATTTCTTCTGCTGTATCTCTGGCGCGGCTCAGCGGCGATGTCAAGATCTCGTCAATTGCGATTTTCCCGTCATCAATCTTGCTTCTCAGCAGCCGTCCGGTCATCGAACCGTTGCTCGTCAGATACTAGCCCGCCCACCCAGAATCTGCTACAATAATTCAATATACACCTGCCAACCCGATAACCAACCCGTTAGCAAACTTTATCACGTTTGGAGGATTACCATGATCAAAATTCTTTTCATCTGTCACGGAAACATCTGCCGTTCGCCGATGGCACAAGTATATATGCAGCACCTGGTCAACGACCGCGGCCTTGCCAGTCAGTTCCTCATCGATTCCGCCGCAACTACCACAGAAGAAATCTGGAACGGCCGCGGCAACCCCATCTATCCGCCTGCAATGGCTGAACTCAACCGTCACGGCCTGGGCGGAAAACTGGCCGACTCCCTGCGCGCATCACTTCTGACGAGAGAAGATGGGCTGAAATTCGACTACCTCATCGGCATGGATCAAGAAAATATGCGCGGCATACGCCGCATTCTCGGAAACGAGGCCGCCGGAAAGCTCTCCCTTCTGCTGGACTACACCGACCACCCGCGTGATGTTGCAGACCCTTGGTACACCGGTAATTTTCAGAAAACATGGCAGGACATCGAGGCCGGCTGCCAGGGACTGCTGGCTTACCTGAAGACCCGGGGACAGATCCAGTAGTTCATGCGGCAAAAAGCAGACATCTCAAGGAAATCTCCTTGTCTGTCTGTCATTCCGGCCTTTTTCAACTGTAGAACCGTCATTCAAACCGAATATTTCTTTATTTTACAGAACTGCGGTAGAAAGGAACTGCATATTCTTGATATCTTTCAGACAGGAGGTACTGAACAAGGAGCAACCCCCGGAATCCGTCTTGGATTTGCACTGCTGTTCTCCATAATGCCTTACTCTGAAAGCAAAAAATAATATAACTTGATTACAAAGAAGCATATATGATACCTTAAATATATCAATACAGCATTTTTTCATCATGTGGAAGGAGACTTTCAGAATGTTAATTGATATAGAAACGGGAATTTATGCTTCTTTAACTCTTTATATATTTGTATTAATTATCAGATGTATGAAACATAAGCATCTTTCACGCTCACTCAACAAGAAGCATGAACTGCTTGTATTTCTGGCATGGGTCTATTTTAGCGGATTAACCGTCTTGACACTGCTCCCGATTCAATGCCCGCCAGCAAAACTGAATATCCCCATATCCTCAATGATTCAACTGAATCCATTATCAGCTTTATATCCATCACGTGGATTTAGTCTCCGGAATATACTCGGTAATATTATTCTCTTTCTGCCATTGATTCCAATATTATCCATTGTCAGAAAAAGGATCTTTCGCCTCAGAAATGCTATCCTGATCTCACTCTTGTTTTCTTGTTCGATTGAGTTCATGCAGCTTGTGGAGAACACCAGCGGATTCTGTTCCTACTATTTCCGTCAGATAGACTCCGCCGATGTGATACTAAATATCATCGGCGGAATACTCGGATTTTCATTATATTCATTATGGAAATCAAAATCAGAGCATTGACAATCTCTTTCTGTCGTGGACTCCTTAGACGATACATTGGGCATTACGCTAAGAATTGCTGGTCACTCTGTATCGACAGGGATGGACTCATGGGCAAGTTAGACGGCATGAACTTCCCTGTATTGCTTAGGAGTCAGGTAGTTGAGTGAGTATGCCGGTCTCTCTTCGTTGAAAAAGGCGATATATTCATCTATTATAAGACCCGTGTCCAAAAATTAACCCCTCCGTGTCTAAAATAAGTTTACCACTTCATTCTGTTGTCAAGTTTTTTAAATTACTTGTTTTAAGCTGCTGTTTATCTGGATAATATTACAACATGCTGATCTCAAAACATTGATTTTTCCAGGAAATATCGTCAATGCGGAATCCGTATTTTTTCAGCTCCTCCTTATGATACTGAAAACGGTGGTCGATCCTGACATCCGATACTTCTTCAGCCTTAGAAAACGTCATGACCTCATGCGGCCCGCAGTTTACCTGGATATATCTCCAAAGTGGATCATATTTACTCATTCTGTCTGTTTTTCCTCCTTCGATATGTGAAAAACCATTCCTTTCATTTCTCTTCTATCTACAGCAGACTCAGCTGCTGCGGACCTCCTACGCGGTGCTCATCCAGATGCGGAAGTTTCTGATCCAAAAGTCCAGAGTAATTCTGCCCCTCCTCAATCCACCGGAATGCGTCTTGCCTGGAAAACAGAAGCGGCATCCTGCCGTGAACGTCCCGCACCGACGAATTTGCTTCACGGGTAATGACCACAAAGCGGAGCACATTCTGGATCATGCGGAATACTGCGCCCAGATAAATCACCGGTGCAGCTTCCCATGTGTAACGGACCTGCTCCTTCTCTTTTGTCCATTCATAGAAACCAGCAGCGGGAGCGATGCAGCGATGGTGCTGCAGAGCCTCCCGGAACATCGGTTTTTTATCGAGGGTTTCACTTCGTGCATTGATAATCAGACTCCCTTTTTCATGGGAATCTGGAAATCCCCAGCTCATCAGATCGCAGACGGTCCTGCCTTCAGAATCATACAGAACCGGAACGGACATTCCGGGAACGATATCAGCATTCCCGAATTGATCCGCACACAGCTGAGACAATGCGCCTCTGATCCCTGGAAAATCCGCTTCCATACCGCCAATAATTCCCTGATTTACGTAATATCTTCCGCACATCTTATTTCTCTTTCATCCATTTTTCCTGAAGATCAAGACAGAGGCGTGAGAAATTCCAGACAATCTGCCGCTCTTCCTCATCCAGTCTCCAGAGGACGTCTTTCTTCATCGGCTCCGGCATTCCGAAGTACGGTTCGGCGATTGCTCCTGCCATGCAGGCAATCGTATCACTGTCTCCTCCCAAGGAGACAGCCTTCCGAATGACATCTTCATAGCTGTTTCCTTCAAGAAATGCGATAATCGCTTCCGGAACGGACTTCTGACAGATTTCATAGAAGGCATATCCGGGACGGATTTCATCCAGCGTTCTTGTCAGATCGTAATCGAATTTTTCCGTGATGAACTTGCGGATGTGTTCTTTGTCTGAACCGGTGCGTGCAAGAAAAATTCCCGCTGCAATGGCCTGTGCCCCCTTGATTCCCTCAGGATGATTATGGGTCACATCTGCGGTGATTTCCGCTGCGTGAAGAGTCTCTTCCATCGTCGGATACAGCCAGCCGGCAGCAGAGACGCGCATCGCGCTTCCATTCCCGTAGCTGTTATAAGGCTTTGGATTGTATTCCTGCAGCCAGCGGATGAATGTTCCGCCGTATCCGGCGCCCGGGTGTTTTCTTCCAAGATCCTGCATGTCACGGACTATTGCGCGACGAAGGTCCTCATCAGACTCACCGTAATGATCGGTCAGAGCTTTCGCCACTGCAAGAGTCATAAAAGAATCATCCGTTGGTCTGGATTCTTCACTCAGCAGCGGAAAATTATAGTCATTCGTATTATTAAATTCATATACAGATCCAACAACATCTCCAAATATCGCTCCAAGCATTTATGTTTCCTCCTTAGATTATTTCATCATCACGTTACTACTCAGAAGTTTTTATGTAGCGGGTTCTTCTGCCCCGTCCTTCTTTTCGCAGGCTTCCGTCATCGACCATTCCTTTCAGCAGTCTCCCGGCTGAAGAAGAACTTGAGTCCGTAATTTTTTCTGCCTGCGCACGAGTAATACTATCGTTATGGTCGAGGCGGAGCATCACCTTTCTGTGACGATAGTCACCCGATGGGAAAGCTGCGAACACTGTTGCTGCCCCTTGATAAAGGAAAAAAGAAAGGGAGCATGATCTCTGCCCCCTCCATTATCCAATGTGTAATTCCTTAGCAGCCTGATCCGTCAATGCTGCAGGCAGCTCCCTGTACTTCCTGCGGCTGTTCATCCACTGGGCGGGATCTGAGGCCTGCTTCTTCCGGCGTCAGTGTCACGAATCCATCTTCTGTGACAAAGCACGGAATTCCAACACTCCCGCTGTCTCTTACCTCATTAAATGCATCTTCTGAATCACGCAGGCTCAGGAACGCCTTCAGATTCTTTACATGCTCCCCGATGTCAATGAACTTGAACGACGGGTTATCAGACGCCTGTTCTTCAACATAAGTGCAGTCCGGGCAGGTTTTCATTCCATAAACCGTGATGACAGAATGGTCTTCCATGGCCGCATATTCCGCATTTTTCTCAAACAGGTATGCCGCGAACGGGCAGAACGGTTTTACCCTGACCCCGGCAGCCTTTGCCGCATCCATAACGCAGTCCACCAGCTTTCCGGCGATTCCCTGGCCATTATAAGCAATGTCTGTTGCGGTGTGACGGATAATCCAGAAGGACTTGAGTACAGCTACCTTGCAGGTTCCTACACACTTATCGCCATCGTATGCTGCGGCGCGGTTCTGATCATTTTCAAATCTGATGTCAATCATTATCTATATTCTCCTCTCCTGATCTGCGGCGGACATGGGCCGCTGCGGGAACTCCTTTTTTCATACAGTGTTTTTATGCCACAGGCGGAGTGTCAGCAAACATATTCCCTGCTGCTCTTCCCTCTTGCTTTCCCTGCCGTCCATCCGGCCAGCATCCCCGCTGCAGACATTCCTGTGCCGATAAGGAAGTCCTTCCACTTCCTGCATTTCTCCGGCTTCCTGAATTTTTCCAGCAGCTACTCCTGCCTCAGTTCCGGCTCCAGCGTAATAACCTCATCCGGAACATCCGAAGAATCCACTGTAATCTCAGATTCCTTCAACCTCTTAACACCCGGAATCACTTTCATGATATCCTGAATGGATTCCTGCACATCGTAGCCGCGCATTCCGTCTCTGAAATGCATCAGGATTTTCAGGCTCGGCGATTTCATCCTTGCGAGGATTGTTTTTGCCTGAGCAGAATCGATGGTGTAATAGCCTGCGCATGGGACCAGAAGAACATCGGCCTGCGAAAGCTGCTCATATTCTTCATCACTCGGAAGCCGTCCAAGATCGCCCAGGTGCGCAACAGTCAGCCCGCCTGCCTGAAGGAAGGTCATTCTGCAGAGTCCGCGCTTCTTTCCGTTAACATCGTCATGCGGCACCGTGATAAAGGACACCGGAAACGGCTCTGCCTTCCCAGTCAGCTGAACCATGTCCGCCGCATTGTGGTCGTGATGGTCATGGGAGCAGTACACCGCATCAGCCTCCAGGCCGCGTGGCATCAGCGTTCCCGGGACACTTCCGTCCTCATAGGGGTCCAAAATCACCGAAGCAGCGCCAGACCTGACCTTAAAACATGAATGTCCATAATATTTTATTGTAACCCCGCTCATCACTATGCACTCCTTTCTGAAATTTTACTCTTCCAGCTTCAGATGCTTCTGGGACACAACCTTCACCTTTCCGCCGCGCTCTGTGAAGTAGTCCTTCAGGTGCGCAGCCACCTTGTTGGCATCGTCGTACTGGTCCATGTCAACGTGATTGTCAACGTAGGCGCCCCCGCCGGAAGCCAGAATCTGATAATCCTTGTTGTAGCTGACCATATAGTCATAGGTCTTTCCGTTCAGTGCGCAGGCCCAGGACGTCCTTCCGGCCTCCTGATTATTCTGCGCCCGGTTGTGAATTCCGACCGCAATACCAGAGCAGACCCCAGTCATCAGGGCTAGCAGAATGATCCCCGCCGCCTTCCAGAAGCGGTGCGCCCTGCGGTTCTTAATCGCCAGCTGTTCATTAATCCTGGAAAGCTGCTCCACCACCAGATCCGGCTGCGTACTTTCAATCTTATCCGCACCCAGAAGTTCAGAAACAGACACATTAAAGATGTCCGCCATTTCGCTCAGCAGCTGCGCGTCCGGAACAGAATATCCCCGCTCCCATTTTGAGACCGTCTGCCGCGTCACATGCAGCCTGGCCGCAAGCTCCTCCTGCGTAAATCCCTTATTCTTTCTGGTTGTCTTAATGTTTTCATTCAGCATATCTGCCATCCCCTTATTCATCATATTTTTCTGCAGAACCGGAAGCTCCTTAAGCTCCGGCTCTCTTTCTTTTCATCCACAGAATAACGCAGAAGGACCCAGATCGCACGCAACGCATATTAACATGCTGATTTTCCAACGCTTACAGCGTTTTTTCAGGGGACAAAACATTCACGCGCAAGGGGATACGTTATACTTTCGCGGCCGCCTCACGAAATGCTTTTACCGGAATCTGCGACTCGCAGGGAACCCTGGTCTGGCATTTTCCGCAGCCGTAGCGCGGAGCGTAGAGCTGCGCCGTCCGCGTCAGCCAGGGCCCGCAGATCGTATGATCCTTTCCCTTTTCCATCGTGATCGCTTCCGCCGGACAGCGCCTGACGCACGCCCCGCACATCACGCAGTAATCGTAAATGCCCTCATATATCCGCTCATCCGGCTCAATTATTTCAGAAATGATTATGCTGCTGAAACGCCCGGCTATTCCCTTCCGGGTAATGAGCCCCTTTGAAAGCCCAAAAGTTCCCAGTCCGGCCGCATACGCCGCATGGCGTTCCGACCAGTTGCTTCCGTATGTCTTTTCTGTAATCCCGGGAAAACCGTCCATGCCTTTTCCGCCCTTGATCGCATGAAATCTCGGATCAATTCCCGGCGCGCAGGCGGAAATCCCCAATTCCGTAAACCGATTCCGTACGGCTTCCGCAAAACGGCTGATAAAATCCTGTCCTTCGACTCTTCCGATCAGCCAGAGATCTGATGGAACCTCCCGGTCTTCCCGGTTGCTCTTCTTCACCGCATCAGAGAAAGGAAGAAAAATTGATACAACGGTTTCTGCATCGGAAAGCCATTCCTTCGGCCCCATAAACCAGGGTCCGATGACGCCTTCCTTTTTATATTCCCGAAACAGAGGATCGTCCGCCGACGCGAACCCGAGCAACGGCTCATCGAAAATCCGGGTCCCCAGAAGTTCAGGATTTTCCGTCATTTCTTCCGTAACCAAATTCCCCGGCGCATCATGATAACATGCCTGTATTTCTTTATAAATTTCATTTTTCTCCATCGAAACACTTCCTTTCAGGCTGGCCAGACTGTTCCTGCGGTCTCAGCGCCTGCCGGCCTGATGCTTCCTGTGATGTTATCCGTAATTTTATCATACCACAGGAGCTTTTTCTTGTAGAATATTTTTGCATGACGGATAGACATAAAAAAGAGGCTGCGCCCAAATTAATGGCTGAGCAGCCCCGATTTCACAGATCACTCAATTTTTATCCCCTTACCGCGTCTCTGGAAGACAGCATGTACGGTACGGAAACAAAGAGGATTCCTCCGATCATGTTTCCGATGGTTACCCAGAGCAGGTTGTAGCCCGCGCCGAGCGCGTTTACGCCCGTTCCGGCAGGATCCAGAACGGCAGCAGAGAACAGGGTCATGTTCGCCACGCTGTGCTCAAATCCGGTGGTGATGAAGGCCAGCAGGCACCAGAAGACCATGATCAGCTTTCCGGCATCGCTCTTGCAGCGGAAGGAGCACCAGACGGCCAGGCAGACCAGAATGTTGCAGAGAATGCCTCGCATGATCAGAGGAACAATCTCGGCAGACATCTTTCCAAGGGCCGCGCCGGCAAGGAATTTCGCTGTCGCGTCCACGTTCAGTCCTGACCAGTGAAAGACCAGACCGAGGACGAACGATCCTGCCAGATTTCCAATCCAGCAGACAATCCACAGAAGAAGAGCGTCAGAGAAGCGGATGGTCTTCCGGAACAGTCCGGACGACATGACCATCGTGTTTCCGGTAAACAGCTCTGCTCCGGCGATGACAACCAGGCTCAGCGCGATTCCGAAAACCAGTCCCATGACAAGCTTGGTCGCAGGAGATCCCGCAAGCTGTCCTCCGACGGTCATAATCAGAAGGACACCGAATCCGATATACATTCCCGCCAGCATGGATAAAACAAAATATCCAAGGGGATTTCTCTTTAAATATGCGATCTTGTTTTTTGCCGCGTTGGACGCAGCCGTATATTCTTCATTATACATACATTACCTCCACGTAATAGTCGTAAGTTTCTGCGGAAAAAACGTCGTGAATACAACGTCGTGAATACGTTGAGCGATAATTTCAACTATTGCTTAACTTCTTGAAGCATTTCACTTTTCCGCATATCCCACACTTCCAGTAATCAAGAGCAGGTGAACGGTAACGCATATACAATTGTCAATAAAAATGATACCTGCAGATTCCGGCATCTGTCTGATCATAAGAATCATCAGTGAGCAGAAATGATTCTCATTTTCAGTAATCCCAGAAACTCTACCTTTCTAAGAGTATAACTGATTTTCCCCTGCACTGCAACAAAAACAATACAGCGGAGACAATTTTCCGCCCCCGCATTGATCATTCATATACAATGTAATCCGATCATCCGCATTTAATAATATTTGACAGAACTCCAGCAGCTACTGTGTCACCTTGACCATCACCACGCCGCTGGTATATTCCTGCGGCCTTGAAATCCGAATATACAGTGTGGACGCCTTATACATCTTCAATTTTATGCCAGATGATTTTCCGTTATCATTCGCGGAGCGGTTCACCGGAATCATCATGTTGTTCTTCAGTACGCCGGATGCAGCTGTGCATTTAACGTACATACTGTTATCAACATAGCCCTGCGTCAGAAGTCTGACGGTGCCTTTCTTTACTTTAACCTTCATCCAGGCAGAGGTTCTGCTTCCTGCCGGAAGAACCGCGCTGTATGCTTTATTTTTTCCGATCGTCTTTGCTTTTGCTCTGGTCGTTCCGGAGCTGTTTCTTACCGCATCGTTTTCAAAGGCAACTCCGTAACAGCTGAGCCCTCCGGTTCTGGAAACCGAGGAAATCTCAATGTGGTATGTCTTTCCTGCTTTTACTCCAAAGTAGACCTTCTGCTGCCATGCAGAGCTTCCGGATACCGTACTGATGCTGAGCGGACGGGAAAGCTGTGTCCCGGAATCTGAATACAACCTGACGGTTCCGCCGCCGACATTTGCAAACGCAGCCACAAGAGCACCGGTTTTTTCTGCCTTCAGAACAAAAGTTGTTTTCGCGCTGTATGTCGAGTTCTGAACAGCATAACCCGTCAGATATTCTGCGTTTACGGTTGAACCCGCGTCAACCGAAACTGCTGTTGCAGTATCCGCAGAAGCAGGCAGAACCGGAAGCAGCGTGATCATAAGCGTAAGGCCTGTAATTATACATATAGATTTAAATAAGTGAATTTTCTTAACCATAATAATCTCCTTTCCTAAATCAGAAAACGCATAAAGCCGCAAGCTTTCGGCATCCCATCTTCTGATTTCAGAATAACCGAAGAGATTCAGAATCGTCAAGGAAATATTTTTTGAAAACAGTAAATTTTATGTAAAACAGGCTCGCTATGGTGCATATGCGATAGAAAAATGCCGGAACAGTGGATAAAAGACAGCTTTTCCACCGATAAAGAACAGATTGAACAGCAGATTTTCCTATCGCCTTTTCGGAATAAAAAAAGCCCCTGCCCTCATGTGAATTCTGCACATAAAAGCCGGGACTGAATGTTCCTGATTCTATTTCTTTCCTCGTCTCTGTTTATCTTTTGCGACGATCGTGTTGAAGATCAGAATCAGCACAAAGAAGATCACTGTACTGAATACGAACGTCATCAGTTTTACATTGGTCTTCAGAATATAACTGATCACAATCTGAAGGACAAACAAGATGACGGAATCCCTTACCGAAGATAAGATGATCGGTTTCATATCAATATGCATAGATTATCCCTTTCTATTTTACCGTCACAACGACAGAATCACTGGATCCGTTGATTCCCAGCACATAAATGACGGCTTTTCCTTTATTCACTGCCTTTACTTTACCAGTCTTTCCACCGACCGAAGCCACAAACCTGTTTGAAGTCTGATAACGGAATCTGCTGCAGCCTTTTACGGAAAGGAGGCCTTTCCCAGAGAGCACGCCTGACGCAGATGCTCTGACGACGTACGTTTTCCCCCGTTTCAGAGTAATCTTATGGCTGACTGCTTTCACAGATTTTACATTGGTCTTTCCTGCTCCGGAATTTCCCGCAACGGAGTATACTTTCGGGCTTGTTTTTACGACAACATTTTTCCCGCCTGTACTTACATATGCAACAACATAATATCCGTATATTTTCCCCTTTTTCAGGTTTTTTACGAGATAGGAGCCGGAAGAAGCGCTTTTAACATCAGCGATCTTCTTAAAACCCTTCACGCTGCCGGAAGCCGTAACACTGCATCTGTAAATATAGTATCCGTCAACTTCATCCAGACTTTTCCATGTCAGCTTCTGGCTGCTGCTTCCCCTGGCTGTAACCCTGGAAAGCATGAGACCGTTAATAAACGGAATCGGCTTATTGACTTTCGTCCATTTTGCATACAAATTAAGGTCAGAGGTCACCGGACTGCTGAAATCATACTGCTGCGCCATCATGCTGTCTGTGTACCAGCCGCTGAATGTATAGCCTTTATTAACAGGTGCTGTCGGCTCAGACAGCTTTCCGCCGTCCACGACAGTCTGCGTAAACGTATCCGCCCCGTTTCCCGGATGGAAGATGACCGTATGTTCATTCGCAGACGTCTGGCTGACTGCTCCGCTCCCTGCGCTGGTATCTGCGAACGATGCCTCAGAAATCCCGCATATTCCAATCAGTGCCGCAGACAGAACCGCAACTGCAGCCGCGCGGCCTGCGCACTTTAATCTATCATTCATGTTCATTCATTTCCCCCTTTAATCAAGAAACCTGCTCTTGATCTAATTATCGCACAGTTTACATATACTTTCAATAAGTGGAGGAAAGGCGCTTGCAATTATGTTTACCATTGCAGACAAAAATTACTTGTCCAGGAATTAACTTTGCTTTTCCCTTCCGGAAATATGGATCGGATTGGCAATCCCGAAGTTCGACACTGTCATGACGTACAGAGACCTTCCATTCTGCTCGCTCAGCAGAACGATCTGTCCATGGTAGATTTTCCTGTTTAATGACAATCTGAAATCGACAACATCCTGTTTCTGTGCTGCGCGGTTCATCTGGTGGAGCATCGTGCTTTTCACGGATCTGTCTGCTGTCAGTTCATGATTGAGGTCTTTCTGACGGATATACGGGCTGAACAGCCTAAGCATCTCCCCATTCATACGGATGAAATAAATACGACTGTCTGCCCGCTTTAACACAGCTTTTGCATACACCAGTTCATCCTGACTGCTGCTGTAGAGTTCAGCCTCCATCGGAGTCCGCAGGTTGATGTTTGCTGCCGGACGATAGAAGCGGACATCGTCGTCATTCGTAAGCTGATGCAGAAAACGGCTCTGCAGAAGCTCCGGAAGGGGCATCGGTCTGCTGAAATAGAATCCCTGAATAAAGTTGACTCCCCACTGTCGTGCATACCAGAACTGTTCTGTATCTTCTACACCCTCTGCAATCATCAGACAGCTAGCCATCTGGCAGAGATCCACAATCGACCGGATCACCGCATGAGTCCTGTCGTTTCCTCTGAAATTCGTCAGGAAAGAATGATCCAGTTTGATGCCCTGAATATTGTAATCCTTCACCGCATACAGCGAAGACTGTCCGATGCCGAAGTCATCCAGCCAGATCTTAAACCCGCGGTGCGCCATTTCTGCAATGGCCTTCCTCGCGCTGGAGTCTTCTCCCAGACCTGACTCCGTGATTTCAAACTGGATCTGTGTTTTCGGGAACTGATAATGATCCAGAACCTGCTCAATCTCTTCCGGCATATTCCGCACCTCAAAATCCGTTCGTGACAGATTCACTGTGATAAAAATATCCGGTGAAGTCATCTCCGGATGATGTTTCAGATCCTCACAGACACATTTCAGAATATACAGGTCCAGACGATACATTTCCTTCTTCTCTTCCAGATAAGGAATAAACAACGCTGGAGAAAGTACGCCTTTTTCCGGATCTTCCCATCTTGCCAGCGCTTCAAAGCCACAGGTTTTCTCGCTGAGAGAGCCGACAAAAGGCTGGTAATACGGCCGGATCCGGCCCTTCCTGATTGCGCTGCTCAGATGATTCCGGATGAAGTGTTCGCGGCTGCGGACTCTTTCCATATCCTTGTCATAGAGGGAAATCCTATTCTCTCCCAAAGGTTTTTCCTGAATCTGTTCGCAGGCGTATCTGGCGTTGTAAACAGAGCGGATAAACGGATACTGTTCTTGGGTAACGACATGAAAATCCATTCCGATGTGCAGGGAAATCATCCAGTTTGAAAGCTGCCCGGATGCCTGATCCTGCACCTCTTTCAGTTTTTCCAGCGTCTCCCGTTCCGGAAGACGGACATACAGGATGAAATGGTCTCCCTCCCAGGTGAACATCGATGTCTGACCGAATTCTTTCTGGATGATTTCTGCGATCTGATTTAACAGATGTCTGCCCCTCTGGTAGCCGACCCGTTCATTAACATCCGCAAAGCGCTGAACGCTGATATACACAACAGACCAGTCTTTCCTTCCGCCGCTCTTCTGGAATTCCTCTCCCATTTCATCAAGGCTTGGAAGAGATTCTAAGAACTGCAGACCATCCAGGTGCTCTGAACCGAGTTTTTCTCCTCTCAGATGTACTTTGTCCGCGCGTTTGGCTGCATAGAGACAATTATCCGCTGTCCGGATACATGTTCTGAGACGCTCTTCCGTGATCGGTTTTCCTGTACAGTACCCGATGCTGATATGAATATTCATGCCTTCCTGGCGGTTTGCACAGCGTTCCTGCAGAGTTTCCAGCCTGACACGAAAGCCGGCTTCTTCTTCGCTGGAAACCACCAGCATCTCGTCTCCTCCATACCGGTAACACCGTTCATCCGGACGGCTGAAACATTTCTGTAATTCTGCTCCTACATAGCTCAGAACCTGGTCTCCGAAGACATGACCATATGTATCGTTGATTTTTTTAAAAGAATCAATATCGAGAATCGCCAGCGAGATGTTCCTGGACAGATACTCCTCAAAATCTTCCCTCAGCGCGGTCCGGTTCAGAAGTCCGGTCAGCCCATCCGTACGGGCCTCCTTGGAAAGCTGCTCTTCCCCTTTTTTCAGGTTTATCCGCACGGATTCATAGCGGACATAAGAATTCCATCTCAGCTGCGAAATGACAATGCAGAACAGATGAAAGGCAAACATATCCGTCCAGTCCTGCCAGGCAAGTGTATGCCGGATCCTGAGAATGACAAACAGCATGACCGCGATATTGAAAACCGCACAGGTCATGGTTTCCTTAAAACTGCTCAGGGGCAGCAGATAAATTAAAATCGTGATAATGATATATTCAAAAAAGAAACTGCTTCCCTTAGTCGTCGAAAAGAAAGACAGACTGGCAAGCATCATGCCAATATAGCGGTATGTCCACAAAAATGTGAGTGTTTTCCGGGTTTCTAAGGCTTCCTGGCCCAAGGTCCTTATGAAGTTGGAAAAGAGAATGGCGAAAAACAAGTTAAAGGCCAGCAGACAGAGATAAACCTCTGTCGCGTTGAGTTTTGTCGAAAATGCGCCCTTCGCATGCGGCGCATAGGTTCCTACCAGTCCGATCAGGCCTAAAAGACTGATCAGCATCGCCGCGCTGAAGCAGAAGAATAAATCCCTGCGGATCCATTCTTCCATAAAAGACGGTTCGCTGTAGAGGTTGTTCTTCTCCTCACGAAATAAAAAACCTGTTTTATCGAATAAATGTCTCAACTGCCTTAACCCCATACGCTCTGCCGGGCATTCAGGCTCCTGCTGCGTCAGCAGAGTGCGTTCTCTCTCCGAAAATTATCGCAAATACATGTGAATTCGATAGAATTATAGCACAGCTGGTATATGAATTCCATGAAAGAATCAATAAAACCAATGGTTTAAACAATTTTCCACGGGGTTCCATAAACGCCGGAAGAACGGGTTCATCTGGGGTATTAATACAGCCTACAGGCGGATTTTCACCAGCCCGTGCCGGTTGCAGTATGCATAGATATACCCGTGCCGGCTCCTTGCCGTGAATCTTGCCTCTGCGGATCCTTCCGGATAGAGTTTCACCAGTTCGAAACTGCTGTCTGTGACATATGCAAGGAAGGAAATGTAGTGGTCCTTGGTCATTGGGTGATTCAGAAAGACATGGTATTCTCCGTCCATGACTTCTGCCTGAATCAGATGCTGCTCATCCGGTTCTTCTGCTTCCAGAGCCGGCAGAGTGATTCCGCAGCAGCTGACCACCGCATTTCCGATTGACCGTATTATATTACCGCAAATCGGACAGACATAGATTTTCGACCGCCGAATATTCGCAGAACGGTTGAGATTGGTCACACAGTCCCCGCTCAGAAGCTCCATAACCGATACCTGAAGCGCCTTTGCAAGCGGTTCGATCAGCGTGATATCCGGAAGTCCCCTGCCCGTTTCCCATTTTGAAACCGTCTTATCGCTGACTCCGATTGTGTCCGCCAATTCCTTCTGCGTCAACTTCTTATTTTCTCTTAACTGCCGGATCGTCGTTCCCGTTACGTAATGATTCATCTCTTTCTCCTTTTCTGTTCGGCAAAATATATGAGCAAGAAGCATTTCTGCCTCTGTTTTCCTGACTGAATGCCAGATTTCCGTGTGTTCTCTTTTCTCCATTTCTGGCTCTCCATAAGAGTAGCAGGAATTAAGCTCCGGCACAATCTACGCATCGTAGAACGGCTGCAGATGTATCCGTATCTTCTTACGTTTGATTTTGTCAATCAGGCATATCCGATGAAAATCACGTCCATTCCGTGTCCATAAATTAATGAACAAGTGATATAATAAAAAACGAATTATGCAGAAAAGGCCGGCAGACCCGCGATCATACAACCGGTATCATGATTTAAGGAAGGAATATTACTATGCAGATGGATATCAGGACCGCTATGTCCATTACAAACAATATCATACACTGGTACCTTGAACAGAACCAAGAAGATATATATAAATACATGGACGAGAAATCAATCTTTATCGGACCGCGCACCGGGCAGTTCCTCACTTCAGGGACCAAAATCCGGAACGCCCAGCTTTCTGATGCACCGAAGACGAAGTTTTCAGTGGAAAAGATCCGCACATTCGCGCTCCCGGTGACTTCGATCTCCTGCGAGATCATCTGCATGTACACGGTCATCTGGAAGAAAAAGGACGGTACGATTATCCGCCATCCCCAGACTCTTCAGGTCACTTATGTTCTGCGGCCTTCCATGGCATCAGAAGAAGATAAAACGCTGGCCTACCGCATCATCTGCGTACACATCTCCAATCCGATGGAACCGGATGAACGTGACCTGCACTATAAAACCTTCGGCGATATGTCGACATCCGCGATCGGCTCTCTTTCAGGGGAAAGGACAGCAGAATCCGGTGAAAGTGTCATCATCCCGGCGCTGTACGGCTCCGTATTCAATTACCCTTCCAACGCACTGGTCTGGATCGAATCCGCAAGCGGAGCCCACCAGTCCATCGTGCATACCAGAAGCGGAGATCTGCGCTGCTCCAAGCCGCTCTCCTACTTCTCAAAGAATTATCCGGATGTTTTTCTGAAGCCGTCGGTCAGCTATCTGGTCAACCCAAACTATATCCGGCAGATCCGCCGCTGCGAGGCTGAACTCTGGAACGGGACGATCCTGCGCGTGCCGGAGAAAAAATTCACAGCCTTCAAAAAGCAGTTCCTGGAACTGACAAAAAGAGGAAAGTAAAGAAATCCCGAATAAGAACCCCCATGAAAAGAGGCGGCGCCCTAACTGGACTGCCGCCTCGAACTGTTGCGATATTGTATTCTTTGTAAGCGTCAAAGCTAATGCACCTACCATTCACTGTTACAGTTTGAGAAAATACT
>CAJMLL010000016.1 GCA_905214225.1 uncultured bacterium | reverse complement strand
CTGCTCGTCTATCCTTTCATTTTTGTTATAATATGAATGAGATATTAAATACTATATATTATAGGTATGCTCAGCGGATATCTGCCTTAAAAGAGTGAGCATGCGTGTAGTAAAACGGAGAAGGAAAAACCGTCTGTCAGGCAGGACGATGACGGGATTTCCGCGCGTGCGGATGCAGACTTCTGCAGGCAGGTCGGGGCTTAATCATGTGCAGAAATGCCTGCCGGCGCGTAAACATACAGTGGAGGTATATAAAAATGGCACTGAACGATAATATGACCATGCTCACCGACTTTTACGAGCTGACGATGGGAAACGGATATTTTGAGGCGGGCCGTAAAGATGAAATTGCATGGTTTGACATGTTCTTTCGTCATATTCCGGACCGCGGCGGATACGCCATCATGGCCGGTGTAGAACAGATCGTGGATTACATGGAGAATCTGCATTTCTCCGATGAGGATATCGAATACCTGCGCAGCAAGCACATGTTCAGCGAAGGGTTCCTGGAGTATCTGAAAAACTTTAAATTTGAGTGTGACGTCTGGGCTGTTCCGGAAGGTGTTCCGATCTTCCCGCAGGAGCCGATCGTCACGGTAAGAGGACCGGTGATTCAGGCTCAGCTGATGGAGACGATGATTCTTCTGACGATCAATCACCAGAGTCTGATCGCCACCAAGGCCAGCAGAATTGTCCGCGCGGCTCAGGGCAGATCCGTCATGGAATTCGGATCCAGAAGAGCACATGGAACCGCGGCGGCCATCATGGGCGCCCGCGCTGCCTATATCGGCGGCTGCGCAGGAACGGCATGCACCATTACAGACCGTGAATTTGGCATCCCGGCACTGGGAACCATGGCGCACAGCTGGGTACAGCTTTTCCCGAGTGAATATGAAGCATTTACCGCATACGCAAAAATGTATCCGGATAACTGCATCCTTCTGATTGATACCTACGACGTCCTGAAATCCGGACTGCCAAACGCCATCCGTGTATTCAAGGAGCAGAAGCCGGAGAGCATGGGTGTCCGCATCGACAGCGGCGATATTGCATATCTGACCAAACAGGTGCGCAAGAGACTGGACGAGGCCGGCCTGCAGGACTGCAAGATCACCGTCAGCAACTCACTGGACGAGTATCTGATCCGCGACGTGATCATGGAAGGTGCCCAGATCGATTCCTTCGGCGTCGGCGAGCGCATGATCACGGCTAAATCCGAGCCGGTATTCGGCGGTGTATATAAACTGTCTGCCGTTGAAGAAAACGGAAAGATCATTCCTAAGATTAAGATCTCCGAGAATGTCGGAAAGATCAGCAATCCGGCTGCCAAGAAGCTGTATCGTATCTACAGTAAGGAAACCGGAAAGGCGGAGGCCGACCTGATTATGCTGAAGGACGAGCCGGCACCGAAAGACGACGGATACGTGATTTTCGACCCATGCGTCAACTGGAAAAAGAAGACACTGAATGACTACGTGGCAAAAGACATCCGCGTGCAGCTGTTCGACCACGGCAGACGCGTATACGACTGCCCGCCGATTCAGGAAGTGCAGAAATTCTGCAAGGAGCAGATTGACACCCTGTGGGAAGAGACCCTGCGTTTCGAGAACCCGCAGCGCTACTTCGTAGACCTCTCTGAAGGACTGTATAACACCAAGCAGGAACTCATCCACAAAAACAGAGAGATGAAGCAGGAGCATAAATAGTCCGGGTCACTTGGTCTCATGCCAGTCTGCCGGCACGGCAGATGGTAGAAGAATGTGACGGGGACATGCCGGCAGACCGGACAGAAATCAGACATCTGCCGGCAGGCCAGTAACAAAATCAAAAGCATGAAATATGAAAAAGAGCTTCGCATCAGCATTGAAACTGCCGGTGCGAAGCTCTTTTTCATCGTCTTCAAACATTCAGGTGAAAAACTGATGTTTTCTTTTCATTTCTGTCAGCAGAAAGGATTATTTTCCGGATGTGTGCAGGACGTCTCTGATCTTATGCTGTACCATGGCTGTGATGGCATCTCTGCCCGGTCCCATGTATTTACGAGGATCGAAGACATCCGGCTGCTCAACCATAACCTTGCGGATGGAAGCCGTCATTGCCAGACGCAGGTCTGTATCGACGTTAACCTTGCAGACACCGTGCTTGCATGCCTCTTCAATCATGTCCTCCGGAACACCCTGTGCGCCAGGAACCTGTCCGCCGTACTTATTGCACTCTTTTACGAACTCCTGTGGTACAGAAGATGCACCGTGCAGAACCAGCGGAGTATTCGGAATCAGCTCATGAATCTTCTGCAGACGCTCAAAGTCCAGATACGGAGTTCCCTTGAACTTGTATGCGCCGTGGCTTGTTCCGATGGCAACAGCCAGAGAGTCAACACCTGTGCGCTCTACGAATTCCTTTGCCTCTTCCGGATCAGTGAATGTTGCTTCTCTCTCTGAAACATGAACCGCATCCTCTACGCCGGCCAGCTTTCCGAGCTCAGCCTCTACGACAACACCGTGGTCATGCGCATACTCTACAACCTGCTTTGTGACCTTGATGTTCTCCTCGAACGGATGCTTGGAGCCGTCGTACATAACGGAAGTGAATCCGTCATCGACACAGTCCTTGCAGATCTCGAAATCTGCGCCGTGGTCCAGGTGAAGAACGGCGTCGATTCCCGTGTCTTCAATTGCGGCTTCAACGAGCTTCAGCAGGTATGCCGGCTTTGCGTATTTACGTGCGCCAGCAGAAACCTGAAGGATAACCGGAGCATTTTCAGCTTTTGCGGCATCCGCGATACCCTGAACAATCTCCATGTTGTTTACGTTGAATGCACCGATGGCGTAGTCGCTGTTCAGAGCTTTCTTAAACAGTTCTGTGCTGCTGATAAGAGCCATATCTATCTCCTCCTGTATTTTAAGATGTGATTATTGACCAAAAGTTCTAACGTTACTTCATTATTATATAATAGAAAAGCGGAAACGTTAACCAGTTTCCGCCAATTTGCCATTTTATTCTGCGCCCTAGTAGGTCAGCGCTCTTGCTATTTTCGCTTTTGTCCAGCCCTTCTTGAAGGTATGCGTACCAGCCTTGATATCTGCGGGTTTTCTGCCCTGCTGCCGGCAGCAGAGCCTGTATTCATGGGCGCTGTCGTAAAGCCCGCAGGATTTCAGCTGCCTCATGGCATAGGTGAGCGAACCGGTTTCAAGCTTGATGGTAATGGTCTTCACGAGCCGCCCATCCTTATATTCCGCCTTCACCGCGGAAGAGGAATCGCTGCTTTCTGTATCAGAAGATTTTGCTTCCGACGATTTGCTGTCCGGTACAGAAGACGCCGACTGTTTTTTCTGTGCGTCCTTCTTCACCTCCGCCGTGGTTTTCACATTGCCGGAAGTCATGTGTTTCGGGTAGGCCATAATCACATTGACGCGCCAGCCGATGATGATCAGCGCAGCAATCAGAATCACTGCGGTAACCCACACGTCGCTGGTGTTATACAGGAAATCCCTGAATTTTGAGTGAGAAGCGGACTGTTTCTGCTTCATGAATGAGCCTCCTTTCGCTGCTATCCCTGTATTTTAGCATATTCAGGGACAAAGGACAAACGAGCAAGAGTATACATTCTTTATTTCTCAGATGTGCTGATGTATAATACACTAAGTATGGTTACATTAGAAATAGGAAAAAATGAAAAACAGCAGCGCCTGGACAAGTTCCTTCGGAAATACTTGGACGCCGCACCGCTCAGCGCGGTCTATAAGATGATCAGAAAAGACGTGAAGGTCAATGGAAAGCGCCGGAAAGAGGACTATATCCTTCAGGAAGGCGATCAGCTGACCCTGTATCTTCACGAAGATGAACTGGCTCGGCTTCAGAAGCCGCGCAGGGTTCAGCATGCGAAAAAACAGTTTAAAGCCGCATATGAAGATGACGACCTTCTGATTGTCGTGAAGCCTGCCGGTCTGCTGACGCATGGAAATAAACAGGAGCACCGCAACCATCTTGCCAACCAGGTGCTGGATTATCTGATCCAGAACGGGCAGTATGACCCGAGGACGGAGAAAACTTTCTCCCCAGCTCCGGTGAACCGCCTGGACAGAAATACGTCCGGCCTGGTCATTTTCTGTAAGAATTACGAGGCTCTGCAGACTTTTAATGCGATCATCAAGGAGCGCGGCCGCGTGCATAAACGGTATCTGACGCTCGTTTCTGGCTTGCTCAGGAGGCCTTTGTCCCTGACTGACAGGATGGAAAAGGATGAAGAGAAGAACCGGGTGAGCATCGCGGATGAGGGAAAACTCATGCACACGGAAGTACGGCCGCTCTACTCGACGGACAAGTACGGCGGGTTTACGCTGGCGGAGGTGGAAATTGAGACTGGAAGGACGCATCAGATTCGTGTTCAGCTGGCTGCCGCGGGACATCCGCTGGCAGGAGATCCGAAATACGGCGATCCTGAGGTCAACCGGACGGTGAAAAAACGCTGGAGTCTGTGCTCGCAGTTCCTGCACGCATGGTGCCTGGAGTTCGAGAATATGCCGGAGAAATACACCTATCTGAACGGAAAGCGTGTGACCGCGCCGCTGCCGAAAAAGCTGGACGCCGTCTGCAGGGATCTGTTCGGACGCGTTGAATTGTAAATGGGGGATATCATGAGAGCTGAAAATAATCAGAAACAGGGGAGATCTGTGGGAAAAGCAATATTATACTGGGTTATTGAAATCGCCGTTGCCGTGGGCATCGCGCTGCTGATCATTCAGGTCATCCGGCCGACCGTGGTCCGCGAGACATCCATGCTGCCGAACTTCCAGGATGGCAACTATCTGTTCGTTTACCGCCTGGCCTATAAGGGCGGCAAGATGCCGCAGAAGGGCGACGTCATCATCTTCAAGTCGAAGCTGACAACCGCGAACGGAAAGCCGAAAATGCTGATCAAGCGTGTGATCGGCATGCCGGGCGACAAGATTACGATTCAGGACGGCAAGGTCTGGATCAACGGAAAGGAAGACAAGCAGTCGTATACGCATGATAAGGAGACGAATTCCGTCAAGACCAATTACGTCGTGCCGAAAAACCACTATTTCTGCATGGGAGACAACCGTCTGGTCAGCATCGACAGCCGTTACGCCAGCGTCGGGTCCGTGGCGAAGAACAAGATCGTCGGCAAGGTCGTATTCCGGCTCTTCCCGTTCAGCGAGATCGGCACCATCAAGAACCCATATAAATCGAATTAACCGGGACAAAAAAGAAACGGGCAAGGCCGCAGAGCATTGAAACGCCTGTGCCGGAAACCCGAAAAAAGAATGCGCTCTCCCGGACTGCCAGGAGGTTTAAACGTGAAAAAGAAAGATGACGGCTATAAACTGGCCGCAAATAATAAAAAAGCGCGCCATGACTATTTTATCGAGGAAACACTGGAAGCGGGAATCGTGCTGACCGGAACGGAGATCAAGTCCGTCCGCGAAGGAAAAGTCAGCATCAAAGAAAGCTATGCCCGCGTAGAAAACGGAGAAGTCTGGCTGTACGGGATGAACATCAGCCCGTATAAACAGGGAAACCGCTTTAATGTGGATCCCCTGAGACCGAGAAAGCTGCTGCTTCATAAAAGAGAAATCCGCAAGCTAATCGGAAAAGTCACCCTGCAGGGGCTGACCCTGGTTCCTTTGAAAATCTACATCAACCACAAAGGCCTCGCAAAGGTGGAAATCGCAGTTGCACGGGGAAAGAAAAACTACGATAAGCGAGACACCATGGCAAAGCGTGATGCAGAACGGAAAATGGACCGTGCTGTAAAGAATTGGAAATAAAGCCAGATTTGACAAACACACATATATAGAGTAGAATAATCGTAGTTAGAGATATCTAATATCGTAACTTTGATACAATAATAGTTATCTGTGTATGAAGTTGGATGAACTCTAACCCAGACTGCCGGCGGCTTAACGAGCGTGCTGACTGCCCCCAGACCGCCGCAGCCTGTTTCATCAATTGTACGGTTTACCTGCCTTGTTTTATGTGTATAATAGAAATAACAAACCAGACCGATCGATGCCGGCCAGGCATCGTATCATGGGGATGTAAAGGTTTCGACGGGGGTATAGAAACTTCATAAGCGGGCCGCAGTCGCCAAGTCTGCGTTAAAAATGGCAACTTTAAATTTAAACGCTAACAATAATAATAGCAATTTAGCACTGGCTGCCTAGTTCAGCCTGCTTGTCATCTCCGGCTCACCTGCAGACCGGAACCATGGCATCGACTCATGCAGGAAAACTTATCTGAACGTCCCTGATCAGATAAGGAACTAAGGGATAGCGAAATCGCCAGTCTGCTGATGGACGGACGATGGGGCGAATCATAAAACACCAGCTGCGCCCGGAGAAAATGAGGCGGAAATGTTTTCGGACAGGAGTTCGATTCTCCTCATCTCCATTACGTTAGAGACGGTTGCGTAAGCAACCGTCTCTTTTTAGTTGAAATGAGGAGAATCGAACTCCTTAAAACTCTCCTCATCTTCACCCAAAGTGCCTTGTTACAACTCGCATGCGATATTCTGATGTCTGAAGCGCAATTGAATTTCAGAGCTACAGAGGATCAGAAAATATAGATATGATTATCCTAACACCGTGGCTATGGTAAAATATTTTATGAACATGAATAATATTTTACATACAAATTATGCCGCTAACAGAACGTACTATTAAGTCAAATTGCTTCTGGAAATGCGCCGGATTCTGGAGAAAAGAAACACGATTATTGATCCTAAGCCGATACAGGGTAATGATATTTTTCAAGGTGGCAAAAATCTGACTGACTACAGAAGTTATTCTGACCTCGGTCAATGCCATGAGTGAGGATGGGATTATCGTGAACATCGATGGCACAGACAATCGGGTGCCAGGGTCTTTAAGACATAGATTGTATGTTACTACACGTTTGTATTGTTTGTGGAGGTATTTGTTTTATGAAACAATCACAATCATTTTCAGACTGGAATTCTGAGCAGTACACAAAATTCGGCACACAGCGCACACAGCCAATAATAGATCTGCTCAACCGGATACAAAAGGAATCCCCGGAGAAAATCTTGGATATCGGCTGCGGCCCGGGAAACAGTACCGCAATGTTGTCCCGTTTTTTTCCAGATGCTGACATTCTCGGGATTGACGCATCTGAATCCATGCTGAATCATGCCTTAGAGAAACACCCCGAATTGTCCTTTCGGAAATGCAACGTTCCGGAGGACCTTTCTTCTCTTTCTGATTCTTATGATTTGGTATTTTCAAATGCATGTATTCACTGGATTCCGGATCAAAAGAAACTTCTGCACAACATTTTGGAAATGATGCCGGATGGTGGGATCCTGGCAGTGCAGATCCCACTAACTCAGGAGGCGAAATTCTATCATGTCCTGAATCAGGTGCTTGAACAGCCAAAATGGAAAACATTGCGGTCCATACATAACTTCTACAATCTTCTGCCCGGTGAATACTATGATCTATTTTCGTCAGAGAGATGTACTTTTACTCTGTGGGAGACAACGTATTACCATGTAATGGATTCAATTGACGGGATAATAGAATGGTATAAGGGAAGCGGTCTTCGTCCATATCTTAATGCTTTGAGAGATGAGCAGCGAAAAGATTTTCTTTCAGATCTTCTCTCGCAGCTTAAACAGTATTACAAATCTCAGCAAGATGGAAAGGTGATACATAAAATGCCGAGACTGTTCTTCACTGTGAAGAAGAACGGTATAGAAGATTAAAAGGGGGAGTTGAAAATCCCAGTGCACGTTTAAAAAAGTAAACGTACACGCCTAAATTTGTTGTCAAAATGTATTTGAATCGAACTCCATTGATAAAAATTGCAGTTAACGTTACAGAAAATGATAAAAGCAAAAATTATGTAACGTTAACTTGCTGTGTACATGAATAAAGCCTATATTTCAGACCTAAGCTTTTTCTTTGCCTTAAATACGGATAACAGGATCAATTACGGGCCAGTACTTGAGAATATTGTATATTTCTATGCGAAGAGCCTGGGGTATTCAGTAAGTGTCGGACGGATTGGAAAACTGGAGTGTGATTTTATTATACGTAACCATGCTATGAACTATGCCTATGTACAGGTCTCCTATACGATTGCGCTGAGTAAGGAAACAGAAGACCGGGAGTATAGACCTTTGGAGAAAATTATGGATAATTATCCGAAATATATTTTGACCACGGATTATCTCCTTCAGCAGAGAAATGGAATACATCACGAAAATCTAATGGAATTCATGAAAGATAGTGAGGACTTTTTTTAATTGCTGTTTCTGTGATACTTATCTTTTCCCGAAATAGCTGTATGAGATATTTAACTCGATAGAAACCGAGTCAGAAAAGACCGAGTTGTTCTGGACAATAATAGATGTAACAATCTGGTTTTATGTATCTTCTGCCGACGGGGGGAGACCACCGTTGAAATAATAGCAGATAAAACAGAAAGTCGAAAGGAGTTCAGAAAAAATCAATACGGCCACTGGCAGCCACCTGTCTTGATAGAATGGGTAAGAGATAATAGATTCCCGATGTCTAATATTCTGACGTTTTTGTCTTTAATTCAGTTGATCAAAAAATAAATTGCAATACGCACAATAGATGTGATAGCATATATTATGTCAGAAAGCAATGTGAGAAAAGGAGTGTGAATGATGAAAATGGATAAATTGCAAACCCGAATACGCAGAATCGCAGCAGTTGTAATAATTCTGGCTATGACAGTGATGCTGGCCGGCTGCGGCCTGACAGAATCCCCAACACAGGTGACTGAGAAATTTCTGAAGGCGGTGCAGGAGAGCGACAGCGATACAATTAAAGATGTATATGCAGACGGTAATTTTGACCTGTCCGACAATATCTATGACACAGAAAAGAAATCCGATGAGAAGAGTTCTGACACAGAATTGGACAAGGTGATAGAGAAACAGCTTCAGAAAAAGCTCCTGGATTTTGATTACGAAGTCCTCAGTGAGAAGGTCAATGGTGATAAAGCGACCGTAAAGGTGAAAATCAAAACCTATGCATTTGGCTCTGCATTCTCGGATTTCGTCAGTGATTACATCGAACAGGCTTTTGCGCTGGCTATGTCCGGAGCAAGTGATAAAAAGATTGATGCACTTGCTGCGACAATTTTCAGCCAGAAACTTGATAAACTGAAGAAGAAAAGCTATTCGAAAATGGTTTCTGTCAAGCTGACAAAAGATGACGGCAAGTGGAAGATCAATAAGCTGTCTGACACGGGTGATTTCATGAATGCCATCTCTGGCGGCCTGATTTCTACAATCTCGAATTACTCGGGTGCATTTTCTGAAAGTGATCAAGAATAAGTAATGGCGGGGCTGTGGCATGATGCTCAGATGGGCATAATACAGGAGCCCCTTGCGTTTTATCTTTTGTCTGCCATTACCAGGTCAGAGCCTGCAGAAGGCGGTCCACATCTTCCGCCCTGCCGCCGACCGGCTGGGCCTTATCGAGTGAGCGCAGCCGCTCCATTTCTTCTTCAGTCAGATGGAAATCGAAGACATCGAAATTCTGGCGGATCCGGTCCGCGTGAACTGATTTCGGAATCACGATCACACCGCTCTGCATCAGGAAGCGGAGCAGAACCTGGGCCGGTGATTTGCCGTGTGCAGCTGCGATGGCCTGTACTTTCGGTTCAGCAAACATGGTTTTTGCCTGACCCTGGCCCAGCGGAGAGTAGGCCATATGAGCGATGTCGTACTGATCTTCCCATTCGTGTTCTTTCTGCCGCTGACAATAAAGGTTGGTTTCTGTCTGATTTACCTGCGGCTTGATCCGGTTGAAACTGATGAGGTCGATCATGCGGTCAGGATCGAAGTTGGAAATGCCGATGGCGCGGATCTTTCCCTCTTCATAGAGCTTTTCCAGCTCCCGCCATGCTGCGTAATAGTTTCCGAAGGGCCAGTGCAGCAGCACCAGGTCCAGGTAATCAGTCTTAAGATTTTCCATGGACTGGAGTACCGACTCACGCGCGTGATCATAAGAACGGAACTTGACTTTCGTGACCAGGAAAAGTTCCTTCCGGTCGACACCCGCGGCAGCGATGCCCGCCGCGACATCTTTCTCATTTCCGTAGGCTTCTGCCGTGTCGATCATCCGGTAACCGGCCCGGATCGCTTCTGTCACGGAATTGCTGCAGTCTTCTCCGGCAGCCTTGAAGGTGCCGAATCCAAGCATCGGCATCTTTACGCCGTTATTTAGTGTGATGTATTCCATTGTTTATCTCTTTCGTTGTTAATCGATTCATCGCTCTGTTTATCTGCTTTTGTACTCTGCGTCACTGTTTAGAGAGTAATATCCCAGTCTGCCGGCAGAATGATCCGGATTCCATATCATTCCGTTCCTTTCTGTTTTACATGCTCATGTGTCCGGCTTTTTTTCTCACTGCAAAAATGCATGTGCTTTCTATAGTATACTTTATCAGATTGAATCTTACGATATATTTTACCGATTATTATCGGACCGCAGCCTGCTTGTTTTCACTGAATCCATTCAGAATCTATTAACATAACTGCCTATAGTGACTTCTGTCTTCCTGTAAATTGGTTAATGGCATGAAGTATACATGAATTGATTTGTGAGAAAAGCTTGAAACGAGAATGCTGGAGACCAGGCTGGTCGAGCTGTATGCGGAAGGCCGTATTCCGGGGCATATTCACAGCGGCATCATTCACCGGACTGCGCAGGAGGGAGAGACTGCCCCGGTCTGCGGCGTAAGTAAAGATATGTTTGAGAAACAGTAAGCAGATACCATATAAATACAGATAGAGATGCACAGAAAAGCAAAAAATTACCGGAACATTATGAATAAAACGACATTGTTTCATTGTAACTATCTGCTCTGATGAAAATATTTTGATTTACATTTCCTAGTTGTATGATATATAATTGTCGTAATTCAGAGGGATATATGTTATTTTTATCACATCAGAGAAAAGGAGATTAATGGATGGGAGGAAAACATTCACGAAATAGAAAGAACCGGCCGCTGGTCATTGTGCTGAGTTTAGCGATGATTTTCTCGGCTATGACGGCGTTCTGGTCGTTTGGGGACGGAGGAGAGGATTCTGTATCAATACATTATGATACAAATACGGGGGTACACTATATTGGTAATAAAAGCAATGAGAACATTGTTTACTGTATGAACAATAGTTTGCATTGGCCTCATACTACGGATACATATCGTCAGATTCCCAGCTATCAATTGAATAATAAATATGTTGATTTAAGTAATAAACCTGAATTTCGTAAAGCTTTGGCATATGTGTTATATGCCGGATATCCGAAGAATGGTCTTGGAATTTGTAAAATTGAGGAGATTAATGAAGAACAATTTAATCGATATCTTCAGATCCCAGAGGAAATTAAAAAAAGTGCCAAGTATTCTCAGTACTTTAGTAATGGAACGTATTCAGGAACATTAACGGACGATAATGATCCGACAAATAAGAATCCGGAAACAAAGGATGTAACGTATACAGGAAGCGATAATTACTCTTATGAGGATTATCAAATCCTTGTAAATACTACGTCGGCAGACGCTGATAAGGAACGTGTTATAGCAAAGTTTGATAACCTATATAACTTTTTTCAAGCAGCTCAGACTGATACATCGATCAAAGGTTCGGTTTTTTATAAAGCTGTATTTGCGATGCTTTCTGGATATAAACCAACATCTTATAGTAGTAGTAAAGATATTAGTCAAGGATATTGGAGGGAGGGTTATCCTACTCCTCTTGACGCTATTAATGCAACTGCGAAGTACAATGAAAATTATTATTATCAGTACTCTACCCAGGAAGCGATTTGGGCTTTGATGGAGAAATATCGAGTTAATAATAATACATTAGCTGGAGAATCTCTCACGGGACTTGCACAAACGCTTTATAGTAATGCAATAAATAGCACTAAAAACTCAATATTGGAAGGGCCGGAAACAAATATTAATGATATTAAAATCGTACGTAATGATGAGAAATCTGAGAAACCAGAATTTAAGTATTCAAATGGGCAGTGGACCAGTGATGAGCTTGTTATTAAGGGAGATACTTCTTATCAAGGCACATATACACTTAGTCTACCGGATGGGATGACAAGTACTGTTGGAACTCAAGTGAAGGCAGGAGTTCCATTTAAAATTACGTCTAACATACAGCCGGCGCAGGAAGTTACTGTGAGTGCCGACGGGCGTTTATTATATTTAGATCAGATTAATGTGTACTCACCAATATCTAGTGCAGACGTCTTTCAAAATATGATCGGTGCGACATTTGGGACTAAGAACGTTAGTGACAGTATTACCGTGAAGAACAACACCGGCGGCCTGAAACTTACAAAATCATTCTCATTCGCGAATGGAATGACGGAAGATCAGAAAACTGCCGAAAAGAATAAAGTCACCTTTACGATTCAGGGGGAGGATGATAACACCAAGAACATGACACCGA
This sequence comes from uncultured bacterium, assembly GCA_905214225.1. GTDB lineage: Bacteria > Bacillota > Clostridia > Peptostreptococcales > Anaerovoracaceae > Aminicella. Next base: position 40,678 of record CAJMLL010000016.1, on the reverse strand, counting down.
TTACGGTGAAATATTCGGATCTTGATAGCAGTGGGTCAAAAACAATATATGGACTGACACCGGGAAAATATAAAGTAACCGAATCAGAACTCGGTAATGATGCATATGATGTAAAAACTACATATGAGAATTCTGATACGGTGACAGTTTCTCCAGGAGAAACAACTTCGGAAATAATTACAAATACATATTCAAAGAAGCCGACCGGATCGTTAACGCTGAAAAAGTCCTTTGATTTTGGCCAGGATACCGATCATCCGAATCCGGATACATCAAAGATTACTTTTACCCTTCAGAGACAGGACGACATCAGCGGATTTTCGAAAACTGTTTCATATAAGGATTTTCAAAACGGCTCATATACAGTTAAAGATCTTCCGGTAGGCACATATAAAATTACAGAATCCGGTGCAGATGTCAGTGGATATGCGGATTCCCTTACTGTAAGTGTTAATGGAAAAACTACCGGGACTATCAAGGTAGCAAAAGATGGTACGACTGCGGCGGAATTGAAAAACACATACACACCGACCGGAAGCCTGACGATTCACAAGTCTTTTGTCAACAGTCCGCTGACGGAGACGCAGAAGAACGGGATTACGTTTACCATAACCGGGAAGAACACAAATGAGACACGAACGGTTTCCTTTGACAAGTTCAGTACAGACGGGAAATATACATTTACAGATCTTCCGGTGGACACATACACCATCAAGGAATCGAATGCCGGAGGTACAGTGCTTACCGCATATAAAGACTCCGCGGGAAATATCCTGAAAGATAAGCAGGCAGCAGTTTCTAAAGGCGCGGATACAGCAGTCGATGTGACGAACACGTATCCGAGTACGCCAGAGACTCCGATTACTGTCACCCCTGCTTCCGCCGACCTCCGCGTCCAGAAGCTCATCATCGGCAACGACGGAAACTGGCCGGAAGGCGCATCGTTTACGATGAATCTGCAGGCAAAGGATAATGCGCCGATGCCGGATGGCACGGTAAACGGAGTGAAGAGCATCACCGTCAGCAGTGAGAGCCCGGCGTCCTTTGGAACGATCCAGTACGAGAAGGCTGGAACATATCATTACATTGTCACGGAAAGCAAGGGCAGTGATAAGAATTTCACCTATGATGAAACTCAGCACCCGGTGACGGTGACAGTAACCGAAAGCGCCGATCACAAGCTGACAGCATCGATTTCCGGCGGAAACTCCTCCGGCATCGTGGAGATCAGCAACCATTACACCAAGCCGAAGGAAGAAAACGGCGGCAAAGAGGAAAACAGCGGCGGAAACAAGACGAACGGGAGCACGAACAACTCTTCCGGCAAGAATTCTTCCGGAGGAAGTAAGACCAACGGTTCCACGTCGAGCAAGACGAACGGTCAGATTCAGCCGGCCAATACCAAGACGCTGAAAAACAGTCTGGCAAAGACCAATCCATCAGGGTCCGCGGACTCTTCCGGAAACGCTTCCGGTTCCCTCGTCCGCACCGGAGACCAGACTGACTTGGCTGTGATGATTGCGCTCTTGCTCACCTCGGCCTGCGGACTGGCTGGCGTTCTGGCACTGAAGAAAAAACGCCGTGATGACCGGACTTCCGAGGACCGTCAGTAAACGGTTTTTCCGGAGACAATCCGAACAAGTTAAGAGAATGGCTTTCCATTTCGTCTGCGTCTCTGCAGACTGATCCGGCGGCCGGACTGTGCTGAGCATGGTCCGGCCGTTTTTAGCGGGAAACTCTGCTATGTATCCGTTATTGATGAAGAGCTCCAGCAGGGTGAATCTTCGCCCGACTGATTGCTCTTTAAAAAGGTATGCATAATGAATCAAGGGGCAGTACATTCCTGGTAAAAAGGAAATTAAGCTGACCTTGCTTATTGCATTTCTATCTTTGGAGTAAGATGATAAGATAGAGGTAAGAGGTATAAGAGCGGATGATCCATGAAGCGGAGACAGAAAATCTGCAGACTGCGCAGAAGTAAGAAAATTTCCGGATCCTTTTACATCCTCTGAACATCGTCGTGAAAATGCGTTACAATGGAGGGAGCATGAACATACAGGCAGTTTACGGCGTCCTGATACCGTTTATGGGAACGACTCTGGGAGCAGGATGCGTATTCTTTATGAGAAATCAGTTAAGTCAGAAAGTAGAGCGGATCCTGCAGGGATTCGCAGCCGGCGTCATGACGGCGGCTGCGATCTGGAGCCTTCTGGTTCCGTCCATGGAGCAGAGCCGTGCCATGGGAAAGCTGGCGTTTTTCCCTGCATTCGCCGGGTTCTGGATCGGTACACTGTTCCTGCTTCTGCTGGACCACGTGATTCCGCATTTCCATCTGAACAGCGAGGAGGCCGAGGGGCCGTCCGGGGCCAAAAGCCGCCTGACCAAGACGGCGATGATGGTTCTGGCCGTCACCCTGCATAATATTCCGGAGGGAATGGCCGTCGGCGTGGTCATCGCAGGATGGCTGGGCGGAAACGCCGGACTGACTGCCGGAGGCGCGCTGGCCCTGTCCCTGGGCATCGCGATCCAGAATTTTCCTGAAGGAGCCATCATTTCCATGCCGCTGCATTCTGAAGGCATGGGAAAGGGAAAATCGTTTCTCGGCGGCTTTCTGTCCGGAGTTGTGGAACCGGTCGGGGCGCTGATCACCATCGCGCTGTCCGAGCTGATGATCCCGGTTCTGCCGTATCTTCTGGGTTTTGCGGCCGGCGCGATGGTCTACGTCGTGGTGGAAGAGCTGGTACCGGAGATGTCGCAGGGCGAGCACAGCAACGTGGGCGTCATTATGTTTGCCGTCGGGTTTACCATGATGATGGCCATGGACGTGGCGCTGGGCTGATCTTTCTGCAGACAAAAATCAATGCGCAAGCTGAAAAGGTCCGGGTGGTGCTGCCAGGCAGTTTTTCACAGGACGGAGTTTCCTGATCAGAGAGATTACAGGCCGGAGACAGGCAGTGTGTTTCTGCGATCTGTGTAAACTGCAGCGAAGGTCAGCAGATAAGAAGATAGAAGATAATAAGAGGGTAAGCGATGAAAAAGAAAAGATACAGGATTCACAAGAGATTTTACGTATTCGTGGCGCTGCTGGTCATTTTGATCGCAGCACTGTGTGTCCACTTCCTTGGCGGGGGAAATTTGTCCGGAAAGAATAAGGCGGCGTCCACAGGGAAATCACAGAAGACGCAGTCGGAAACCGTGAAGAAAGGCGGCAGTAATGAGACTGCGGCAAAGACAGAATCTGCGGAGCCTCCGGCGGTGTCCGGCATCAAGACGATGCCTGCATCCTATGAAAACACTGCGCCGGCGAAGCAGCAGGGCAGTCTGCATGAGATTACCTACACGGTAAAAATCAACGGCGTGACCTATAAGCGTCCGGCGCTGGTTTACCTTCCGGCGGGCTACACGTCATCAAAGAAGTATAATGTTTTCTATCTGATGCACGGCTACGGCGGCACTTATCATACCTATCTCGGCTGGACCACAGGCCCGCGGCCATTTAAGAACATTCTGGACCACATGATCGCGGACGGAAAGCTCAAGCCGACCATCGTCGTTGGTGTGGAATATAACTCGGTCTACGGCAATTATTACTATGGACAGCTGGACACCGTGAGCAAGGAAATCGTGCAGAATCTGGCGCCGTACGTAGAGTCAAAGTATTCCACCTACGCGTCATCCACGAGTGAAGAGGGTCTGACAGCATCCAGAGCACACCGGGCAATTGGCGGATTCTCCATGGGCGGCTGCGCAACCTGGCGCGCGCTGAAAAATTATGCCGACGTCTTCCAGTATTATCTGCCGATGAGCATGCCGATGTACTACTATGGAAGTTCCGGCGGCTACGAGCAGGCGCAGAGCCAGAGCAGCGCAAAAGAAATCGCTGCCGGCGTGAAGAAGAAGGCGGCCGGAAAGAAGGTCTACGTGTTCGCGGCGACAGGAGGCGCGGACATGATGAACCAGGGCACCGAGATGCAGGCAAAAGATCTCAGCAAGCAGTCCGGCTTTACCTGGGTGGATCCGACATCTGATTTCAGCAAGGGAAACATCACTTTCTGCTCCTGGCAGGGACACACCCACAGCTACATGCAGACCTATCCGTATCTGTATAACGGCCTGATGCGTTTCTTCGGGTAAATATACAGATGATCGATTAATATATTCTTTGCAGACCCATGGTTTCACGGATGTCGAATTATCAGACAAAAATAACCCGCCCAAGGTGACAATGAAAGGCCGGTGCCGGAAGCTGCGTCTGCAGCTCCGGCACCGGCTTCATCTTTTCAATGCTTTAATTATGCGCAATCTGACAGCATGTGTGAACTGCCGGCTGCCACTTGCGAGAAGCTGACCCAGTGCGCTGTTTTTCGATTAATCATCGGCAAACGACCTGTACCTGCTGGCCGGTCTTCCCGCGAGAAGGCTGTTTCCTCAATGCCGTGCGTTCAAATTCAGTCAGCAGCACTCGCCGCCTGCAGTGCATGTATACTTCCCTGCACTCTGCGCATCTGCGCCTGCTGTTACATGAAACTGTCAGCGGCAGCTCCGCTTATTTTGCTGCGGTCAGCGCATTCAGTGCGATGTATCCGCCTGCCAGGTTGTAGATGTTGGATTCACTGACACCTGCTTCTTTGAGGAGTGCGTATCCCTTTCTTGCATATGCATTTCCGGAGTAGCAGAGAACGACGTATTTGGTTCCTGCCGGGTCGCCCTTGATGGCTGTCTGGATTGCAGCAAGTGCCTGATCGTGCGCGGAGTCGGATTTTACATAAGCGTCCATATCGGCGTTAACTGCGCCATCAGCATGACCTTTTGCATAATCTGCTGCTGCTCTGACGTCGATGAGTTTCCAGCCGGAAGTTTTATTGTCAGCAATGGACTTCACTTCTTCTGCACGGATTCCGTTCATGCCGGTTGTAACGGTGCAGGATGCGGTGAGACCAGTCTCATTGTTCTTGACGGTGATTGTGGTCTTTCCGTCGTTCACTGCAGTTACGACACCTTTGGTGTCGACCGTTGCGACTGTCGGGTCTGCAGATGTCCATGTCTCGCCCTTGTCGTAAACGCCCTTGCCGATGGAGTATCCCAGCTTGGCTGTTCCCTTGAAGGAAAGGAACTGCTGGTCCAGTGTGATGGCTGTCGGCTTAACATCTTTAACCTTGATCTTGATGGAAGCTTTGACTTTCTTGTTTACTGCAGATGTTGCGGTGATCTTGACAGTACCGTTTTTCTTACCGGTTACAATGCCGCTCTTGGAAACGGCTGCAACCTTGGTGTTGCTGGACTTGTAAGTCAGCTTTTTGGAAGCTTTTGCCGGCTTGATGCTCTTGACGGACAGTTTTGCAGCGGCTTTTACGTCGATGGTGGTGTAGTTCGTCTTCAGAGTGATTTTTGTCGGCTTTACGGTTTTCGCCTTGCTTTTGGCTTTTGCCGCGTAAGAATTGCTGGTCATGCCTGCATAAGCCAGGATCATGCCTGCGGAGAGCGCGACGGTAAGCGCGCGCTTCGTGAATGTGGATGTGAGTTTCATCTTGTTCCTCCTTTAATTCATACTGGTTTTGTGTGAAATATGTAATTTTTCACGCGTCTCATAGGTTTATTATAGCGGTCTGACGGAAGAAAAATACAGATATCGGTAAATATAGAAAAATTAAATACAGAGTAGATGGGATGACGATGAATGTATATAATAGGGATACGTCTGATTGGGATTGAGGACAGGAGGATACTGTGATGAACAGGCGGGAAAAACTGAAGCAGGAAGTGATCGAAGCGGTGGAGAAGCTGGGCTATCCCGGGGAATTCGGCGCGGTCATTGCGGACAGCCTTGGTACAGAGCTGACGATGAACCGGATGCTGGCCTATCTGCGGGCGGCCAGTCCGGGGAGTGAAGCGGAGATCGCGGATGAGATGCTGGCGATTTTAAGCGACCGGGACCGCTGGCAGGAGAAGATTATCAATGAGCACTACAACCGGAAATACAATGAGTATCTGTGGTTTTACAGAGATCAGGAGGAAGATCCGGATCTGGATGAATAGCAGAAGACCGCGATATCCGATTCGGTGTTGTGCAGAAAATGATGGATTCCCCGAATCGTGCTGCAATAGAATGCATGCGGATGTGCAGAGGCCGCATCGGGGCGAGAATGGGAGTTTTTTACCAGAAAGGGAATAAGAGGACTATGAAAGAGATTAACCAGCAGCGACTGGTGAAACGTTTTATCGAACTGACAGAAATCGATTCGCCGTCTTTTCAGGAGAGGGAGATGGCAGATTACCTGCAGCGGGAGCTGAAGAGGCTGGCTGTGGTGGTTCACGAGGATGACAGTGCAGAGAGAATCGGTGGAAATTCCGGGAATATCTACGGCTGTCTTCCGGCAAAAGGAACGCGCAAGGAGGAAGCCGCGCCGCTTCTCTTCCTGGCGCACATGGACACCGTGGAACCAGCACGTTCCCGCAAGGCCATCCTGCACGAGGACGGCAGAATCACCAGCGACGGCACAACTGTGCTGGGTGCAGATGATCAGGCGGCGCTGGCGGTCATGTTAGAAGTCATCCAGGAACTGCAGGAAGAAAACGCAGAGCATCCGGAACTGGAGTTTTTATTTGCGGCTGCGGAAGAAGCCTACACGGTCGGTGCTTCCGCAATGGATCTTTCCGTGTTTAAGGCAAAAGAGGCCTTTGCGCTGGATCTGAGCGATGAAACCGGAGGATATTCCGTGCAGGAACCGACACTGATTTCCTTTACGATTCATGTTCATGGAAAGGCATCCCACGCGGGATTTGATCCGGAAGACGGGATCAATGCCATCGCGGCTGCCGCAAAAGCGGTTGCGAAAATCCCGCAGGGCAGAATCAATGATCACTCTACCTTTAATATCGGCATGATTCAGGGCGGAACAGGTACCAATATCATACCGGAATCCGCAGAAGTCCGGGGAGAACTGCGCTGTACCGTTCATGAGGAAGCACTGCAGATGTATGAGGACGCAGTACGGATTTTCCATGAAGAGGCAGAGGCCATGGGCGCGTCCGTATCGGCAGAAAAAACGGTCCATCTGAAAGCGTATCATGTGGAAGAGGATGATCCGGCATTGCGGCGTTATAAACGGGCGGCGGAAATGCAGGGGTATTCCGTGTTCCCAGTGAAGACCTTCGGCGGCAGCGATGTGAACGTGCTGCGCAGAAATGGTATAGAGGGACTGTGCATTTCCGGCGCCATGCATAATGTTCACACCACCTCGGAGTACACGACGGTTCAGGAACTGACGGAAGCGGCGGAAATTGTAAAACAGATCATGACTGAATAAGTAGAAAGCGAGCAGCTGCACGGAATCAGGAACCGGTACATCGGATACCGTGCGGCTGCCCGTGTTGTATAGATAGATTCTATTGGCGATACATCCAGTTTCGTTGGATAATGATAAATAGAAAGAAAAATACAATTTCAGTGTCTTAACACACTGGAGCGTCAAGAGGCTGCACGGCGAAGATGCGGAGAAACTTGCTGAGAATTGTGGAATGGTTTTTGGAATAATTTCACAACAATCCGGGCAGCAGGTATCGCGGGAGTTTCTTTGCAGCAATCGCACAGATGCAATGTTCATGGAGAGGAAAAATGAATATGAAAAAAAGGTGGAAATCCGTTTTGGCGATCTGCCTGATCGTGACCACGGCGCTTGTTTTTACGGGCTGCGGCGCGAAGGGAAAGTCATCGGATCAGCTGAAATCGAAGAAGACCTTTACCGGTAAATATATCGTTTCCGCTAAATATGCGGCAAAACAGGTCGGAAAGAAGAATGTGCTTTTTGTCGACTGCCGCGGAGCGGATGAGGCGAAGAAGGGAACTGTAAAAGGAGCGATCGCCACAACCTGGCAGGAGCTCTGCACCTGCGGAAGCCAGTACGGAAAAGCCGGAGACAAGAACTGGGGAAAGATTCCGTCCGCTTCGGATCTGTCCGCAAGACTCAGCAAGCTCGGCATGACGAAGAATAAGAAGATCTACCTGGTCGGTCTGACTCTGGACGGCTGGGGCGATGACGGACGTGTTCTCTGGGAACTGAATGCGGCCGGATTTACCAATGCCAGAATCGTCAACGGCGGATTCCAGGGCCTGAAGGATGCCGGTGTCAAGACCCAGAAAGGCGCATCCACGCCGAAGCCGGGCAAAGTAAAGGTTACAAAAATCAATTACAACCATACCATTACAACCGAACAGCTGCAGAAGCACTATAAGGATTACAAGATCATCGATGTCCGCACCAAGGCGGAGTACAACGGCGCGACCAAATACAAGGAAGCGAAGGGTGGCCATCTTCCGGGCGCAGTATTCATGCCGTACACCGACTTTTTCCGCGAAGACGGCACGCTGATCTCCAAGAAGGATATCAACGCTATGATGAAGAAGGCCGGCATTTCCAAGAATGACAAGATCATCACATACTGCACAGGCGGTATTCGTTCGGCCTACATTCAGCTAGTTCTGGAGATGAGTGGATATAAACATACCTATAATTATGACCAGTCCTACTGGAGATGGTGCAGAGTCGGCAAAGTGTCAACGACCAAGGTGAAATAAGCATCGAAACACGAATCATGCCGCATCGTATCAATCGGCATATCATGCGCGTGAAATACAGCATACTTCATATAACAGTATGGATATATAAAATGAATCACTTATTGCAATGTAATATAAGCATAAACAGGGAGGATTCCAATGGTTAAAACAACAAAACTTCGCAAGTTCGCGGTCGGTTTTCTGGTCGCGTCCATGACATTCTGCTTCACCGGCCTTGGCCAGTCAGCTTTTGCCGCATCCAAGACAAGCAGCAAGACCTTCACCGGAAAGTACGTCTACAGTGCCGCGCAGGCAAAGAAAGCGCTGAAGAGCAAGAACGTCAAGCTGGTTGACACACGCGGAGCAGACACAATTAAGAAGGCGGGCACAATCAAAGGTGCGTCCACTATGGTATGGCAGCAGATTTCGCATACCCCGATGACAGACGGCACCAAGCCTGGTGAAGCCAATTTCGCACGCTCGCTTTCCGCAAAGGGCATGAGCAAGGCGCTCGGAAAGCTGGGACTTGGTGTGAATGATAAGATTATCCTGATCAGCGACGGGTATGCAGCTGGCGGCTGGGGTGACGACGGCCGTGTCGCATGGCAGCTGATCCAGTGCGGATATAAGAATGTCCACATCGTCAGCGGCGGTGTTTCTGCGCTGAAGAAGGCCGGCATGAAGACCACCAAATCCGTCGTGACACGCAAGGCAAAGAAGGTCACCATTAAGAAGGTGGACACGACTTCTCATGACATTACCACGGCAAAATTGAAGAAGAATTACAGCAAGTACACCATCATCGATTCCCGTACCGCAAAGGAATACAACGGTGCGCAGGATTATGGCGAGACTAAGGGCGGCCATTTGAAGGACGCTGTGAACATTCCGTTCGCAAGCATGTTTAATAAGGACGGCACACTGAAGAGCAATGCGGCGCTGACCAAGATGTTCGAGAAGAAGGGCATCAGCAAGAATGATTATGTCGTCACATACTGCACAGGCGGAATCCGTTCCGGCTACATGCAGCTGGTTCTGCAGCAGCTGGGCTACAAGCATACATATAACTATGCAGAATCTGCATATCGCTGGTCCAACACGGATTCTGCAGGAACTGCCGCATACTGGGACAACCTCGGAAAATAGAAGCAAACCCTGCCTGTAAGAAGCTGAGCAGAGTGAATAAGAGCCGGATATCCGGGCATAAGAAGAGTATGCAGGAAACGGGAAATTCCGGCTCAGAGATAATTTTAATGGGGCCGCGCGCCTGGCCGTGATCCGGCCGGAAGAACGCAGGCCCCATTCTTGCTGTCTGGACGAAAAAGGGAGCAGTACATGGGATTGAGCAGATGGATAGAGCGGCTGAAAAAACTCAGTGAGCAGGCGGATGAAGTTGTCCGCCTGGAAAAGCATAATAAAAGAGTGATTCAGCGCGTCATAAAAAAGGAATTCCAGCGGCGGGATATCTGGGCGCTGCGGGACGCGGAAGTGCAGAGACTTGCGCACGGCCGGAAAATCTGGGTGATCAAATGTCCGGCGCCGGACACAAAGGAAAAATACCAGTGGGGTGACTATGCCTACTGCATGTCCCTGAAATCGGTGATTGAACGGATGGGTTATTATGTGGTGATGGAGTGCCATGAGGACTGGTATGAACCGGTGCAGGCCGATGTCGTCCTGGTCATGCGCGGCCGGCACGATTATCATCCGGACCGCAGAAACGAGAAGTGCCGCTATCTGATGTGGATGGTCTGTCATCCGAACATGGTGCCGGATGAGGAATATGAACTGTATGACCACATCTATGTGGATTCCCATCTGCTGGCAGAGAAACTGCAGAAAAAAGTTCATGTCCCGGTCAGCAGTCTGATCGTCGGGGCAGATGTGCGGAAGTTTCATCCGGCAGATGCCGCACAGGAATTCCCGGAGAATGAACTGGAAAATAAACAGGCGGCGGAAGCAGAGAACGCCAGAGTAGCGGAGGAAGCGCAGGCGCAGCATGATGAAAATCCGCAGAAATACGGATTAGTTTTTGTCGGGAATACCAGAGGAGAAAAGAGAAACAGCGCTGTCTGGTGTGAAAAATACCATATCCCGCTGGATATCTGGGGCGTCGGCTGGGAAAAATTCTATCCGTCAGATACGAAATACCTGCATTTCCATGGTCAGATGCCCTATGAAGAGCTTCCGGAACTTTACCGGAATTCGACGGTGATCCTGAACGATCACTATGAGGCGATGCGGGAGACCGGAATGGTGAATAACCGGATGATCGAGGCATCGGCCTGCGGCTGTCCGATCGTCAGCGACTACAGCCCGGAATATGAGAAAATTCCGGGGAAAATTGTGTTTTATCATGGTGAAGAGGATTTTGCCGCTGCTGTTCGGAATGCCCTGGATCACGCGGCAGACTGGCGCAGAGAGGCGGAAAAGAAATTCCCGGATCTCTGCGGAAGCTATTCCATGGATGCCTGCATCCGCCGCATGATTTCGGACATGAAATCTAGTGATGTTTAAATGCCTTTCTTAACGAATACGGAACAACCGCGTTGAAAACACGGTGCTTCAGAGAAGGCTTCTTCGGAGGCTTCGGCATCGGGCGCTGCTGCTCATGCAGGATGCGCGAGCATGGAGTCAGGATGTTCCTTGGCAGTCCTTTTTGTCCCTCAATCTGCAGGGCGCGGCGGATAAACGCATCCTCCTTCACGTCGACCGGAATGGTACGCTGGCGGAAACGGTGGCAGGTCAGCATGGAGTAAAGGAAGGCGCAGTCTTTCGCATTGCTGCCGGTGAAATGGAAGTGGATCTCCTGCAGGGCAATGGTGCGGAACATCTTATTGGAGAAGAAGGCATCGAGCGGGAAATATTCCTGGCGGTAGCCGACGCTGACCACATCGGACTCCACGGTCTTCCTCTTCCGCAGAAGCACCGGGCGCGCAGAAGCCATGTCGATGATGTCGCCGTTTTCCATCTGGTCCAGGCGCCGGTACAGCTGCCGGAGGATGCGCATGTCGTAGACAATCGGGAAGTCGAGAAAGGCAATGTAGGGAGATTCCGCTTCATCGAGGGCCTGCTGGAAAAATTCATGCTCGGAATCCTCGTCAATATATCGTATATTTGTGTTCTGCGATAGTCCCTGAAATTTAGAGGGCAAAATGATCCTGCAGCAAGGAAATACCTGGCCGGTGATGTTGCTCAGCAGACGCTTTGCCTGACTTTTTGTATAGAATGGCGATACGGCAATCGTCAGAAGCGGAGACTGGAGGAAATCGTCCGGGCTTCGGAGGACGCCGTCGATGAAGAGGTCGGAATTATCCAGGACAATTTCTTCCTGACGCTGCTCGTCCAGCTCTGGCATAGCCTTGAGAATGTACTGGTATGCGAGTTCTGCAGTCTCATGGTCCAGTTCCCAGAATCTGCGGTAGTAGTCGCCCATGAGAACGGCCGAGATCATGCGCTGCAGCAGGTCGGCCTGATAATCCTTTCCCCAGTCCTTCGTCAGTTCCGCGATCCGTTCATAGGCATGAACGGCGCTGTGCAGATTCTCTGTGCGATTCTGCTGGGAAGCTGTGCGGCCATCGAGCGGCAGAGGCTTGTAATAGTGGTAGACGACGTGCGGGCAGGTAACAATCTGGTCCACATACTGCAGGTATTCGTAGAGAAAGACGCTGTCCTCCATGTGAAGGAAAGGCTTGAAACGGAGATGATGCTGTTCGATAATATCTGCGGAGAACCATTTATTCCAAAGGGTCTAACCGTGAAGAAAATTCTGGTCGCTGCGCGGGATGACCGGCTTCTGCGTCATGTTTACGCTCCGTTTGTTTTTATAGACGGTGAAGCCGTCTCTGCGGTCGTACTGGCCGGCGGTCATTTTACAGTCCGGGAAAAGAGACCAGTATCTCATCATCTGTTCATAAGCTTCCGCAGGAACGACATCGTCCGCATCGCAGAAGGCTATGATTTTACCCTGTGCCATGTCCAGACCTTTATTCCTTGAAGCGGAAATTCCTTCATTTGGATGGGAAAAAAGGCGGAAGACCGGACGCTTTTCTGTCTGCGCTTCGATGAATTCTTTGATTTTATCTACTGTATCATCCGTCGATTCCGAATCGACCAGAATGACTTCAAAGTCGCGGAAGGTCTGACGGGCAAGAGAACGCAGGGTTCTCAGAATGGTTCTCGTGTTGTTGTAAACGGGGACGATAACGGACAGCTGCATAAGAATGCATCTCCTTTCATTTCGGTATGGTTCTATTGTACCATCATTATTTTACACAGGAGAGAATTCAGGCTGTCTTTTTTTACCGTGCATTGATTTTATCTATTTTATAGCCGAATTTCTGCATGATAGAATACCTGTGAAGAGCTGGGATTTTATTATCCTCAGATCTGGAAAGACAGGCATGTGGATAAGACTCAGATATAGATGTAAGTTATACGCATTGAAAAGACAGGAGTGTATATGAAAAATAAGAAAATCTGGATATTCATCGGCATCATCGTTCTGGTTCTGGTATTGAACCATATATTCGGCTGGTCGCATTACCTGAGTGATCCGGATAATCTGAATTTTCTCGAGTCTATGGTAAAAGAAAATTTCCTCATGGCAGCGCTGATCTATTTCGGAATTACAATCGTGAGCTGCGTTGTGCTCGCACTTCCGGGAGTAACCTTTGCGATCCTTGCCGGGCTGATTTTTGGCCCCGTAATGGGAACCGTACTCTGTTGCGTGGCGACAACACTGGGAGCGATGATTTCCTTTCTTGTCGGTCGTTATTTTCTGCAGGATTCCATCCGCCCGAAGGCGTCGGAGAACAAGTTCCTGAAGAAATGGCTGTTTGATGAAACTGGACATAATCAGATATTTGTACTTATGATCACCCGGCTGGTACCGGTCTTCCCGTTCAATCTGCAGAATTTTGCCTACGGTATTACAGACATCGGCTTCATCGAGTATTCTGTGGGTTCATTTCTGTTCATGATTCCGGGCACCGCCATGTACACCATTGGAACGGCAGGCCTGGCAGATGCGCACAACCGCTGGCTGTACATCGGAATCGCGCTGGCCATTGCTGTCGTTGTTATTGCAGTTGGCATGATATTAAAGAAAAAATATGTACAGCCTGAAGAGAAAGAGAGAAAGCAGAAATGAAAGAAAAAGAAAGAACAACCGATGTTTCCGGCTGCATCCGCTGTGGAAAGTGCAGAAACGGCTGCAGTTTTCTGACAAAATATAACCTGATCATAGGCGATAAGGAGCAGCTGAAAGAGCTGGCCTATCACTGTTTTCTGTGCGGAAGATGCACCCGTGTCTGTCCGGTGAATATCGACGGCCGGCAGATCTTTATGGATTTCCGGAAGGAACTTGCAGAAGAGCAGGAAAAGAAAGTCCGGAAAGACTACCGGGGGATGCTCTGGGAAAAGAACCACTATAAATACAGGAACTATAAAAACGCTGCGCCAAAAGACAGCAGCGTGCATACCGTGTATTTCCCGGGCTGTAATTTCCCGTCCCTGTTTCCGAAGACCAATGCATACCTTTCGGACTTACTGAGGGAAAAAGCCGGAATCGGCACGGCCTATGACTGCTGCGGAAAGCCGGTTGCAGAACTGGGACTGGAAGCAGACGCGTGCAGAATCGCAAAAGAAATCACCGATCAGCTGCAGAGTGCAGGAATCGATGAGATCGTCACAGCTTGTCCGAACTGCTTCTATCACCTGACCCCGCTGATTCCGCTGAAGGTGACCAGCATCTACGATAAACTTCTGGAGCTCGGTATCGGGAAAGCGATAGAGCGGGATCTTCATTTCTTTGTGCCCTGTCCGGACCGGGAATTCCATGCCTGGGTGCAGTCGATTGAAAAGTTTGTGAAAGGCGAAATCCTGATTGAAGACGAACCGCAGTGCTGCGGCATGGGCGGGTCCGGCGGAAAGTGCGAACCGGAGCTTGCAAAGGAAATGGCCGGCTCATTTTCCGGGTATGAAGGCGGAATCGATACCTGCTGTGCTACTTGTACCGGAAGCTTTACAAGAGCGGGCGCGGAGATGCACCATGTCCTTTCAGAGATTCTGGGCACACACGAAATGCCAGATACAGGCCGTTCGTACCTGAATCGTGTGAAGACAAAATGGAAATAGCCAGGAAATACCGGGTCAAAAAGTTATGCACGAAAGAAGATGAGGGAATGGAAAACGGAAAGGATAATGACGTACTGGAATCTGTAAGCGGACTGACTTCCTATATACAGAGTGAGAAATACAGGAAAGCGCTGGGACTTCCTGAAAAACAGGAGGAAAGCTACCATATTCTGGCGCAGGGCGAATATAACCGGAATTTCTGGTTTATTCATCCGGAAACCGGCAGGAAGCTGGTACTGCGGGTGAATTTTGGGAGCCAGATGCATCTTACAGATCAGATCGGATATGAATACCGGGCACTTGAAGATCTGTACGGATGTGGAAGAACACCGGAACCGCTGTATGCAGACGGCAGTCTCCGGGACCTGGATCATGGCGTGATGGTTATGGAATATCTGCCGGGTGAGGCGCTGCAGTACAGAAGAACAGGAGATCTCCGGAAAGCGGCATATATTCTTGCGGACATTCATGCAAAGCCGCTGGAGCATCCGGAAAAGCTCGTCCGTTCCGGGCAGCCGCTGAAAGAGATGCTGGAAGAATGTGAGCAGATGCAGCAAGTGTATCAGGATTCGGATCTGGGAAGCAGCGAAGTGAAAGCGCTGATCCGGGAATGTCTGGACCGGGGACACCGCGCTGCGGAAAAATATGAAGCAGATATCCCTTACCGCTGCTGTATTAATACGGAACTGAATAACACGAACTTCCTGATTCAGCCTGATTCAGAGGAAGTTCCGCCGTATGAGGGAAACTATCTGATTGACTGGGAAAAACCGCTGTATGGCGATCCGGCACAGGATCTGGGACATTTCCTCGCTCCGACGACGACCTTCTGGAAGACGGATGCAATTCTGACGGACGAGGAACAGAATGCCTTTATCGATGCCTATCTGAAAGCCGTGGGAGACTGCTTCTGTACAGACGGTCTGCGTGAGTGCACGGATGTATTCACCCGGATGACCTGCCTTCGCGGCATTACCTGGTGCGCTATGGCCTGGGTGCAGTACCGGCAGGCCGATCATCAGGGCCTGAAAAACGCTTCGACGGCAGCCAAACTGGATTCCTATGTCGATCCGGAGTTTATAAGAAAATACGGACTGCTGCCGCAGTCCGTATAGATGACAGATGCAGGAGACTTCAGCAATCTCCTGTTTTTTTAATTATTAACTGAAGATATGGAGTC
Organism: uncultured bacterium; assembly: GCA_905214225.1. GTDB lineage: Bacteria > Bacillota > Clostridia > Peptostreptococcales > Anaerovoracaceae > Aminicella. Next base: position 24,803 of record CAJMLL010000016.1, on the reverse strand, counting down.
CAAAGAAGCCGTCGATCTGTCCGACCAGAACGAGAGCCATGATAATCGGAACGATCCATTTCATGCAGAAGTGCCAGTATTTCTTCATCTTGAAGGTCTGTCCGCCCTGCTCGATATCATCGTCGAGATAATCCGGATGAATCCATCCGAAGATTACGGCTGTGAGGAAGGCGCCAAGAGGCATCATCAGTCCCTCAGACAGAAGGTCGAATACATCCAGTGCTGTTCCCTGCCCGAAGATATGCAGGATTCCGTGTGTTCCGAGTCCGTCCAGAGAAATCAGGATGCCCTCAATGGTAATGATCAGAGCAACGATCATGGTGGACTTTACACGCTTTACTGGTCTGCCCTTTGCAATATCGTGGTCCATCAGGGAAGCGCCGACTGCTTCAACCAGGGAGATGGAAGATGTAATCGCTGCGATGAAGACCAGGAAGTAGAAAATAAATCCGAAGACCGGACCGGCTTTTCCCATTTCTGCAAATACGTACTGCAGGGTAACGAACAGCATGCCAGGGCCCTGTCCCGGCTCCAGACCTTTTGCAAATACAGCAGGCATAGTCGCCATGGCAGCCATAACCGCGATAATCGTGTCTGCGATCGGGATGATTACGGCACTCTGCTGGACATCGTCCTCTTTACTCATATAGGAACCAAAGGTAATCATAATGCCCATGGCCAGTGAAAGTGAGAAGAAGAGCTGACTTCCCGCGCTTGCCAGTACACTGATCCAGCCGACGCCTGCAAACACTTCAAACTTTGGCTTGAAGACGAAGGAAAGTCCTGCACCTGCTCCCGGCAGGGTGACGCTGCGGATGATCACGATTACCAGCATGAAGAAGAGTGCCGGCATGGCGATCGAAGAAAACTTCTCGATACCGGATGAAACTCCGCCGAGTACGATACCAACCGTCAGCGCGGTGAAGATAATGGTGAAAATCACACTCTGCGACTGGCTGGAATAGAAGGCGGCAAAGAATTTCCCGCTGTCTGCTCCGTGAACACCCCATCCGGCGCCGAAAATATCGCCTAAGTTCGCGATGGAGTATTTCAGGCAGTATCCCCCGAGCATACAGTAGAAGCCCAGGATCAGAAGCGGAGACAGCCAGCCGAGAAAACCGACAAAGGTATACTTCTTACTCAGTGTACGCCAGGCATAGATGACACCTTTTCCCGTCTTGCGTCCAAAGGACAGTTCGGTAAGCATCATGACGACACCGACTGTCGCAAACATAAGCAGATAAATCAGAAGGAATGCAAATCCTCCGTTCTTTCCCATTTTATATGGGAATGCCCACAGGTTTCCGAGTCCGACAGCGGAACCGATGGAGGCCATAAGAAATCCGAATCTTGATTTAAATTGGCCTTTTGAGTTGTCTAGTGTTTGTTCTGCCATATTCTCTCTCCTTTCTTTGAAATTGCGCAATAATTAACAATCTGAAAACACTGTCACTCCGTTTAGTTGTACATAATAGTGTACATATAAAATGTTTATCCGTCAATATTTTATTGTGCTTCAGTACAAAAATTAATGAACGGATTAAAACAGGCTGACAAATACTGCGGCCGGGAAGGGCGCGCTGGTGCCGTGTGTGCGTAAGAACATGTATTGCATTTCTATCGATTGGGTATGATAATAAAGAGTGTCTGTCCTGTTCCGGCTCCTGTGTATGGCAGAGCGGGCAGGAACGTAAAAACGCAGATGATTAATGAATTCATGACGACAGTCCGGAGGCGGGGCCTCTTGCGCGGTGTGTTTTGCCGCAGAGGAATCCGGGCAGGGAGGATGAGAGTATGTCGGTCCAGACGGAAAAAGCACTGGCAGCTTCACTGAAGAAGCTGCTTGAGAAAAAGACGCTGGAAAAAATCACCGTGAAGGATATCACGGATGACTGCGGAGTTAACCGCCAGACGTTCTATTATCATTTTCATGATGTGTACGATCTTGTGGAATGGATTCTGAAGAATGAGCTGGAGAATCTGACGGAGCACCTGAATGCGGACAACTGGCAGGAGAAGATGCACGGCATTATGGTGCGGATGATTGAAGATAAATCATTTGTTATGAATACCTACTATTCTCTGACGCGCCGGCAGCTGGATCAGTTTCTGCAGAGATTCATCCATCCGCTGATTGAGCAGCAAATCGAACAGACTCCGAATGGGGATGCGATTCTGCCGGAAGATAAGGAATTTCTCGCGGACATGGCGACCTATGCTCTGGTCGGAATTCTGACAGAATGGGTTGCGTCGGGCATGAAATCAAGCTATCAGGAACAGTTCGGAAAGCTGATGTTTCTGCTGGACGGCATTATGGAGTTTGTGGTGGATAAATTTGCGTCTCCTGCGGGCGCATATTAATGTCGAATTAGACATCTGCTATAAATTGTTTATTGTGCAGAACGAGGCGATCATCTAAGTTAGTATCTGTAGAATATCGTATTCAGAATCAGAATAAGTATAGAGTCGGAGTGTTTAAGATCGATGAGTATCGTTGGAAATGAAATTAAAAGGCTGGGCCTGATGTCCATGTATGAATTTCTGGATAAGAATCCGGAAGAAAATCTGCCTAAAATTGTAGACTGGCTGGATTCCTATATCAATCCGGATGTATTGAAGGTGCAGAGGAAACTGTTCAGAGAAATTATCGAAAAAAAGGACAGCAACTGGTATCAGCTTCTGGTCAGCCTGTGGACCGACATTGATGATGATATAAGAAAAACACTTTTTGAAAACCTGATTATCAACGCGAACGCCCTTGCGGCGGAAACTGCGGAAAAGAGCCGCCAGAAGTATCACTGCAATATTCCATGGGTGATTCTGATGACTCTGGATAAGGAGCATGGTCTGGATTTCGATGCCTGGGATGATGTGATCGAACAGGCGAAGAAGCTTGGAACCTTCGCCTTCATGTTCCAGGGGCATAATCTTCTGGGAAATAAGGAAGAAATGATCGCCCTCTGCAACAAGCATGAGGACTGTGAGTTCATGGTATGTACCAATGGACACAAGCTTGATGATGATTACGCGAAACAGATTCTGAGAGTGAAGAATCTGATCGTTGCCCTGACGGTGACGGGAACAGAGAAGGACGAGGCACTGGAAGATCCCGTGTCGATTCTGCGCAGATACCGGCTTCCATACGCGGCAGTTGTCCGCTATGATCAGAAAAATCAGGACCGCTTTGCGAATGAACAGTTCTTTGATGAGCTGATCGGGCACGGGGTCAAGCTGGCATTCTTCCTGTCTTCCATGCCGGAAGAGGGCGATCAGGTCTGGGAAAAGATCAAAGAATTCCGGAAGACCAAGCCGGTTATGTCCATCAACTTCTGCAAGGACCGTGAGCTGATCGGAGGATGCGTTGCGGGAGGGCGCTACTTCTGCGCGATCGATGAGAAGGGTAATATGCAGCCGTGCTTTTTTGTTCATGACTCCGATTCCAACGTCTGTGAGAAAACGCTGCTGCACGGTCTGCAGTCACCGGTGTTCATGCGTTACCATCAGGATGAGGTGCCGGAATGCAAGGCCATTAAGTAAGCGGTAACACAAGAGCTTTTTAACAAAATGTAAAATATCAATCCCGGATGCTGTTCTGCTGGAGAGACGATCTTCCGCACGACGGCATCCGGGATTGTTTTTCTTCTGCTGTGAATTCCATACTGAAACAGTGTGTATGCACTGAAAATCAGGGGATAGAGTCTGTCTGCAGGATAACAGGCACTTGTATTCGCCCTGCCCGAATTGTAAAATTTTCTTTACAAGAATATTTTGGGTCTGTAAAATAGGATAGTCGGTGATTCTATGGAAATACATGGTATAATCAGTACTATCGGATATTGGGATGCCATTTTTATAGAATTGAATATAAATGCAGAATAATGCGAATGTGAGGGAGGAAGACGTATGAGTATCTTCTCGTTTATTACATTGTTTGGCGGACTCGCGCTGTTCCTGTTTGGAATGAACCAGATGTCCTCCAGCCTGGAAAAGCTGGCCGGAGGAAAGATGGAAGCTGTACTGAACAAGATGACGGCCAACCGCTTTGCGGGACTTGCTCTGGGTGCTGCGATAACTGTTGCAATTCAGAGTTCTTCCGCTGTTACCGTTATGCTGGTCGGCCTGGTCAATTCCGGGATTATGGACATCGGAAATACCGTTGGTGTTATCATGGGTTCGAATATCGGAACAACGGTAACCGCCTGGATCATGAGTTTGATCGGCGTTTCCAGCAGCAACGTATTCGTACGCATGCTGAAACCGGAGTCTTTCTCCCCGATTCTGGCGCTGATTGGTGTCATTATGATGATGACCTGCAAGTCCAGCAAGAAGAAAGATATCGGATCCATCATGGTGGGATTCGCTATTCTGATGTATGGAATGACATTTATGAGTGATTCTGTTTCTCCGCTGGCAGATTCCCCGAAGTTTGAGAGCATCCTGACCGCTTTTAGGAACCCGTTCATCGGCATTCTGGTCGGACTGATGGTTACCGCCGTCATTCAGAGTTCTGCGGCTTCTGTCGGCATGCTCCAGGCGCTGGCGCTGACCGGCGGCATTACCTGGGATATGGCGATTCCGATCATCATGGGACAGAACATCGGAACCTGCGCGACGGCACTGATCTCCAGTATCGGCGTAAACAGAAACGCCAAGCGTGTAGCAGCCATCCATATTTCCTTCAATGTTATCGGAACGATCGTGTTCATGGTTATTTATTTCATCGTCAACGCGACAGTGAACCTGCCGTTCCTGGACCACGCCATCTCGCCGGTCGGCATTGCGATGTTCCACAGTATCTTCAATATCTGCACGACAGCAATGCTTCTGCCGTTTACGAATCAGCTGGTTAAGCTGGCAAAGAAAATTGTCAAGACGGAACCGGAAAAACAGGTTGCCTTCCTGGATGAGCGTCTCCTGAAGACTCCTTCTGTTGCTATCGCAGAGTGCTCCAAGCAGGAAAATGAAATGGCAGACCTGTCCAGAAATTCCCTGGTAGAAGCCATGAATCTTCTCCTTCAGTTTGATGAGAAGGGAGCTGAACACGTTCATGCTCTGGAATCCGAAGTGGATGTGTTCGAGGACCATATCGGTTCTTATCTGGTAAAAGTCTCCGGAAATGAACTTTCTGACCACGACGGAAAGGAAGTTTCCCTTATGCTGCACACGATCAGCAATTTTGAGCGGATCAGCGACCATGCACTGAACGTCATGCAGACCGCCCAGGAACTTCATGACAAGCGTCTGCGTTTTTCGGATATGGCCTATGAAGAGCTGGATATTTTGATTTCCGCCATGACGAAAATCCTTGACGTTACCTGCAAGGCGTTTACCGAGTCGGATTACGAACTGGCAAAGCAGATTGAGCCGCTGGAAGAAGTCATCGACGGCATGACCGAGCGCATAAAGAGCAACCATACGGAACGTCTGAAGAGCGGAATCTGCACCATTCAGAACGGATTTATTCTGAACGACCTTCTGAATGACCTGGAACGCGCTTCCGACCACTGCTCCAACATCGGTGTCGCTATGATCGAGCTGCATCAGTACTCCTTCGACACACATGAATACCTGGAAGAAACCAAGGACATGTCCAACCCGGAATTCCGCGGCTTTTATGAAATGTTTAAAGATGAGTACTATATTAAAAAGTATATCCCTGAAAAGAGAGAACCGGGCGAAAAGGAAAAAACAGGGATTCACTCTGGCCAGTCCGATTTTGTCTCCTAAAAGGAAGCCATCCCGTCTGTCTTGAAATGGGAGAAAAAGTTGTATATAATTAATTGGATATATGGCATTAAACAATTCACAGGCGAAATGCCGAAGAAATAAAGAGTGAGCAGATAAGGAGATCATAATGGCTACAGAAGTTGGAATCGATCTGGGAACAGCCAATGTGCTTGTTTATATTAAGAATAAAGGCATCGTTCTCAATGAACCTTCCGTTGTTGCGGTAAACAGAGATACAGACGAGATCCTGGCAATCGGCGAGGAAGCCCGTCAGATGCTGGGAAGAACACCGGCGAATATCATTGCGGCAAAGCCGCTGAAGGACGGCGTTGTTTCCGATTACGACATTACAGAGAGAATGCTGCAGTATTTTATCCGCAAGACATGCGGAAGCTCCCGCTTCTTCAAGCCGGTCATCATGGTCTGTGTACCGAGCGGCGTAACCGAAGTCGAGAAGCGTGCTGTCAAGGAAGCGGCGACAGAAGCCGGCGGAAAAGAAGTTTACCTCATGGAGGAGCCGCTTGCCGCTGCCATCGGAGCCGGTCTTGATGTTACCGAGCCGTCCGGAAAGATGGTCATCGACATCGGCGGAGGCACCACAGACATCGCAGTCATCGCCCTGGGCGGAATCGTAACCAGCGCATCCATCAAGGTTGCCGGCGATGAGTTCGATGACTCCATCATTAAATACATGCGTAAGGTGCATAAGCTTTACATCGGCGAGCGCACCGGTGAAGATATCAAGAAAGAAATCGGAACGGCTTACCCGAGAGACGAGGAAGTCACCATGGAGTGCCGCGGAAGAGACCTGGTTACCGGCCTTCCTAAGACCATCACCATCAGTTCCGACGAGATCATGGAAGCCATGGAAGAGCCTCTGAACACTATCTGCGAGGCAATCCACAGTGTTCTGGAGCGTACACCGCCGGAACTGGCAGCAGATATCAGCAATTCCGGAATCGTCATTACCGGAGGCGGTGCACTGATGTACGGCATCGATAAGAAGGTCGCAGAGCGCACCGGCATGGAAGTCCGCATTGCAGACGATCCGAAGTCCTGCGTAGCCATCGGAACCGGAAAGGCTCTGGATGAGCTGGACAAGCTGCAGGGCATGGATCAGAATCAGAAGAAGGGGACACGTTACTAATTCCAGCGTTTTGGCTTTTAATAATACTGCATTCCCATGTTGATGGGCGCACTCCAGAGCTGTTCTCAAGGCTGGGTGCAGAAACGAAGTTCATCCGGGAAACAGCGGAGGCTGTCGCAAACGTATATGATTACGGTGCGACAGCCTCTCGCTGTTTCTTCCGTCTGACTCCTTCTGCACCGGCAGCCTCTCGAAATGCTCTGTCAGCAACTATTATGTGAGAATGCAGTTTTATTTTGGAGTTTATTAACGCTGGAATTAGTTGTAAGTGTCTGGTATTGTGGTTTTTGCGGCGGCAGTGGCTTTTCGAGAGGCTCCGGAATCCGGCCATCCATTTAGAATGCGATTATCAGTAGTCTGATTTTTAAATCAATATTTCTGCATTCTCAGTTGAGAAGCTCCGGGCAGTCATCATTGGGAATGCAGTTTTTCAATTTCCATTACTGGTTCTTGTCTGGCTGTGGCTGCTGTCGTTTGATTTTAAATATACAGAATTGAATGTGCATTACTTAATTTGTGCTTGAAATATGTGATTGCTTTAGCTACTGAACATTGTTATACTATCCAGACAGTACTGAATAAGAAGGGTGTTGCGACATTAGGTAGTAATTGAATATCGGCGATATTATTATCAGGGAGAGTGGATATGTTTTATAATGAAGAGCATTTTGCTAATCTGCATTTTACCGATGATTACGTTTTCTGTACCGTGTTATCGGAGAATAAAGAACTTTGCAAGGAGTTAGCAGAAAGAATCCTGGGTAGAAAGATATCAGAGATCATATATTTGAATGATCAACAGAGTATTCAGGTTACGCCGGATAGCAAAGGGGTAAGATTTGATGTCTATTTCGAAGATGACCAGAACACAGTTTATGATATTGAGATGCAGAACGATAGTTATGGAGATTTGCTGAGGCGCTCACGATATTATCAATCTGTCATTGATACTGAGCAGATCAAAGCGGGAGAACCGTATGAAAAACTGAAGGATAGCTATGTGATTTTCATCAGTACCTTTGATCCGTTGAAGTGTGGGTATTCATTGTATGAGATTGTTCCGATGTGCAGGAATCACAGGACGGTCGATTTTAACGACGGAACTAGAAGAATCTTTTTAAATTCGTGCGGAACAAAGGATGAAGATCTCTCTGATGAACTGAAGATCTTCTTGGAATATTTGACTAATCATGTTCCGACGGATGATTTACCAGGAATCTGGACGCCCAGGTGCAGAAAACAACTGGGGATGAGGACTGGAGGCGAAAATATATGACATTAGAAGAAAAAATTGAAATTGGACGTAAAGAAGGCCATGCAGAGGGCCGCGAAGAAACCCGGTGTGAGATGATCTGCAACATGGTTAATAATGATTTTCCTGTAGAGATGATTGCTAAAGCTGCCGGTATGACCGAGGAAGATCTGCGCGCGTTTGCTCGTGAGCATGGGATTGAACTGGAATAGATGTGCAGACCGAACAAAATGTATATTCCCCTGCAATATTACATAAGGCAGCGACTAACAAAAATACTATGAAATCGATGGCCGTAGAGGGAGACCTATCCCCGTGAAGGCAAGCTCATAATCATGTTTGCTGAGCGAAGCATGAACGGCGGAAGGTCCCCCGTCAGGTCTGCCGCTGAGACCGCGCTGGAATTTTGATAAGCACGGAATGAAGCGTTGCAGACCACGGCGGAGCCTTTCGGAAGGCCGTTGGCGCAGCCGGAGTCAGACGGAAGAAACGGCGAGGAACTGCTGCACATGTAATGGCGCTTGCTCTCATGAGGCCGAGCCGGAGGCGAAGGCTGAATGACGAGAAGGCCTTATGCTGGTTCCGCCTGAGAGAGCAAGTGCAAAGCACTTAGCTCGATCAGCAAGCGGAACGTCGTATCTGCACTTGTTTGCAGCAATTCCCGCCGTTTCCCGGATGAGCTCCGTTTCTGCGCCCGGCCTGGAGAACAGCTCCAGAATACGGTCATCGATTTCAGGACTGGAGGCGAGAATATATGACTTTAGAAGAAAGAGATTTGATGAATCGTGAAGATGGCCGCGATGAAACTCGGTGTGAGATGATCCGTAACATGATTAACAATGATTTTCCTGTAGAGATGATTGCTAAAGCTGCCGGTACGACCGAGGAAGCTCTGCGTGCGTTTGCTCGTGAGCATGGGATTGAACTGGAATAGGCATTCTGAATGGACTACAAAGTAACGAAACATTTCAAAAGTCCGTTTACGCAGGAAATAATTCAGCTATATTCAGATAAGATAATATCGCGTTTCAAACAGATGTCGGATGACGGAGCTTCTCGCAGGGCTGATGCCGCAGTTGGAGCCAGACGATAAAACCCGTGAGAGGACTGCCGCACATGTAAAGGTCAATGTTTGCGGCAGTTCCCACGGGTTTTCGTATGCGCTCCGCAACTACGGCCAGCCCGGAGAGCGCTCTGGAAGCCGACATCCTGAATGAATGCGATCATCAATTGTCTGATAGGAATTGCTGGATACGTTCCTGCACCCGTCCTGGAGAACAGTTCCGTCACCCTGCCACCAGCAAAATATACAATACTGACAATTACGAATATTCATCTTAAATCTTCTTAATACATGTTGCAATTTCTACACAATCGCACTAGAATATCCGATGGTATAACGATAAATATTTGCTTATGGGTAAAATGATGCAGCTGACCTGACTTCTCTCCAAAGTGCTGAAATTCAGCAGACTGGGGGGTCGAACATTTCTATAGGCTTGATCCTTTCAATCGGCGTACTGAATGATTCAGAGTGGCCGGGCCTGACGCATCACAGTGTTAATGAAAGGAGACGAGTTTTCATGTCTAAAGTCAGAAGAAAGCCTGCCCGGGCAGTACTGTGCCTGGTGCTGGCTTTTGTTGCTGCGTTCACCTTCCTGCTGGCGGCTTCGGCAGTGTTTGCGGATACGAGTACATCTAAAGTTGACAGTCATGTATATGCAAAAGGTGTCGGTCAGCTTAGCAAGGTTAGAGGATCTGTAAACTTTAATTCGAATGCAGTTGATGTCACAAAATTACGTCCGGTAAAAAATTCAAACAATGAATACGAGGGCAGACTGCATATCTCTGTTGAATCAACAGATTTATTCGGACAATCTTATCAATTATATCAGGACAGATTTGAAAATGAAAAATTTGGAAATGCAAGTTTTAAAAATCTGGTCATGTCGGATTTAGGAGAGGATGGTAAGGCAGCCTTTCCGACTATTGAATATACGGTTACATTTCCTGATACCGTAAAAGTAGCGGAACCGATTAAAGCGGAAACGACAACATCCACGATCAGTAAAATTAATGTTACCCACCCAAGTGCACAGAAAGTTCATCTTTCTATGAATCTCGGTAATTGGAATGATTATGGGGAATTCTTTAATTTGCTGAAGGCTGAGTATGCAGATCCGTCGAGTCATACAATTGATATTACTATACCGTTTGTCGTAAAGGCTTCCGATTATGATGGAACTCAGAAACTGGGGAATATTACTGGCACAGGATATTGTAGTTTATACAAATTCTGGAAAATCATTAGTCCGACGGAAGTAGTAAATGTCACGTCAGATAACACCTTCAGTATTGATGATGCTGTTAGCAAGTAGAGGTGAGAATATGCATATTCAAAAATATATAAAGAGTGTCGGAGTACTCGTTCTGGCGTTGTTGATAATTTTCGCGTTTTCGATTTCTGTATATGCGACAGATGAAGAGAATTTAGAAGACACGGGAGATGGTACTCAAGAAAATCCATTTGCAATAACATCTCTTACTGATCCATATTCTGGGGACTTAATAAGCAGTGTTAAATCAATTCAGGATCAGGATTATTGGATTGATTTGGAAAAGAAAACGGTTCCGTATGTTGCGAACAGCCAGGGGGAACATCATTATCTCTATGGAATATTTCCTGAATATCTTCCGGGTCCAAACGACAGTAATGTCGATAAGTACGTAAAACTTTATGGAGACCAGGTGGCGCCTACGGCATTTTCAAACAGCGGTATTACCAGTAATGGGCATAGCATGGATGCCTTGACTTGGCATATGCATGGTGGAGTACCGACAGATGACAATAAAGAGCTTGGAAAACAAGCTTGGAGAAACAGCTATACTAAGTATACTGATGACCAGGTGCTTAGCCAGGCTCAGTTGGATGATGCCGATAATCAGCTGATCGTAACAGGCGATCTGGATGGAAAAAGTGCGGATGGAAGCTATGCTGCCGGAGATCCTGTCAGCCTTACATTCTCTTTGAATGCTGCATGGTTTAATAAATATCTCAGAACATTTCAATTGAATGATTTACTTGGCTGTAATACTTATGGAGATGCGACGCGAGATGCGACGCTTGAGAACGATCAAAACCGGCTTAAAACACTCTCGAATCCATACATGGTATCTGATGCAGGTTTAACTTATACGCTAAAAATTCCAGCAGGGGTGAGTGTATTCAACCCATCCGTAAGTATTTCGGGTTTAGATGGATTTACTGCAACTGTTGAAAAGAATGATACGAATACAGATGGTACCAAAACACTCGTTATTCAGGTTCGCAAAAATATAGAAAACGTTGTGAAGACAAAGTGGCAGGATGAGCTGAAAAAAATTGATGAACAGAAGCTCGGAAATATTCAATTGTCTATCAGCGGCCTTAAGGTTTCCGATCAGGCAGAGCCAGGTCAGACAATGCAGATAATTGGAACCGCAGCGGGATTTTATGACCTGGCATATACGGAAAACGAAGCATTTACTCAATATCCAAAAGATCAACAAACGTCAAATGATCAGAGAGTTTATTTCTTCTTCGCTGCCAAGCAAGGGAATACGGGGCGTGATTCTACGCTTGATGATGCACATAAGAATATGATCTCCTACAGCTTCAAGGTCAGCAAGCCAGAACCGGTAACTCCGGTTACCCCAGTCGAGGACCACACCGTCACCTTCCATCCGGCCAACGGTCAGAGCGATTTCACCCAGACGGTTGCAGACGGAAACAAGGTTTCTCAGCCGGCCGATCCGGCACAGGACGGGTACACATTTGATGGCTGGTACACGGACAGCGCACTGACGAATGCATATGATTTTAATACGCCGGTCAAGAATGACATGGACCTTTACGCAAAGTGGACCAAGAATAAGGTCACAGGCATTCTGCTTCCTAAAGTCATTGCCAGCGGCAGCAGCAAACAGACACTGACATGGACACCGCTGACAAACGTCGATGGATATTATGTTTATGAAGCATACTGCAATACTTATAAGCACGTTCACCCATTCAAGAAGGTGGCCGATGTTTCTGCCTCTTCCCCGAGAGTTTATAAACGTTCGGGACTGAAGAAAGGTGCTGCATACAAGTACTATGTTGCGGCCTACCAGATTAAAAACGGAAAGAAGCAGGTCGTAAAGAAGAGCGTCACCGTTCATTCCGCAGCCGGTAATCTGCTGAAGACAAAGAATGTCAAATACACCAATGTCAAGAGCGTCAGTGTAAAGAAGAACGCGGTAACCCTGAAAGTCGGAAAGACATACCGCATTCAGCCTTCTGCAAAGGGCGTTTATTCCGGATATGCAATTCTGCAGAAGGGACACGCTGCAATGTTCCGTTACTTCTACATAAAGGATGGAAAGAACATCAAGGTATCCCAGAATGGTACGGTCAAGGCACTGAAGGCGGGCAAGTGCAATGTATACGTACTTGGAACCAACGGAGTCAGAACGAAGGTCGCAGTTACAGTAGTAAAATAGTTCATTAAATAAGACTGCATTCCCATCAACACGGGAATGCAGTTCTATTATTGTAGACCTATTATTGCTACTGATACTGATTGCGTTCGTCTGACTCCGATTGTGCCAACGGTCCATTCGATTTACAGCGCTGCAGCTTGTATTACTTTGGCTGCTGTAGTTCGAGGAAGATTTCAAGTAAACTATATAACAGCTGAGCTTTGTAATTGGAATTGTTCGGGAAAACTGCTATAATCTGCTATTTCCCGATCTTTTTTTTCAGGGGCTCGGAAAAATTGACTTTAATGTGCTTTTTCCGAAGTTGCTGCAGGTCGTAATTTGTTTCTATGAGCAGATAATGTATGTATATAACGACCAATGAGTTATCATGCGTGTATACTGTATAATAATCAAGATGGATTTACCTGCAGCCTGGGGAAAAGCCAGGTACACAGGGAACTGAAGTATTCCAGTGTCTCTGGAGTCGGGAGATTGCTGTTAAAAAGCATTTTCCCGAAAGTCCCTGCTTCGAAAGTTCGGAAAACAGTCCGAAAAGAAGGAATTCCCGAATTGTGCGCAATTTAATTCGGAAATCACGGGATTTACAAGCATTTTCCGACCGTTGAAGGGCATTTTGTATAGAAGGATGCACATTATCTGATGAATATTTTATGAATGCTGTTCGAAAGTGTATATAGTATACTTTGGCGTCCACCTTATGACCATCTTATTATAAAGTAACATCGCATTCAGACGGATGTTGGTTGACGGTGCTTATTGAAAGGGCGCTGTTGCAATTGGTTTTTTGACGAAGTGAGAAACATTTCCAGGAAACGGCCGATGAAGAAGCATCTCGTAAGACCGATGGCGCAGTCAGAGTCAGAGACCGCACTTCTTGCAGCCCAGTGTCCAGATAATAACAGCTTGTCAATTGAGAATCGCAGTCTGAAGAGCCGCTCTGTCACCCTGTCACCAGCACGAATGCGATCATAAGTTATCGGATAGCAAAGAAGCCGCACCACCGAAAATCAGTGATGCGGCTTCCGTCCATTTATGTGTGTAAGTGAAATGGCTTGGTTATTACTCGATGAAGCTTCCGCCTTTCAGGATCTTCTTTCCGAGTGCCTGCTGGGACTCTGGAACGCCTTCCAGAGACTGTTTCTGGATTGCGCGGATCTTAAGCGGCAGGGCGAACAGGTTGATGAATCCCTGTGCGTCGGCCTGGTTGTAAACCTCGTCCTCGCTGAATGTAGCGAACTCCTCGTTGTACAGGGAGTATGGTGACTGGCTGGCAACAGGATAAGCTGTTCCCTTGTAAAGCTTCATTTTGACCTTTCCGGTCAGGTGCTCCTGGGTGACATCGACGAATGCGCTGATTGCCTCACGGAGTGGGGTGAACCAGAGTCCGTCGTAAACCAGCTCAGCGAACTTCTGGGATACGATCTTCTTGTATGCCAGTGTGTCGCGGTCGAGGATCAGTTTTTCCAGGTCGCGGTGTGCCTGATAGAGGATGGTTCCGCCAGGAGTCTCATAGACACCACGGGACTTCATGCCGACCAGACGGTTTTCAATAATATCGATGGTTCCGACGCCGTTCTCGCTTCCGAGCTTGTTCAGCTTGGTCAGCAGATCGATCGGAGAAAGTTTTTCGTCGTCAATGGCAACCGGAATTCCTTTTTCGAAGGAAATGGTGATGGTTGTCGGCTCGTTCGGTGCGTCTTCCGGTGTCTTGGACAGGACGTGGATCGTCGGGAGATGCTCATTCCAAGGGTTCTCCAGCTCGCCGCCTTCGTGGCTGATGTGCCAGATGTTCTCGTCACGGGAGTAGATCTTCTTGGTGGTCTGGGAAATCGGAATGTTGTGCTGATGTGCATACTCGATCAGATCTTCACGAGACTTGAAATCCCAGACTCTCCATGGTGCGATTACCTTGATCGCAGGGTTCAGTGCCTGGATGGATGCCTCAAAACGAACCTGGTCGTTTCCTTTTCCTGTGCAGCCGTGGGCGATGGTGAATGCGCCTTCCTGCTCGGCGATTTCTACGAACTTCTTGGCCATCAGCGGACGAGCCATGGATGTGCCGAGAAGATAGTCATCTTCATAGATTGCTCCGGCCTTCAGTGTCGGATAGATATAATCAGTAATAAATTCCTCACGCAGGTCCAGGGTGATTGCCTTGGAAGCGCCGGTGGACAGTGCCTTCTTTTCTACTGCGTCGAAGTCCTCGTGCTGTCCCACATTGCAGCATACGGCGATGACGTCATAGTCATAGGTCTCTTTCAGCCAGTTCAGAATTACAGATGTGTCCAGCCCGCCGGAATAGGCGAGGATTACTTTTTCTTTAGCCATTTCACTTACCCTCCAAAATTGATATTTATAAATAAAAAAGAATATTTATCGTGTTGAATGTATAGTAACACCCGTGTGAATAAAAATCAAGTATTATTTGTTAATATTCAAGATTTTTTTCTGATTCAGTATGTGAAAGAATCGTCAAAAGCCACAATATTAGCTGAATCAATGGGAATGACCGCGAAATAATTCTTTTGAAGCTTAAAAAAATATTGTTGAATATTTTTCCATGCTATAGTATACTTTTTGAAAGTGTGAGGAAAGGAGAATTACGTTATGAAGGGAGTTATTTACCTGGAAGACGGAACGGTTTATAAAGGACGCGGATTCGGCTGGACCGGAACCAAAGTCGGAGAGCTCGTGTTCAATACAGCGATGACAGGATATCAGAAAACGCTGACTGACCCGTCTTATAGTGAACAGATCATTACCATGACCTATCCGCTGATCGGAAATTACGGCATTAATGATACGGATTATGAATCGGATCATATTTATGCATTTGGTCTGGTTGTTAAGGATGTCTGCTTCCATCCGTCAAATTGGAAATGCAAAATGACCATTGATGAATGGCTGAAGCAGCAGAAGGTACCGGGCGTGTATGAAGTGGATACACGTGAGATTACCATGAAGATTCGTGAGCATGGAAGCATGAAGTGCGTAATCAGCACAGAGGGGCTTCCGCTTTCGCAGTTGAAAAAATTATGTGATGAGACAGAGCTCAGAACAGACCAGATGAAGGACGCGGGTACAGACCACGTTATCGAATGGGAGGCAGAAAACCCTCAGTTCCATGTTGCAGTCATGGATCTCGGCTGCAAGCGCAGTATTTTAAAAGAACTTCATAACAGAAATTGCAGTTTGACTATCTTTCCTTACGGAACAAAGGCGAAGACCATTCTGGCCGCTCATCCGGACGGAGTGTTTATCACAAACGGCCCAGGAGACCCGGAATCAGCAACAGAAGATATTATCGTGACAGAAAAACTGATCACGAACAGCAATTACGGTGAAAATCAGATGCCGATTATGGGTATCTGCATGGGTCATCAGCTGATTGCGCTCGCATCTGGCGGTAAGACATACAAACTGAAGTATGGACACCGCGGCGTAAACCACGGTGTTTTTGATAAGAAGACAGGAAGAAGCTACATTACTTCTCAGAACCACGGTTATGCAGTAGATTCAAACAGTGTTGTCCTGAAAGGTCTGGACATCACGCATCTGAATCTGAACGACGGCACCGTTGAGGGCATGCAGCACATCCGCAAACCGGTATTCTCCGTACAGTTCCATCCGGAATCCAATCCGGGACCGAACGACACGGGATATCTGTTTGACCAGTTCATTGATTTGATGAAGGGAGGAAAGCTGTAATGCCAAAGGATTTCACATTGAATAAAGTTATGATCATCGGTTCCGGCCCGATTGTCATCGGCCAGGCAGCCGAATTTGATTACGCTGGAACACAGGCCTGCAAGGCGATTGCAGAAGAAGGAATTGAAACCGTACTGGTTAACTCCAACCCGGCCACGATCATGACCGACCATGGAATCGCAGATAAGGTGTACCTGGAGCCGATTACGGAAGAGGCGGTCGAACAGATCATCTCCAAGGAGCGTCCGGACGGCATTCTGGCCGGATTCGGCGGACAGACCGGACTGAATATCGGCATGTCGCTTTACGAGAAAGGCGTTCTGGATAAATATCACGTCAAGCTCCTTGGTGTAAACCGTGAAAGTATTTATAAAGCTGAGGACCGCGAGGCTTTCAAGAAACTGATGCAGGACATCGATGAGCCGATTCCGCCGAGCACCATCGCCACCAATGTGGACGAGTGTCTGGACTTTGTAAAGAAGATCGGCTACCCGGTAATCATCCGTCCGGCATACACCCTCGGAGGAACAGGCGGTGGAATCGCCAATAATAAAGAAGAACTGATCGAGCACTGCAAGATGGGAATTGAGAAGAGTGCCATCGGACAGGTTCTGGTCGAGAAGTCCATCGCTGGATGGAAGGAAATCGAGCTGGAGGTTATCCGCGATGCAAAGGATAACTGCATCATCATCTGCTCGATGGAAAACCTGGACCCGGTCGGCATTCACACCGGAGACAGTATCGTTGTCGCTCCTGTACAGACGCTGGACGATCATCAGTACCAGATGCTTCGTGACGCATCCCTGAAGATCATCCGCGCCCTGCATATCGAAGGCGGATGTAACGTTCAGCTGGCTCTGAATCCGGATAAGGATGAATATGCAGTCATCGAAGTAAACCCTCGTGTAAGCCGTTCTTCCGCGCTGGCATCCAAGGCTGCCGGCTACCCGATCGCCAAGATCGCGGCGAAGATCGCCATCGGCTATACCCTGGACGAACTGCAGAATTACGTCACCAAGGAATCCAGTGCATGTTTCGAGCCGACACTGGACTACTGCGTCGTAAAGTTCCCGAAGTGGCCGTTTAATAAATTCAGAACAGCATCCAGAAAACTGGGAACACAGATGAAGGCAACCGGAGAGATCATGGCGATTGACCGGAACTTTGAGTCTGCGCTGATGAAGGGCATCGCATCCCTGGAAATCGAAGGAAACGGACTGCGTGTTCCATATGTCACCAATCTGGATAATGACCGCCTGATGGCAAAGATGAGAGTTGGCGATGATGAGCGTATTTTCTGCATCGCAGAAGCTTTCAGAAGAGGAATCGCTGACGTTGAGAGCATTCACGCAGAGACGAAGATCGACCGCTGGTTCCTGTATAAGATTTACGGAATCATCGAGATGGAACGTCGTCTGCAGAGTGAAGAAATTACACCGGAAATCATCTACGAGGCAGAGAGCCACGGCTTCACCGATGACGACATTCTGGATCTGACCAAAATGCCGAGAGAAGTCCTGCAGGACATCCGTCTCTACCATGATATGTATCCGGTTTACAAGATCGTAGATACCTGCGCCGGCGAGTTCGAGGCAGCAACACCGTATTACTACCAGAGCTACGGCGGGGAAAACGAGAGCAAGCGCTCCGATAATGAGAAGATCCTGGTTGTCGGTTCCGGCCCGATCAGAATCGGACAGGGAATCGAATTCGACTACTGCTGCGTTCAGGGCGTCTGGGCGCTGAAAGACCTGGGTTATGAGTCAATTATCATCAACAACAACCCGGAGACCGTCAGCACAGACTTTGATACCTCTGACAAGCTGTATTTTGACCCTCTGCACACGGACGACGTCATGAACGTCATCAAGCAGGAGCGTCCGGAAGGCGTCATCCTGCAGTTCGGAGGACAGACCTCCCTGAACCTGGCATCCAGACTGTCCGCTCGCGGAATCAACATTCTGGGAACCAAGAATAAGTATATCGACCTGGCCGAGGACCGTGAGAAATTCCACGAACTGATGGACGAGCTGCACATCGTAACCCCGAAGGGCTGCGCAGTCCGCACCCATGAAGAGGCTGAGGCCGCAGTAAAAGAACTCGGATATCCTCTGGTTGTCCGCCCGTCCTTCGTTATCGGCGGACGCGCCATGCAGGTTGTCTACAACGATGATGAGCTGAATACCTACCTGAAAGAAGCTGTCCGCATGTCCCACGAGCATCCGGTCCTGATCGACCAGTACATCGAGGGCAAGGAAATGGATGTAGACTGCATCGCAGACGGAGAAGACGTTCTGATTCCGGGAATCATGGAGCACTTTGAGCGCACAGGCGTTCATTCCGGAGACAGCTGCACATCCTATCCGCCGTACGATTTCCCGCAGGAAGTCATCGATTCCCTGGTGGACCACACCAAGAGAATCGCAAAAGCCCTGCATGTCGTCGGTCTGATGAATGTCCAGTACGCATGGGATGGCAAGACGATCTACGTCATCGAGGTAAATCCGCGTGCATCCCGTACCGTTCCGATCCTGAGCAAGGTCACCAAGGTTCCGATGGTCCGCATCGCTGTAGCCGTTATGACCGGTCAGAAGCTGAGGGATATGGAATACGGAACAGGACTGTATCCGGATAAGGACTACTATGCCGTCAAGGTTCCGGTATTCTCCGATTCCAAGCTGACTGATGTCGATGTTGCAGTCGGGCCGGAGATGAAATCCACAGGAGAAGTTCTGGGCATCGATCCGGATCTCGACAAGGCGATTTACAAGGGCTTCATCGCTGCCGGCGGAAA
This sequence comes from uncultured bacterium, assembly GCA_905214225.1. GTDB lineage: Bacteria > Bacillota > Clostridia > Peptostreptococcales > Anaerovoracaceae > Aminicella. The sequence continues at coordinate 5,654 of CAJMLL010000016.1, read as the reverse complement.
GATCCCGACAGAAGGCGGCGTATTCGTTTCCCTGCGCGATCATGATAAGAATGATGAGAGTGCGGAAATCGTCAGGAAGTATCAGGAGCTGGGCTTCAAGATCTATGCCTCTGAGGGAACCGGAAAGTTCCTGACTGAGCACGGCGTGGAGAATACCTTCCTGCCGTTTGAGAAAGTCCTTCCGATGATCGAGAACGGCATTGAAGTGCTGATCAATACGCCAAAGGCGATGAACAAGCTGAATACGGACACCTTCCCGCTGCGCCGCAAGGCCATCGAGCACAACCTTCCGGTACTGACCTGCATGGACACCGCGCAGATTTTCAGCAAGGCCATCGAACTGAAGCAGAAACACACACATCTGGAGTACAACCCACTGTAATCTGGGAATGTAAACAAGAAACTATTTCACAGGCAGGCGCGTCATCTGCGCCTGTCTGTTTTTTGACAAAAAGAAACAGGAAAGGATGAAGCTGAACATGGCAGTAAAACAGAGCAGACAATGCGAACTTCTGGTTCCGGCAGGGGGAGAGCAGGCCTTTCTTGCCGCGGTGGAAAACGGCGCTGACGCCGTCTATGTCGGTGGAAGTTCGTTCAATGCCAGGGCAGGGGCGCAGAATTTCAACAGGGAGCAGCTGAAAGAAGCTGTTGCATACGCCCATCAGAGAGGGGTCCGGGTCCACGTCACCATGAATATTCTTCTGCGGGATGATGAACTTCAGGAGGCGCTGAAAGAAGCGGAATACGATTATAAAATCGGCGTCGATGCGCTGATTGTGCAGGACCTGGGCCTGGCAGACCTGATTCACAGGGAAATGCCTGATTTCCCTCTGCATCTGTCCACGCAGGCGACAGCTTATGACCTCCGCTGCGTGCAGGCTGCGGAGAAGCTCGGCTTCCGCCGCGCCGTCCTGTCCCGTGAGCTGACCTTTGAGGAAATCCGGAAAATCCGGGAACAGACCGATCTGGAGCTGGAGATGTTTATTCACGGCGCTCTGTGCATCTGCTATTCCGGCCAGTGTCAGATGAGCCGGTATTTCGGAGGCCGGAGCGGGAACCGCGGAGCCTGTGCACAGCCCTGCCGGCTCCCCTATACCGTACTGGACAGAGACGGACGCCGGGTCCGCGCAGGCCGTCATTCTCTCAGCCCGAGAGACCTTTGTCTGCTGGATGATCTGGGAGAGTTGATCCATGCCGGCGTGGACTCCTTCAAAATCGAAGGCCGGATGAAATCACCGGAATACGTCGCGGTCGTGACCTCGATTTACCGGAAATATATCGACCAGTACCTGAAGACCGGAAGCAGCAGGATTGACCCTGCGGACCGCATGGCCCTGCGCCAGATTTTCAACCGGGGCGATTTTACGGAAGCTTACCTGCACGGTTATCCGGGAAAGAAACTGATGTGTTCCGGCCTTCCGAAGCACCAGGGTGTGCCGGTCGGGAAGGTGAACAGCCGCGTCAATCCGATCTTGCTGGATGTCCGGCTTGATCGTGAATTGCAGTTAGGCGATGGGATTGAAATTCACAACTCTGCGCTCACCGGGGGCATCCTGACTTATAAGAAGCAGATGAAGGGCGGGCTGACCAGAATCGGCGATTTCAAGGGGGATGTGCATAAGGGCGACGCGATTTTCCGGACATCATCGAAGGCCCAGCTGGACGCCGCCAGAAAGACCTTTCAGGAGCTGTCCTTCACTGAGGGAAAGTTCCGAAGAAAGCGCGGGATTTCCATGCGGCTGAAAGAAGAAGGGCAGATGCTGGTCCTGAGCGCCTCGACGATTGCAGGCCGGACCTTTGGCGATTATGACCAGATGATTTCTGCCCATGCCCAGTCACAGGCCGGCCCGTTTTCCTATGCAGAGAATCACGCCGCGAGCCCGGAACGCTTGAAAACAGCCCTGCGGAAGACCGGCGGCACGCCTTTTGAGGTAGAAGAACTGGAACTTCCAGGCAGCATGCTCCTCCATGTGAGGATGGCAGAACTGAACGCGCTGCGCCGGGAAGTCCTGAATAAACTTTCAGACCAGCTTGCGTCCGGCCGGACAAAAACCACACCGCAAGAGCATAATGAGCATCTGCTTCTGCAGAATCCGCGCAGTGAAAAAATCCAGCGTCCGCAGGCCCCGGCATTCATGATGCAGGATCATGACGAAGTGTATTTTTATACTTGGGAATCATTGCGTCATTATTCATCTGCGGAAGAGGGAGAAATTGCCCTGCTTCCGCTGCTGGAAGCCGAAGTGCATTGTAAAGAACTTCCGGAAATGCTGAAAAACACCGGGTTTGCACACATTGTGCCGTGGATTTCCAATGTGGCTAAGGGAAAGGAAGCGGCCTGGATTGAAGGTCACATTGCAGAAATCACAGAACACTGGAAAGAAAGCGGAATCTACGTCGGCAGTCTGAGCTGGATTGCATATCTGACGGAGCGCGGAATTCCGGTATACGCGGATTTCGGCCTGAACCGGTATAACTGCAGAACGGCGGACGTTCTGGAACATCTGGGCGCTGCTTATGCGATGCCGTCACTGGAGGAGGCGGTGCATGAACAGGGTGCCTTCCCGCTGATGACGACCCAGTACCGGCCAGACGGAGATGTGATGATCTCCCGGAAGAAGGACCGGCTGGGCCTGTGGAAGCCGGACTACAGCGAGCAGACCTGGATTCTGCCGGAACGGCAGCCAGAGAACTGCCGGGACATCCGGCCGGCAGAGACCGGGCACGGCAGAGTGCGCCGCATTTACGTCAGTCCGAAGTGCTGAGTTTCTGGCAGATTTGGGGAAAGTCAGCGTTTTCGGCACTGGTGCGGATCTTCTGGCCGGTAAAAACGGATACATAAGAGCCGGGGAAATCATTGAGCCGGGGATGATTCCTGGCTGAGGGACTGGAAATTCCTGTGGCGCGGCAGGCTGCGGGTGAAGCTGCGCTCTTGGCCGGGTGGATTTTGTCCAGAATAATTGGTGCCAATCGTTGCATAAAGTTAAATTTATGTGAATAAAGTTTAAAAAACCTATTGACAATGTACCTGCGAGATGGTAAATTTATGCATGTAATTTAATATATTTACATTCAGCAAGGCAATGAAAACTTCACTGTGTAAGTGGAAAGGAAGTATTCACATGAAAAAGAATCTGGCAATGAAACTGGCAGTTCTGGGCCTCTGCGTGGTTACAGCAATTGCGTTCACCGCGTGCGGAAGCTCCTCCTCCAGCAGCAAATCCAAGTCAACATCATCAAAGAAAACCTATACGGTTGTAACAGAGCCGACATTCCCGCCGTATGATACGACGGATAAGAAAGGCAACCTGACTGGATTCGATATGGATATGGTCAAAGCAATCGCTAAGGACCAGGGATTCAAGGTTAAGTTCAAGAACATGGAATTCCAGTCTCTGATCCCGGCTATTCAGTCCGGAAATGCAGATATCATCGCAGCCGGAATGAACGTCGACAAGGAGCGTTCCAAGAAAGTTGACTTCACGAATACATATTCTGATGCCGGACTGGTTGTCATGGTTAAGAAGGACAACACAACGATCAAGGGTATAGACAGCCTGACCAGCGACATGAAGGTTGCCAGCCAGACCGGAACATCCGGAGCAACAGAGACAAAAAAACTGCAGAAGAAAGGCAAGATCAAGCAGGCCGTTATCCTGGACGGATTCGACACCTGCATCATGCAGCTGCAGAACGGAGATGTCAACGCCGTCATCATCGACAAGCCGGTTGCGCAGAACTACATGCAGAAGCACAGCGGAAAGTTCAAGACTGTCGGAAAGACACTGGACGCCGAGAGCTACGCAATGGCTGTCAAGAAGGGCAACACAGAGCTTAAGAATAAGCTGAACAAGGGCCTGAAGGATATCATCAAGGACGGCACATTCCAGAAACTCTGCGACAAGTGGGGCATCGGAAACAAGTTCGCTTCCACGAAATAACAGATTGTGAAAGAGAGATTATGATGAGCGTCGAAGCGGGGGAGGTTCTCTTCTCTGCTTCGATTTTCTGCGTGCAAGCAGAACTGCCGCGGATGCATGCGCAGTGCGGCACCGGCATATCAATTGGGGACGGATGCAGTAAACAGCCGTTCTGTGTGTGTAATTTGAAATGGTAAGGAGAATACTATGTTTTTCAGTAAACTGTGGGAAGGATTTGCGACAGCATTTCGCGGAGTCCCGACAACCATGGGTGTCAGTGCGGTCGCAGTTCTGATCGGATTGGTGCTCGGCCTGATTCTGGCGCTGATGCGTCTGTCCAGGTTCAAGGTTCTGCGCGGACTGGCCACGCTGTATATTGATATCGTAAGAGGTACACCGCTGATGGTACAGGCGCTGATCGCCGCCTACGGAATTCCGGTGCTCGTCCAGAGCATGGGTGTGCAGTGGAAATGGCCCCACCTGGTCATTCCGGCGCTCCTCTGCTGCGGACTGAACAGTGCCGCATACATGGCAGAAATCGTCCGCGGAGGACTGACCGCCGTCGACAAGGGCCAGATGGAAGCCGCCCAGTGCCTGGGCATGACGCACCATCAGGCTATGCGCCTCGTCATCATTCCGCAGGCTCTGCGTCTGATCCTCCCACCGCTGGGAAATGAGTTCGTCACCATGATCAAGGAAACCGCGGTTCTGTCCGTTGCGGGCGTAACCGAAATCACCCGTGAAGGTACACTCCTGTCCGCGAGAACCTTCGACTTCTTCACCGCATACGTCGGCGTAGCACTGGTTTATTTGGTGTTCACCATTACCATTTCCAAGCTCGTGCTCTATATGGAGCGCCGTCTGAAGATGGAGTAATCCACGTCATCGGGACAAAAAGTATACGAGCAAGAGAGGAGTCTGTGTATCATGCTGGAAATCAAAAACTTAAAGAAATTATACGGCGATCTGGAAGTCCTGAAGGGTATTAACCAGGTGATCAATGATAAAGAAGTACTGTGTATTATCGGGCCTTCAGGAGGTGGAAAATCCACCCTTCTGCGCTGCCTGAATCACCTGGAAGAGCCGACAGAGGGTGAAATCTATATTGACGGAGAACTGATTACCGAGGAAAATCTGACCAATGTCAGAGAACGCATGGGAATGGTGTTCCAGAGCTTCAACCTGTTCCCGCACATGACCGTACTGGAGAACGTCACCGTCGGTCCGATCCATGTAAAAGGAAAGTCACAGGAAGAAGCAGAAAAACATGCAAAAGAGCTTCTGGAAATGGTAGGCCTTTCCGATAAAATCAACGCCAAGCCGCGCGCTCTTTCCGGAGGACAGCAGCAGCGAGTCGCCATTGCCCGCGCACTGGCTATGGACCCGGAAATCATGCTGTTCGACGAGCCTACATCCGCACTGGACCCGGAGATGGTCGGAGAAGTACTCGACGTAATGAAAAAACTGGCCTCAGAAGGCATGACCATGGTCGTCGTGACCCATGAGATGGGATTCGCAAAAGAAGTCGCTGATAAGGTCATTTTCATCGATCAGGGCGTCATCGCAGAAGAGGGTACCCCGGAGCAGATCTTCGAGCATCCGCAGAACGAGCGTACCCGCAGTTTCGTCCACGCGATCTAAGCATCCCGTAAAATAAAAATCAAAAAAAGTTAAAAATGGTGTTGACAAAGTCCGCATCAGGCGGTAAGATATAGAAGTTCGCTCGAGAGAGCG
>CAJMLL010000015.1 GCA_905214225.1 uncultured bacterium | reverse complement strand
GTCTCTCATAAGGGGAGCATATCATTCAGCGTCGTGGAAGGGTGGGGTTCTTATTCCGCTTTTGCGAGGTGGACTAATCCTCAGGCCGGCTGCCTTTATCTCGTCTGCTAAGTGCGGCTAATTAACTTATTATAATAAGAAATTTGTAAAATCCTGCTAATGATATGAATCGGCTATAAAAGCCTGCTTTACATAAAATTAGTTCATAATATACTCGATTTATGGATTGTCCGTGAGGCGGTCAGCCCCCTGTTGAAAGGGGGTGATTGTTATGGAGTACGTAACGGTTTCTGATTTGATTCAGTATACGTTAATGCTGATAACATTCGCGTCCCTGATTATTTATATCAAACGCAAATAGCTTTATATTAAAGCTAAGCCGCCAACAATTCCGTTGACGGCTTAAACCAGTTTAATTATGGGGAATGGCCGCCGTACGAATTGCGGACAATCCCTTTTCTATAGCTATGGTAGCATTAAATAACTTCTGGTTCAAGATGTAATCGGAATGCCGAGTTTTAGTGTTGTGGATGGCGAAAAAATGTATTTTTATACAGAAGGGAATAGATCCTGCAGGGTGTCGCATGTTCCCCCGGAAGTACCCCCAGGGGTGCAGCCGTTTCCACAGTTTTTCCACAGAAAATGCTGTAAAATGTAACGAATGTTATAAACTGAAGAAAGTAAAGAAAAAGCCTAAAAGCATTGATTTTCTAATGTTTTCAGGCCTTATCTCTATGGTGCACCAGGCCGCAGCCTGCAGCGCTTCGTCCCGTGCGTATTAAATGTCAACGCACGGTCTCAGCGGCAGGCCTGACAGGGGACCTTCCGCTGCTCTGTCTGCGCAGCTTCGCTGCTTGCCAGTCGCAGGGACAGGTCTCCCAGGCGATCGTTTGGAAAGTGTTCGAATCGCTTGATCTTATACGCAAAAAGACAGGCACAAGGCCTGTCTTTTCGCGTATGCACCAGAGGCGATTCGAACACCCGACGCACGGTTTAGGAAACCGACGCTCTATCCCCTGAGCTACTGGTGCGCATCAACAACGATTATTCTATCATTGATTGACGGGGTTTTCAATGGAAGAATGGTTCTGAGTGGTATAATGATATTTGGTATGTGAGTTAATTTTTGGCGGTGAAGGAGCTATCGGATGAGCAATTTCTGGAAGTACAGGGATTATCTGCCTGCAGGCACGGGATATGCGTATTTCAGCCGGCCGCATCTGTTTATGCTTTCGATTATTTCGGCGGTGGTGCTGCTGGCCTATTTCTGGAGCAGGCATGTCAGTGAACGAAGCCGGTGGATTGTGCTGAAGATCATCCCGCTGGGAATGATCGGAATGGAAATTTTCAAGGATTATCTGCTGGATATTCAAGGCGCGGACATGATCGGCTATCTTCCGCTTCAGCTCTGCAGTCTGGGTGTCCTGGTATTTATTTTTGCGGCCTATGTGCACCGTCCGGCGGTGCAGCGGTTTTTCGGGGAAGTCGCGTGCACACTGATTGCGCCGGGCGCGATTGCGGCACTGCTCTTCCCGAACTGGAATCATTCCTACATGCTCTGGAGCATTTTCAGCATTCACAGCTATTCCTGGCACACCATGCTGCTGGTTTTCCCCGTGATTTACACTTCCATGCCGGTCATGCAGAAAGACGGACACATGGTAATTTCCATTAAACACATCTGGTATGCCGTGGTTTTCCTCTGCGCCGTCGTTCCGCCGGTCATGTGGTTCGATAAGAAATACGACTGCAATTACATGTTCCTGAATTGGCCGTCTAAGGGCAGTCCGCTGGTCTGGCTCGCAGACAAGATGGGAAATCCCGGCTACCTGGTCGGTTTTGCAATTCTCGTGTTTGCAATACTCCTTGCGATTTACCTTTTGATCGAATTCCTCCGTATTGTGCGCAGCCACGTCGGCGGACACAGTTGCAGTCTCCTGCACGGCAGCCATTTATAATCTTCAGTTAGGCAAAACCTACCTGCGCAAGGGGATACTCTGCCTGATCTGCCGGCACTGCATCTCATCCGCCAAAAACATATAAACGCAGAACCGGACTCTGCTTCATTTACAAAATATTTCATTAACCGGAGTCTGCTGGTTTGTATATAAAAATAAAGAAAGAACTGGCGCGTGGCGGAAAGCCAGCTGCGTCAGTTCTTTTCATCTCAATATTTATTTCTGATCAAAATTATACCGCAGTACCGGATGTCTTGCGGCTCCGACTTCGTCCAAGCGCTTGATCGGCGTGGTCTGAGGCGATGCCGTAACGGTCTTCGGTGCTTTGATGATCTCTTCGTAGATCGTGCGGAAAGCGGCGATGGCGTTATCCAGGGTTTCTCTGGTCTCGGTCTCTGTAGGCTCGACCATAAGAGCTTCGTCTACGATTAGCGGGAAGTACATTGTAGGCGGATGGATGCCGAAGTCAAGGAGTGCTTTGGCGACATCCAGAGCGGAAACGCTGTCTTCTTTCTGGAATTTCTCCAGGCTCATAACGAACTCATGCATACAGATGCGGTCATAAGCCATCGGATAGATATCCTTCAGTTTTTCCTTCATGTAGTTGGCATTCAGAACGGCGTTGTGTGCGAGTTCTGGAATGCCGTCTCCGCCGTTGACCAGCAGATAGGCGAGGGCTCTGACCATAATCAGGAAGTTTCCGTGGAATCCGGTTAGATTGCCGATGCTCTTGGAAGCGCGTTTGTAATGGGCGTCTTTTCCGCTGCCCTTTACGCGGCTTCCCGGAAGGAAGTCGGCGAGGAATTCCTTGCATCCTACCGGACCGCTGCCCGGACCGCCGCCGCCATGTGGGGTGGAGAAGGTTTTATGCAGGTTCAGGTGGATGATATCGAATCCGATATCTCCCGGACGGACGATACCGATTACGGCGTTCAGGTTGGCGCCGTCGTAGTAGCAGAGTCCGCCTGCCTCATGGACGAGGCAGGTGATTTCCATAATATTGTCATCGAAGATGCCGACGGTGTTCGGGTTGGTCAGCATCAGTCCGGCGGTTTTATCGCTGAGCTTGGATTTCAGGTCGTCCAGGTCGATCATGCCCTGATCATTGGATTTGATTTCCACGACCTTGAATCCGGCCATTGCAGCACTTGCCGGGTTGGTTCCGTGTGCGGAATCCGGGATGATGATCTCATCTCTTGCTGTTTCGCCTTTGTCCTGTAAATATGCCTTAATGGTCAGGAGTCCGGTGAATTCACCCTGTGCGCCCGCAGCCGGCTGGAAGGTGATGTGGTCCATGCCAGTGATCTCGCAGAGGTATTTCTCCAGTGTATCAATGACTTCCGTGCATCCTTCAACGGTGTCTGCAGGCTGCAGTGGATGGATCTCTGTGAATCCCTTCTGCGCAGCGACGACTTCATTGATATACGGATTGTATTTCATCGTGCAGGAACCGAGCGGATAGAAGCCGTCGTTGACGCCGCGCGCCTCTTTTGCGAGGGCGGTGTAGTGGCGGTCCATCTCGTTTTCTGAGATTTCCGGAAGCCGCGGCGCAGATGCGCGCATCGGGACGTCCGGAAGCTTCACCTCGACATCGCAGTCAGGAAAAATATCCTGACCTCTGCCCGGAACGCTTCGTTCAAAAATCAGTTTCATGCGAGCACCTCCTTTGCGGTTTCAATGACCGTGTCCATGTCTTCTCGGCTGTTCAGCTCTGTTGTGCACCAGAGAATTTCATGGTCAGAAAGCTGAAGACCTCCCAGGATTCCCTTATCCTGGAGAGTAGAAAGCAGGGCGGATGGGTCGCTGCATTCCGTCACAAATTCATGGAAGTATGGCTGATTTTTATAGACCAGAGGCATTCCTGCTGCAGACAGCCCCGCTGCCAGGTAATGTGCCTTGGACGTGCAGAGTTCTGCGGCTTTCTTCAGTCCGGCAGGGCCGACTGCTGCCAGGTAGATGGAAGCCTTTAGTGCGCAGAGCGCCTCGTTGGAGCAGACGTTGCTGCTGGCTTTTTCTCTCCGGATGTGCTGCTCTCTGGCCTGCAGGGTCAGAACATAGCCGCGTTTTCCCTGAGAGTCCGTCGTTTCACCAACATACCGGCCAACCATCTTGCGCATGTTTTTCTTTGTCGCAGCCAGAATTCCCAGGTACGGGCCGCCGTAAGCCAGGCCCAGCCCCAGCGGCTGGCCTTCTCCGCAGACGATATCCGCGCCGATTTCTCCCGGCGTCTTCAAAATGCCCAGAGCAATCGGATTGACGCTCATGATCAGCTGTGTCTTGGAAGCGTGAACGATTTCCGCAATTGCGTCCGCGTCCTCGATGATGCCATAGTAGTTCGGGTACTGCATCAGGAAGCATGCAGAGGCCGGATCTGCGTCCAGCATTTCTTTCAGCGCGGCTGTATCCGTTGCGCCGTCTGACGCAGGGACGGTTTTCACTTCCATCTCACGTCCGAAGGAATAGGTCCGGATGACCTGCAGAATGCGCGGGTCAACGGTTTCGGATACATAGATTACGGAACGCTTCCGGTCGCGGGTCATGGCGCAGGCTTCCGCCGCTGCAGAAGCGCCATCGTAGAGGGATGCGTTGGAAACGTCCATGCCGGTGAGTTCGCAGATCATGGTCTGGTACTCAAAAATGGACTGCAGGATTCCCTGGCTGATTTCTGCCTGATACGGCGTGTAAGCGGTGAGGAATTCCTCCTTTCCGGCAATCGCGTTTACCGATGCAGGAACGTAGTGGTTATAGGCGCCGGCACCGCGGTAAATGGAATGAAAGACTACATTTTTGTCTGCCGTTTTCTCCATGATCCGGGAAACTTCCGCTTCCGATTTTCCAGGCGGAAGATTCAGGCTGCCCTTAACCCTGGCTTCAGGCGGAATGTCCTTAAACAAGTCGTCCCAGTCCTTACAGCCGATTTCGTGCAGCATGTCCTGCTGCTCTTTTTTCGTGTTTGGAATAAATGTGCCCATATATGGTTCACCTCTTACTCATCTTCCTCTTCTTCTACGAAACGCTCGTATTCATCCGCGTCCAGAAGGTCGTCCGTGTCTCCGATCTCTGTGATCTTGATCATCCAGGCCTCATAAGGCTCCTCATTGATCTTTTCCGGCGCATCCAGGAGCTCTTCATTGATCTCTGCAACAACACCGTCAACCGGCGCGAGCAGGTCGGAAACGGCCTTTACGGATTCAACATCGCCGAACGGGTCGCCGGCAGTGATCTCATCGTCAACTTCCGGCAGATTGACGAATACCAGGTCGCCCAGGCTTTCCTGCGCGTGGTCGGTGATGCCGATGTATGCGGCGTCTCCGTCGATGCGTACCCATTCGTGGGATTTCGAATATTTCAGTTCCTGTGGATTGTTCATTGTTCTTCTCCTTTTATTTACTTTCAACTGTCCTGGCAGGGGACAAAAAATACACGGGCAAGGGGACAGCCTGCCTGTCTGATCCGCGGCTGCATGGATCTGCCTTGTCACTGCAGGCACAGCAGGGACTTATGCCCGGCTGGTCAGTAATGGTTTGGAGCAGCCCCCTGTGGCCCGGAAGAGATGAGCTCTTGCCGGGTGTGTTTTGTCGTCTATTTAGAACGTTTATAGAATGGAAGTTTGACCATTTCTGCGGCAATACGGCGTCCGCGGACTTCCACTTCAACCGGCGCGCCGATCTCGCGCTTTGCGGATTCGACGATGGCCAGGGCATAAGAGCCATTCAGGTACGGCAGGAATGTTCCGGAGGTTGTGACGCCGATCTTCTCGCCGTCGCGGTAGATGCTGCAGTCCTCGCGGACAATGCCTCTGCCGGTGACCTTGATGCCTGCGCGCCTCTGCTTCAGCGGGAGAGAAGCTTCGATGGCGTCCTTGCCGATGAATTCGTCCTTATCCATCTTTACGGCAAAACCGAGGCCGGCCGTTTTCGGGGAAATGTCGTCGTTCATCTCGTGGCCGTAAAGCGGCATAGCGGCTTCCATTCTGAGGGTATCGCGCGCGCCCAGACCGCATGGAATCAGGCCGTCATCCTTTCCGGCATCCAGAAGGATCTTCCAGATTTCCACGGCCTTGTCGGATGGCATGTAGATTTCAAAACCGTCTTCTCCGGTGTATCCGGTGCGGGAAATGATGCAGGGAATGCCCTGAATCTGTCCGTCGAGAACGGCGGTATAGGATTCCTGCGGGATGTACTTCTGGTCTGTGACTTTAGACAGAATCGCTTCTGCGAGCGGGCCCTGCAGAGCGAGCTGGCCGTAATCGTCAGATACATCGGCGAGCTGGACATCTCCCTGCTTGTGATCACAGACCCACTGATAGTCCTTTTCGCGGTTCGCGGCGTTGACGACCATCAGATAGTCATCATCAGAGAGTTTATATACAATCAGGTCGTCGACTGTGCCGCCGTGCTCGTTGCACATCGGGCTGTAGCGGGCCTGCCCGTCAGACATGCCGGAATAATCATTGGTCAGCAGATGATTCAGAAATTTCAGCGAATCTGGTCCCTTGACCGTAATCTCGCCCATGTGAGAAACGTCAAAAAGACCGCACTTCGTCCGGACGGCCATATGCTCCTTCTTGATTCCTGTTCCGTACTGAACCGGAAGACTATAGCCTCCGAATGGGACCATCTTTCCGCCGCATTCCACATGCGTGTCATGAAGTGGTGTTTTTTTCTCCATTCTTGTTCACCTCCATACTCATATTTTACATATGATAATTAGATAATAGCACGCCGGACACAAGGGTTCAATTCAATATTTGTGAAATAGGATAAATTATAGGGAAGAGAAATGTGTTAAAATTATGTCAAATGAACGAAGGAAAATCAGGAAAGCGGGAGGCCAGAAAACAGAGGAAAAAAATTCTTTTGGGTGCTGAAGGCAGAGGGAAAGGGAAAATTGTTGCTTTCGCATCTGCTTGTATAGAGAAATTCAATGGATGGTAAATAAATTTCATAGCTATTAAATGGAATGGAAGGTGCAGGGCACCGATGACGCGGCGGATTGACGATCAGCGTGGGGGTGGAGTGCAGCATGACGGAACGAATTCGGGAGGGAAATCCTTCTGATACTATACCCGTAATCATAATCTGCAGTCGGGCCGGCATTCAGAATGGGGCGATGAGGTGTAGAAGACAGGTGGCTTTACCACTTTAATGCGTTGGTCTGCAAAGTAGATATAAGTTTTGCAGTTTTATTTGCATTTTTTCATATGAATTTTGCAGATATAATTGCGTTTTTCATAGGAAAAATGCAGATGAGCAGTTCAGAATCCGCGAGTGCCTTATTGAGATCGAAACGTCTTCAGAGTAAAGTGACACTGGCTGCATATATATTCAAAGCAGCTCATGCATTTCCATTGTATATGTGATTGTAATTTTTTGGGTCGTTTAAATCGTGATTAATAAAAAAAGCGCAGGCCAGTGCTTTTATTCTGTTTAAGATGTCAGACAATAGTGGCCGAGAAACAGATGAAACGGCGAGAGACTCAGATGCATTTGCAGCATTATTTTATCAGGCTGAAGATTTGTATATAGAAATGCATTTCTGCGACATAGGAGCAGCTGCAATTGAGGAGTCATTAATGAAAACCTTAGAGTTTTTCGTGATATATGTTACATTGCATATGTATCCGGTTCTGCGCTTTTACAAAAAAAGAGCGTTTCGACGAACCAGCCGGAAAATCTTCACGCAGATATCACAAAACGGGCAGGGCAGAGAAAATTAGAATTGAAGTCCGTTTTCGGATGGGCGGAAAATTGTCCATCTAAAGGAGACTGCCCTTTGTCACCATAATACTAGAATGCGCACATTTAAATTGTGCGCTGGACACCGGGACCGGTCCGGATTTATTAAAAAGAAGGAACACAGCTGGAGAAAGGCCGGTCTTTCCTCCCGCTGTGTTCCTTTTTTACGCTGCTGCCTGCAGCTTGTCAGTCGCAGGGATAGTTTGTAACGCCGTAGCCTGCAACGCATCGAGCTGCGCTTTCGCTTGCTCTCTGCGGCAGGCCTGACGGGGGACCTGTCATTGCTCTGCCTGCGCTGCTGCCTGCAGCTTGTCAGTCGCAAGACTAGGTCTCCCTATTCTCTCTTCCCGCCCAGTCCTGCGTCGTTGAGGATCTGGAGGATGAAGTCGATGGAGCCGCGGACGCCGAACATGGAGGTGTTCAGGGTGATGTCGTAGTTGGCGGCGTCGTCCCATCTGTGGTTGGTGAAGAATTCATAGTAGTCGGCGCGCTGTTTGTCGACCTGGTGCATCTGGCGGCGGGCGGTGCGCTCGTTTACGCCGTTGACTTCCACGATTCTTCTGATGCGGCGTTCTTCCGGCGCGGTCAGGAAGATGCTGACGTGCGGGATGTTGTTGCTGTGCATGACGCAGTCAGCGCAGCGGCCCATGACGACGAAGTCCTTTTCTTTTGCCATCTGAAGCAGGAGCTCGGACTCGGTAAAGAAATAGGCGTCGCGGGCGGAGAGTCCGTGGTAGCGGTTGAAGCGGGCGAAGTGTTCCTTCAGGGTGAGTTTCTGCTTCTGATAGGAAAGTCCCGGATTTCCGGCGCCCATCTGCGCGTTGACGATGTCCGTTTCCGCTCTGGTCAGTTTAACTTTTCCTTTGGCGTCTGTTGTTCTCTGAATCAGGCGCATGAAGATTTCTGCATCGTAGTAGTTGATGTGCAGGGCATCGGCAATGCCCAGTCCGATATTATTGGCGGCGCAGCCGTAACTGTGGTTGATGCAGATAATCAGCCGGTTGTCCCGGGTGAAGCGGTTGTTCAGGTTCAGTTCGTTCATATCGACATCACGGTCGGATGCGATGAGGGATCCGGACTCCGCAGCCAGTGCGCTGAACTCGTTAAACACCTCGTTATAGGCGCTGAGAGCCTTGAAATGGTCGTCTTTATCCTGGATGGTCCGGGCCATGTTTCCGATCAGCGCCAGTTCGCTGCGGATGATGTGCTCGTGCCCTCTGACCATTGCTTTTTCAATGATCGTAACATTACGATCCCGGTCGTTGGTGAATACGCGTCCCAGGGAGGATCCACTCAGCTCGTAGACCAGTTTGTCGAGGTCATACAGGTGTTCCGCCAGGGTTCTGGCGTCAACCGTTTTCTTGTTTTCCGGATTGGAATTTTCCGTGCTGCCGGTTTTCTGCTTATCCACAGGGGCAGCTCCTTGCGTGGTTTTCTTTTTGTCGTCACTCATGAACAGCCTCCTCTCTTAACGGAAAAACAGCAGAATATCAAGCAGGAATACCGGAAGCAGGATGCCGCAGGACCACTTCATGTAGCCGAAGAAGGACGGCATGCGGATACCGTTTTCATCGGACATGGACTTGACCATGAAGTTCGGGGCGTTGCCGATGTAGGTGTTGGCGCCCATGAATACGGCTCCGCAGGAGATCGCTGCAAGCATGGTTTCCGGCACGGTTCCGAGCAGGGTGGTGATGCCGTGGGCGAACTGCAGGGAGCCGGCAGTGGTCAGGAAGACCATGTAGGTCGGTGTGTTATCCAGGAAGCTGGACAGAAGTCCGGTCAGCAGGAACATCTGATACGGCTTGTCGATGTCCATCTGCGGGCCCAGGTGCTTCAGCACGATCAGGGCCGGCTGCATGGTGATGAAGATGCCGATGAACATAATGGCGACTTCCTGAATGGCGCCCCAGGTGAAGTGGTTGCGCTTGCGGACGCCGACCGGTGTGGTTTTGAAGGAGAGCCAGGCGGCCAGCAGGATAATCAGGACTTCAATCACGCTGCTGAACGGGAACATCAGGCCCTTCACAATCGGAATGCCCTTTCCCTTGAAGGCAGGGGTGCCGGAAAGGATTCCGCTGAGCAGTACGGCAAAAATAATCATACCAAGGAAGAGAACGTTATGTGCCCCCTCAACCTCTAAGGTTGTGTCCGGCTTGCTCAGATCCGGTCGGAAACCCTCTTCGATGTCCTTTCTGTACGCTCTTTTATCAATATGATAGAAAATGAACAGAAGAATGATGGTATTCGTCATCATGATCGGGAAGAGGCGGAAACTCCACGTGAACGGAACGCCCTGCATGAATCCCATCAGAAGCGGCGGGTCGCCGACCGGGGTGAGACATCCTCCGATGTTGGAAATCAGGAAGATGAAGAAGATCATGATATGATGCCGGCGGGAGCGCCAGGAGTTCATCTGGATGACCGGACGGATCATCAGCATGCTGGATCCGGTTGTGCCGATAAAACTGGACAGCAGCGTTCCGATCAGAAGCAGAAGAACGTTAACGCGCGGCGAGCCCGCGAGATCGCCTTCAAAGCGGATATTTCCGGCTACGCAGAACAGGCCGAACAGAAGAACGATAAAGGTCAGATAATCATTTACGATACCATCTGCGGCGGTCTGAATGCCAGCGAATATTCCGTATTTTGCGGATAATAAAACAACGGCCAGGATTGCCCAGAATCCTGTGATAACAGGCATGCGCTTCTCCCACACTGATGGAGCGAGTATCGGGAAGAGCGCAATGCAAAGCAGCATTCCAACGAAAGGAATGCAGGTCCATAACGGTTCTTGCATTTAGAAGTCCTCCAATGATTTAAGCGAAAATTTATTCTATTCCATTAATAGTATATTTTATGACAGTAAAATGCACAAAAAACACAAAAAACAATCGTGCACGTCCTATTTATTTCCAGTATACCATGAAAACAGCCGTGTATGTGTGTGTATGTACAATTTTTGCAATAAAAATTGGCAATAATGAAAATAATGTATATTGCCTATACCTTCTGTATTAATAGGAAATGTGCAGAAGGGATAAGGTTCAGGGTCGCTGTTTTCCACATCGCTGCACCTCTGCGCGGAAGCGTCGGCCGGCTGCCGTCTGACGAAAGGACAGTAAAAAAGCTGCAGGGAAATGACATTTTTCGTTTTCCCCGCAGCCTGTCTGATTCATTCAGTTATGCGATCGTATTCCGGAATCGTCCGGCTTCAGACTATGCGTCACGCAGCTGTGCGCCGACTCTGTTTTCCAGGGTCTTTACGATCTTATTCATCTGCTTGTCGATCTGCTTTGCCTTCATTGTGCCCTTGTCGGAACCGATTTTTACGGTCAGCATGATAGACTTCTTTCCCTCCGGAATCTGGCTTCCGCGGTACTCCTCGACGAACTTCACCTCTCTGGTGTGCTTTTCAATCGCCTTCTCGATTTCCTGCCAGGTGACGGCCTCGTCCACGATGATGGACAGGTCCTTCTCAACCAGCGGGAATACCGGCAGGTGCTCGAACTCGTTGTCTCTGGACTTGTACGGGGTCAGCATGTCCTCATCGAACTCGAAGAGCGCGATCTGCGCGTGCTTGATGCCCGCTTCGGCCAGGGCGGATACGCGGACCAGTGCCAGCGTTCCGATCATTTCCTTTCCGGCCATAATGTTCAGCCAGACATTATCGTCTGCCCATGCCGGACGCTCAACCTGTTTCCAGGACAAAGGCTCAACCTGGCAAGTGCGCGCCAGATTCTCGATGACGCCCTTTGCCTGGAAGAACTGTGTCTTCGGGTCGTTTCCGACGATCATTCCGGTGACATAGTGCTTCTGCAGCGGCAGAGTCTCATCTTCTGAAGACTCGTGGTAAACACCCTGCTGGAATACTTCCGCAGATTCGAATACGCGGAAAGAATCGAAGTAGCGCAGGTTGGATACGGCGGTCTGCAGCATACCCGGAACCAGAGACGGACGCAGGTTGGCCTGATCCGGTGACGGCGGTGTAGCCAGGCGGATGGTGCTGTCCAGATTGACGCCGGCAGCCTTCATGTAATGCTCGTCTACCCACGGATAGGTGAATACTTCATAGAATCCGCAGCGGAACGCGAGATACTCGCGGACGTGGCGGTCAATACTCTCCTTCGGCTGGTTTACAGCGTGTTCGAAGTTGACCGGCAGCGGCTTCGCGGAGAAGCTCTCAAAGCTGTGGAGTCTTGCCATTTCATCCAGGATATCGTCCTTGATGGCGATGTCGCCGGTGGATCTCCATGTCGGAGCCAGGCAGGTATAGGTTGTTCCGTCAAAGTCAACGTCAAAGCCCAGACGGCCAAGAGTGTCCTTGACATCCTCTTCACTGAACTCTTTTCCGAGACGGGTGTCCATGAAATCTTTGGTAATCTTTACCTCGGCACGTTCGGTCTTTTCCGGATAATTCTCTCCGAAAGCGGTGAATTCAGCATCCGGGAAGAGCTGCTTGAACAGAGCCATTGCCTCTGCGAGGCCCTGATCAACACGCTGTGTGTCCAGGCCCTTCTCATAGCGGATGGAGGCGTCTGTCTTCTCATCAAAACGCTTTCCGGTCTTTCTGATGGCCTGTGCGGTGAAGTCGGCAACTTCCAGGAGTACGCTTGTGGTATCCGGCAGGATGGAGTCTTTTCTGCCGCCGCGGATTCCTGCAAGGGCCATCGGCTCCTCAGCGTCGCAGATGACCAGATCATAAGTGGTCAGATCCAGCTGATTGTGGTCCAGAAGTTCGAGTTTCTCACCAGGCGCAGCGTTTCTGACGATGATCTTTTCCGTAACGTGTGTGCGGTCGAAGGCGTGTGTCGGCTGGCCGACATCGAGCATGACGTAGTTTGTAATGTCAACGATGGCGTTGATGGAACGCAGGCCGGCTTTCATCAGCGCGGTCTTCATCCAGATCGGAGATTCCTTCTGCGCGTCTACGTTTTTGATTTCCAGAGCGGAGTAGCGCGGGCACTTATCCGGAGCCTGAATCTCGATCGGGAACTCAGGAAGTCCCTTTACTGCGTCGATTGTATCCGGCAGCGGCTTTAAGTCAACTTTATAGATTGCCGCAAGTTCTCTTGCGATTCCGTAGTGGCCCCAGAGGTCAGGACGG
The DNA here is from genome assembly GCA_905214225.1 of uncultured bacterium. Classification (GTDB taxonomy): domain Bacteria; phylum Bacillota; class Clostridia; order Peptostreptococcales; family Anaerovoracaceae; genus Aminicella. The sequence continues at coordinate 40,802 of CAJMLL010000015.1, read as the reverse complement.
TTGGTCAGTGACTTGTTATCGATCTCGATGACGATGTCGTTCATGCCGACCAGATCGGCGATGTTCTGTCCCGGAGTTCCTTCGCCCTGCAGGTCGACGATGGTCTCATCGCTTTCCGGCGGGAAGATGTCTGCCAGATAAACTTCAGAAGCGTTGCAGATCATGCCGTAGGAATACTCTCCGCGGAGTTTTCCCTCTTTAATGACAACCGGCTCGCCCTCGCCGTGCCAGATGACTTCTGCGCCCGGACGGCAGACGACAACGTGTTCGCCGTCGTACAGGTTAGAGCCTCCGCAGACGATCTGCACCGGTTCCTCTTCACCGATATCCGTGATGCAGATGCGAAGTTTGTCCGCGTTTGGATGCGGCTTTACTTCCAGAATTTTTCCGACGATGATGTCGTGGTATTTATCGGCAGGATTCTCATATCCTTCAACTTCTACCGTACGCATCGTCAAGTCGTAGATCAGCTGGTCGACGGACAGATCCTTCGGCAGATCCACGTATTTTTTAACCCAGTTTAATGAAACGTACATGTCAACCTCCTACTTGAACTGCTTTAAGAATCTGAGATCCGCGCTGTGGAAATAACGGACATCGTCGACTCCGTAGCGCATCATGACCAGACGGTCCAGTCCGATGTTGGTGTAGAATCCGGACCACTCATCAGGATCCAGACCGGCAGAACGCAGGACGTTCGGGTGGATGACGCCGCCCGGCATAACCTCGATCCATCCGGTGTTATGGCAGACACGGCAGCCTTTTCCGCCGCATACCAGGCACTCCATATCGATCTCGTATCCCGGCTCGGTGAACGGGAAGAATCCCTCACGCATGCGGACATTGATCTTGCGGCCGAATACCTTGCTCAGAATGGCTTCGATCATGACCTTTCCGGAGGAGAAGGACAGATCGTGGTCAACAACCAGAGCCTCGTACTGGAAGAAAGCTCTCTCGTGACGGGCATCGGTTGTCTCGTTTCTGTAAACACGGCCTGGATATACGAATCTTGCCGGTGCGCCGTGCTTCAGAAGATAACGGACAGAAGCTCCAGTCAGATGCGGACGCATGCAGAGACGGTCAGCGCCGGAGTTGTTTTCTGTTCCTTCAAGCCAGTAGGTGTCCATTGTCTCTCTTGCCGGATGGTCAGCGGCAAAGTTCAGGTTATCGAAGGCGTATTTTTCACTGGTGATATCATCTTCGCTGAAAACCTCAAATCCCATGGAAAGAAAGGCGTCGTTCAGGTCGTAACACATCTGTGTGATCGGATGCAGGGCTCCCTGCTGCGGCATGATTCCAGGCAGAGTCAGGTCGATCGGCTCATCCAGAACGGATTCTGAGCTGAGCAGCTGATCTTCTCTCTCCTTCAGCTTGTCAGCGAAAAAGTTCTTGATCTCATTCGCTGTCTTTCCGACAGCCGGGCGTTCCTTAGGATCCAGAGATCCAAGGGACTTCAGTATCTGCGTCAGCTGACCCTTCTTTCCCAGGAGTTCTTGTCTGACTTCCTGGAGTGCATCGGAATCAGGAGCGTCTTTAATTCTGGACAGTCCGGCATTGCGGATTTCTTCCAAACGTTTCAGCATGATTTTGGTACTCCTTAATATATTTTTTGTGTTAATTTTGTTAAATTAGCCTATTGTATAGACTAGATTACACTGTTTTAAAGCGGGATACAACCCACCAAAATAATATTATAGCTGATTTTCTGCCATATTTCAGCATAGTTTTACGGATTTCCGGGTAGGGATAAGAAGATTTCAAAAGAGAAGGCCTCTTGCGCGTCAGGTTTTGTCCGCGGAGGGTCCGGGCAGGCCGTCGGGGTTTGATCAAGATGCGGAATATGTTAAAATATTTTATCTGAGAAAGCGTTATTTTTAGCTGACGAACACATAAATAGAGAATAATAGTATACAATAGAGTACCAGGATAATTTCTGTTTTAGGGAAAGAGTGAAAGTATGGCAAAGCAAGAAATAGAGAAACCATTGTATGACGGACGTCAGATTACGGATCTGAAGGACATGATTACGAGCAGTGTGGAGCTGTTTCATGATCACGCGGCTTATCTGGTAAAGGATAAGAAGCAGGGAAAGTTCGTGCCGATTACGTATGGAAAGGTCGGTGAGGACAGGATCGCGCTGGGCACCAGAATGCTGGAGCTCGGACTGAAAGGCGAGAAAGTCGCGGTGATCGGGCCGACGAGTTATTACTGGCTGCTGACCTATTTTACGGTCGCAACCGGAGTCGGCGTCATCGTGCCTATGGATAAAAATCTTCCGCAGGGAGAGCTGCTGGGTCTGCTGGAGCGTTCCGGCGCAACGGCCATCGTCTACGATGAAAAATGCAGAAAGACGATCGAGCCGCTGATTAACAGTGCGGAAACCGCGGAAAAGACGCAGATGAAGTATTTCATCTCCATGGACAGTGAGGAGCACGAGGGAAATGTCCTGTCGATGAAGCAGCTGATTTATGAAGGAAAGCTGCTGGCTTCTGAGGGAAATCACGAGTACCGTGACGCGGACGTCGACCCGGACCAGATGTCGACGCTGCTGTTCACTTCCGGAACGACCGGACTGGCGAAGGGCGTTATGCTGTCTCACAGAAACATTGCCTTCAACGTCTACGCGATGAGTAAATATTTCTGTATTCCGGAACCGGGCATCGTCCTGTCGATTCTGCCGGTGCATCACGTTTATGAGATGACCTGCGACATCTGCACGACTTTCTATCAGGGAAAGACCATCGCGATCTGCGAGGGACTGCGTTACATCCAGAAGGACATGCAGGAAGTCCACGCCAATGTCATGCTGGGCGTTCCGCTGGTCTTCGAAAAGATGTATAAAGGCATGTTCAAGCAGGCGAAGAGACGCGGAGAGGATGAGAAGCTCCGCCGGGCGATCGACCTGTCGAAGCGCCTGAAGCTGTACAGAAACAAGCCGCTGATGAAGCGGATGTTCAAGGCGATTCATCAGTCCTTCGGCGGAGACATGAAGTATTTCATCGAAGGAGGCGCCGCTGCGGACCCATTCGTGCAGGAGGAATTCGAGGCCATGGGCCTGCCGCTGATTCAGGGCTACGGCATGAGTGAATGTTCCCCGATTCTGGCCCTGAACCCGACAGACAGAAGAAAGAACGGCGCTGCCGGACTGCCGCTTCCGGACACCCAGGTGCGGATTATCAATCCGGATGAGGACGGCATCGGCGAGGTCATCGTAAAGAGCCCGAGCGTCATGATGGGCTATTACCAGAATGAAGAGGCGAACAAGGAAGCTCTTCAGAACGGCTGGCTCCACACCGGCGACCTGGGCTACTTCGATGAGGACGGCTATCTCTTCCTTACCGGACGCAGCAAGACCGTCATTGTTACCAAGGGCGGAAAGAACATTTTCCCTGAAGAGGTAGAGAATGTCCTGCTGCAGAATGAACTCATCAAGGAAGTCCTGGTACACGGTGTAAAGGATGAGCGCATCGGAAACGTCATGGTTACTGCGGACATCTTCCCGAACTATGACCTTCTGAAAGAGACAAAAGGCGAAATGACCAAGAGTGAAATCTATCATTTCTACCGCGACCTGGTCGATCAAATCAATGAAAGCATGCCGCCGTACAAGCAGGTAAAGCGCATTAACATCCGCGAGACCGAGTTCGTCAAGACAACGACCGGAAAGATCAAGCGCTATGGAAATACCCTGAGTCAGGATGACCTGAAGGCCGCTTCCGAAGGAAAAGCAGACGATCACGAGATCAAACTGATCGAGAAGCATGAGATGAAGGACTTCATCAAGGAAATCCGGGGCATGACCGATCAGCACATTATGCATAAGGATCTGGATCCGGTAACGGACATCAAGAGCCTGCTCCTGAACACACTGGAGAAAAACGCGAATGCGCCGGCATTCCTGCAGAGACTGGATGCAGATACACCGTATGAGGAAATCTCTTACCAGCGCGCCGTTTCCGACATGGAAGGACTGGGCACGGCTCTGATCAACCGCAACCTGCAGGATGATAAGATCGCCGTTTCCGGAAATAACACCTATCCGCTGCAGATCAGCCTTCTGACCGTGGCATGCGGAGGCGGAGAGGCCGTGATGATCAACAAGCAGCTGGATCCGGAAGAAATCATCCGTCAGCTGAACAAGACCGGCGTGGAAACCGTGATTTTTGATGAAAAATATACGGAGCTCTTTACCGAAATCGCAGAGAGCGGAAAGACACAGATAAAGACACTGATCCATTTCGGTGCAGAAGACGAAGAAAAGCAGGAGCATGAGGAGAAGATCCTCTCCTGGGCAGCACTGATCAAAGAAGGAAAGAAGCAGGTTTCCCTGGGCGACCGCCAGTATCTGGACGCGCCGGTTCTGGGAAGCGATCCGGCAGCAGTCTTCTTTACGTCCGGAGCTTCCGGCCACGCCAAGGCCGTAGAGCTGACCCATCAGAATCTGGTCCGCAATGTAATCGCGCTGGCCTCCATGATCCGCTTCAGCCCTTCTGACCGCGTGATTTCCGTGATTGCGCCGAACAACGTCTATCAGGCTGCGGCAGGAGTTCTGCTTCCGCTTTACCGGGGCGCCGCCGTCGTCAACTGCGGAGGATCCGACACGCTGGAGCAGGATCTGAAAGATTCCGCATCCACTGTCATGCTGCTGGAGCCGGTTATGATGAACGCGCTGTTTGACGAGATCTGGGATCACATCGAAGGAGGCGGCGGAGACCGCCGTCTGGAAGCCCTCAGAAAGGTCGGGAAGATTCTGCCGTTCACGCAGAAATACGTTCTTCGTCCGTACGAATCCTATGTACGCGAGAAGTTCGGCGGAAAACTCCGCATGATGGTTTCCGGCGGCAGCAAGCCGAGAATCGAGGTAGAGGAATTCTTCCGTGAAATGGGCATCAATGTCCTGCAGGCTTACGGCATGACCGAATGCAGCTCCGCGGTTGCAGCTACACCGGATGCCGCCCGCACGGTTCCGGTTGATTCCGTCGGCCACATCCTTCCGGGCGTACGGATTAAAGTCACCGGCAAGGGAAGCCGCGGAATCGGCGAACTGGCCGTCAAGGGAGCTTCCATTGCGGGAGGATACATGGACGATCCGGAAGAAACGGATGCCGCCTTCAAGGACGGCTGGTTCTACACCGGAGATATGGGATATGTCGATGATGACAACTTTGTCTATATCGTCGGAAGAAAACAGACGCTGGAGCGTGAGGCGGAAATCGACCGCAAGGCCCGCCAGAACGCAGAAGACGCCATCAAGGCCGCTCGCGGCACCGTTAAAGAGGAAAAATAGGAGGATTCATGCACAGTCAGTATTATCCGCAGCTCAGGATCGACCTGGGCAAACTGAGAGAAAATGCCGCCTATGCCGTTGACAAGTGCGCGCAGTGCGGAATTCAGGTCAGCGGAGTGATCAAGGGCATGCATGCCTTCCTTCCGGGAGTCCGGCAGCTTCAGGCTGCCGGAGTTTCCGCTCTGGCCACATCACGCCTGGATCAGGCCGCAGCCGTAAAGAAGGCCGGAATCGATCTTCCGGTCATGCTGATCCGCGTCCCGATGATCAGCGATGCAGAGGACGTCGTAAAATACTGCGACTACTCCCTGAACAGCGAAAAGTCCGTTCTGGAGGCACTGAATGAGGAAGCCAGCCGCCAGAATAAGATCCATAAGGTCCTGCTCATGGCAGACGTCGGAGACCTCCGCGAAGGCTGGTGGGACAAAAGTGAGCTGGCAAGAACCGCTCTTTACGTGGAACACGAGCTTTCTAACCTGCATCTTGCCGGAACCGGCATCAATGTCGGCTGCTACGGCTCTGTTGTCGCAACCCCGCAGAAACTGCAGGAGTTCGTCGACATCACAGAAAAGGTGGAAAAGCAGCTGGGAAGAAAACTGGAAATCCTCTCCGGCGGCGCAACGTCAAGCTTTATCCGCGTTCTGGAAGGAACGATTCCGGACCGGATCAACAACCTGAGAATCGGAGAAGGCATTCTGAACGCCAGAGACCTTCCGGAACTCTTCCATGTGGACGTGGGACCGATGCATAAAGACTGCTTCATCCTGCGCACCGAAGTTCTGGAAGTCCGGGACAAGCCGTCTTATCCGGTCGGAGAACTCGGCGTAGACGCCTTCGGACGCGTGCAGCATTATGAAGACCGGGGCATTCGGAAACGCGCCCTTGTGGCCGTTGGAAAAGCCGATTTTGGCGGAGATCCCCAGGACCTGATTCCGCTGGAAGAGGGCATCGAAGTCCTCGGCGCGTCCAGCGATCATGCGATTCTGGATGTGCAGGACTTGAAAAGAGACCTGCACGCCGGAGATTTTATTGATTTCCGTCTGGATTATGCGAGCCTGGTGTATCTGACCCACAGTAAAGACGTCCGTCAGGTCTGCGTGGATGATCCGGACGGACTGCAGGACGACGACCGCCGCCCGGCCGCCTGTGATGAGAAAGGCAGGGAAAATATGCTGAAGCAGAAATACCCGCAGCTGCGGATCAATTTACATACGATGAAAGAAAACGTCGAGTACGCGGTTTCCCAGTGTAAGAAACAGGGCGTGCAGGTGACCGGCGTGATCAAGGGAATGAATGCCCTGATTCCATGCGTGAAAACCATGGCAGAGGCCGGTGTTTCCTCGCTGGCAACGTCCAGGCTGGACCAGGCCGCTGCAGTGAAAGAAGCAGGAATCGACCTTCCGGTTGTCCTGATCCGGATTCCGATGATCAGCGATCTGGAAGACGTCGTAAAATACTGCGATTACTCGCTGAACAGCGACATCGACGTCCTGAAGGCTCTGAATGAAGAGGCCGGCCGCCAGAATAAGATTCACAAGGTCATCCTCATGGCAGACGTCGGAGACCTCCGCGAGGGCTGGTGGGACAAAGAAGAAATGGCAAGGGCCGCAGTCTGTGTAGAAAATGACATGCCGAACCTGCATCTGGCAGGCGCCGGCATCAACATCGGCTGCTACGGTTCCGTCATGGCCACCGTTCCGAAACTGCAGGAGTTTGTCGATGTGGCGGAAAAGATCGAGACAGCTATCGGAAGAAAGCTGGAAATCCTGTCTGGCGGCGCGACATCAAGCTTTGCGCGCATTCAGGACGGGACGATTCCGGAGAGGATCAACAATCTGCGTATCGGAGAGGGCCTTCTGATTCCGAGAAGCCACGAAGACGGAGATGCCGTGGACTTCGGACCGATGAAGGACGATGCTTTCACCCTGCGTCTGGAAGTTCTGGAAGTCAAGGACAAACCGTCCTATCCGGTCGGAGAACTGGGTGTGGACGCGTTCGGACGGGTTCAGCACTATGTGGACCGTGGAATCCGGACACGCGCACTGGCTGCCTGCGGAAACGTGGATTACGGCAGCTGGGAAGATATTTTTCCGATGCAGAAAGGTATCGAGGTAATCGGCGCATCCAGCGACCATACGATCCTGGATGTTCAGGATGCAGAGCCGCTGAAACCGGGCGATCTCCTGGATTTCAAACTGGACTATGCGAGCCTCGTGTTCCTGTCACACAGCACAGATGTGCAGATTGAATATATCGACGAATAAATACATGAAGTACGCCAGGGAAATACAGAGCCGGATGAAGCAGAGGCCGTGTGCCGGAAGGCAGAATCCGGGTATTTCCTTGCGCGTTTGTGTTTTGTCCGGATTGACAAAAATACAGCATGAAAGTATAATACTATGGCTTACGTGTACCCTTACGGGAGGGTGCGCGCAGTCGCAGATCTGAAAGGAGTATATATACATGGCGGATGAAGTGATTTTAACCCAAGAAGGTTTCGATAAACTGGAAGCAGAAAGAGACCAGCTCGTCTCGGTTCGCCGTAAAGAGGTATCTGAGCGTCTGAAAGAGGCGATCTCTTACGGAGACCTGTCCGAGAACGCGGAGTATGATGCGGCAAAGAATGAACAGGCTGAGTTGGAAGAGCGCATCGCCAAGCTGGAGCAGATGATCCGCAACGCCAGAGTCATCAGCGATGAGGAAGTCAGCGGAGATGTTGTCAATGTCGGCCTGACTGTAAAGGTAAAGGATCAGGATACAGGCGATGTAGAAGAGTACACAATCGTCGGATCCACTGAGGCAGACCCGTTTGCGGAGCCTGCAAAAATTTCCAGTGATTCCGAGGTTGGACGCAGCCTGCTCGGCAAGAAGGTCGGAGACAAGGTAGAAGTTTCCGTTCCAGACGGGCTGCTGCATTACGTTGTAGAAGATATTGTCCGATAATTTTAGTGGGAGATGGAGTAGAACAGAATGAGTACGGAACAGAACAGCAACACAGGGGTTACCCCTGAGACAGAAGAGGAAATGTACGCGGAGAATCTGACTGAGCAGAGACAGATCCGCCGCCAGAAGCTGCAGGATCTGAGAGATGCGGGAAGAGATCCGTATCGCCACGAGACCTGGAATGTCACGGCGCACAGCAAGGACATCAAAGATAATTTCGTCGCCATGGAGGATGAGGAAGTTTCCATCGCCGGAAGAATCATGAGCAAGCGCGTCATGGGAAAGGCTTCATTCTTCGATATTCAGGACAAGCAGGGCAGAATTCAGTGCTACGTCCGCCGCGATGATATCGGAACTGACGAGTATAAGTGGTTCAAGACCTATGATATCGGCGACATCGTAGGACTGACCGGCAAAGTCTTCAAGACCAAGACCGGAGAGGTTACTGTCCACACTGAGTCACTGGTGCTGCTGTGCAAATCCCTTCAGGTTCTCCCGGATAAGTGGGACGGACTGAAGGATAAGGATCTGCGTTACAGACAGAGATACGTAGACCTGATCATGAATGAGAATGTCCGCGATACATTCATCAAGCGTTCCAAGATCGAGCACGAGCTGAAGCGCGTTCTGGAAGAAGACTACGGCTTCCTGGACGTCCGCACACCGATTCTGCAGACCATCGCAGGAGGTGCTGCCGCTCGTCCGTTCATCACCCATCATAATACACTGGACATCGACATGTACCTGCGTATCGCCACAGAGCTGTATCTGAAGAGATGCATCGTCGGCGGCCTGGACCGTGTTTATGAGCTGGGCGAGTGCTTCAGAAACGAGGGCATGGACCAGAGACATAATCCGGAGTACACTTCCATGGAGTGCTACATGGCTTACGGCAACCTGGACGATATGATGGAGCTGACGGAGCAGATCGTTTATAAGTGCCAGATGGCCATCAACGGAACGCCGATCCTGAAGTACGGTGACAAGGAATTCGACGTTACTCCGCCGTGGAGACGTCTGGACATGACCGATGCCGTTAAGGAAGTTACAGGAATCAACTTCCACAAGATCGAAGAGGATGAAGAGGCCAGAAAGGCTGCCATCGACTACGGCATGGATCCGGAAGAAGTAAAAGAGTGGACCCGCGGAAAGATCATCGCTGAGATGTTCGAGGACTACTGTGAGGACGCACCGGGACTCATGGACGGACCGGTATTCCTGACCGGACATCCGGTAGAGATTTCCCCGCTGGCAAAGAGAGATCCTGAGGATCCGAGAATCACTCGCCGTTTTGAGGCTTACATCAATGGATGGGAAATCGGAAACGCATTCTCCGAGCTGAATGACCCGATCGACCAGTACGAGCGTTTTGCTGAGCAGCAGAGAGAGCGTGACGAGGGTATCGACGACGAAGCACACCCGATGGATATGGATTTCGTCAATGCTCTGGAAGTCGGCATGCCGCCTACAGGCGGACTGGGAATCGGCGTAGACCGTCTGATTATGCTGATCACCGGCGAGCCGTCCATCAGAGACGTCATCCTGTTCCCTACCATGAAGCCGCTGGACTAAAGGGGAAATGGAATATACACCGCCTGTCAGAAGACCTGGCGATGAACGATAGGAAGAACACCAGCAGACTGCCGATGAGGTGGTCTGCTGGTTTTTTAGATGGAGACTGGCAGGAAATTCAGCTGCTGGAGATACGGGAGAAAAAGGAACGGGAGAGGGTGCGGCAGAGATGATAGTGGCGTGAGTATACTGTATACATATTCATTCGATATTCATGATAATTGTGCATATTTATGTACATTTTGCTGGTGAATGTTCGGGATTTGCATATAAAATCCGGGAATTCCGAGACCTCTTCTGCGTACCTCGGAATTCCCGACTAATCAGGGCTTTTCCCGAACTTTCGATGGCCGGTTTTTCGGGAAAAGGATTCACAAATAGTAATCTTCCGATTCCAGCGAGTCCTTGGGATCGAAAAATTTGCGTGCAGGACTTTTTTCACATCTGCAGATAAATTAATCTCGATTATTATACAGAACGCGTGAGTAAATATGCGTGATATGATATATTCATGTGTTCCGCGCTTTGATGATCCAATGATCACCACATCTGGTTTCGGGAATTATTCCAAAAAACTGATTTTCCCGAGGCCAGAGAAAAAAGGCTCGGGAAATGACTGATATCAGAGGATTTCCCGAACATCACTCATAAAAAGGAAGCTGCCGCGCGTCCCGTATCGTCCTGCACGGCAGCTTTTGAAAATCATTATGGCATAACCGTGTTGCTTACCTTATGCACTTTTCGCGTACTGAAATCAAACCGGTACGTTTTATTCCCATTAACATACCAGCAGTGCTTCTTATTGATGTCTATCGCGTAGATGCTCTTTGCCTTGAGCGTCTTGATTCTCTTTTTCCCAGTGCCGTCTGTTTTGATGGAATAGATTTTCATGACCTGATTTTTCCCCCGGGTACTGTAGGAGACGTAGTAAATGCGTCCGCCCTGCAGTCTGGCAATGTTGCTGCAGGAAGTGAGCTTTTTGACCGGGACGCACTTATGACCGTCCATTTTGTAGATGTACCAGCTTCCGAAAAAGTCGTCGCATGGAACATTACATTTTGCGCAGAGGAAATACTGTCCGGAGAAACTTTCTATTACACCGCCGGTAATTTTAAAGAATTCGCTGGTCTGCAGATCGAGGCCGTACACGCTCATCGGCTTGGAAATGCTGTCGATGAAGAGAATATTTCCGTGAATGGAATCGAAAGAAACTGGAGCGTCATAGTCTTCATCAGTAAATGTTTTTATGACTTCTGACTTATTGCTGCTGCAGCTGTATTTTACCAGGCATTCCTGGTCGTCCCTGATTTCTGTGAAGAATACGGTATTGCCGTCCGTTACGATCACCGGAGAACTGCAGTCTTCTGAAATGACTGTGCCATCAGTGTTGGTATCATCGTACCAGTCCAGTTCATAGCTTTCTTCTGAATCGTCGTCTTCATCGTCGTAATCATAGGAATCGTCATCGTCCTCATCATCGTAGTCATAGGAATCATCGTCGTACTCGTCATCGTAGTCATAGGAATCATCGTCGTACTCGTCATCGTAATCATAGGAATCGTCGTCATATTCATCCTCATAGTCATAGGAGTCGTCATCATCCTCGTCCTCATAATCATAAGAATCGTCATCATTGCAGCTGTTGAAGACGTCAAAAGTCCTTCCGCCGATGGATTCTTCTGCTTCGCCATTATCGGAATCGAAGTTCTGAAACAGGATTTTATAGGATGAGCTGGCTGACGTGCTGGAAGTACTGGATGCAGCAGATGTGTCGGCGTGCACGGGCCTCGCAGAGCCCATAAAGATGGTACAGGTTACAGCCAGCATGATGACCAGAACAGTTTGTAGTGTGCGTTTCATTTTCGTTCTCCTTAATAATATTCGCTATAATCGCTTTCGTCCATGTCGGTAACGAGTTCATTAGAAGAATCCAGAGGCCAGATCAGCCATCCGGAATCGACGTACTCGCCCTCCTTGTTGTTGTTTTCAAATTCATGGTCCAGCGTTTCGACCTTCATCCAGAGTGAGCCAAGTGAATCGTCCAGTGCGGAGAAAGTCACCGTTTCGCCTTCCGGAATTGTAAACAGCGGATCGGAGTCCCAGTTTGTGTCTGCATAGACATCCGGGGAATAATTATCGATCTCATTCATGTAGAAATTGTCTGTCGCACTTCCATAGACCTTGTATGGGCCAGGCATCCGTTTCACTTTCCCGTTTTTCAATGCGTATGGGACCTTGCAGGTGAATGCATCGGAGAAAGCACCCATTTGGATGCTTAAGACGCATACGGCTGTCCCGTCCGGGCCCTGAACGACATGTCCGTCGGTCCGGAAAAATCCGTCATCGCTCACGTTTAATACATTCCATGGATCAATCACCGTGACGAACTTCCCCTTCTTATACTGGTACATGCGTCCGGAATCTCCGGAGAGCGTGGCATCAAAACGTGTGGTAAGGAAGGATTTTCCTCCGACGCTGATGATTTTCGCCTTGCATTTTCCGTAGTTGACGTTGTAATTCAGGGCGCCCGTTGTTTTCTTTCCGTTGACGTAGACCTTGAAGGAATAGCCCCCGTTGCCGGACCGTTTCGTCTGCACCTTGACCCGGTCTTTTTTGCCGTCGTTCGTGATGTCGTGCTGAGATGAGAAGTAGATTGTTTTTACATGTGTCCGCGCCTTCGCGTGCACGGGCATCGCGGCAGGGACCTGCAGCGCCAGTGCCATGGCCGCCGCAAGTGCCATCGATAATAATCTCTTTTTCATGATCGTGCCTTTCTTATAATATGCAAATAATTCTTTCTACTGCAATTATACTATCATGTTTGTCATAAACCAATGTAAAATATGAGATCGGAGACAATTTATCTATATGCTCAGGCGGACAGCGCCTCGATTTCCAAGACATTTTCTTCCAATCGTGATACAATGTTCCAGTGTATACAATCAAGGGGGATTTTATGGGGTCTACAAGCATCAATAATCAGAAACTCAACCGCGCCGTCTTCTACTTTGCGGGAATGACGATTCTGTCCGCGGGCATCATTTTAAACACAAAATCCGGCTACGGCGTCTCGCCGATCATTTCTGTGGCGTTCACGGCATCACAGATCTGGAACATCAACTTCGGCAATGCGTCGCTCGTCCTCTACATCATCCTCGCCGCAATTGAATATCGGCTGGAATGGCATCGGAACTTCAAGCCGTACGATCTGTTGCAGATCCCGCTCTCCATCATCCTGACGCGTCTGTTCAACCTCTTCGGCGTGATTTTCCCGGACGTGCAGTCCGTCCCCGGGCGCGCATTCTGCCTGGCCCTGGGCATCACCCTGACCGGCATGGGCGCCGCGATGAACCTGAACGCCCGCCTCGTCCCGAACCCTGGCGACGGCATCGTGCAGGCCATCTCCGACTGCAGCGGAAAGAGCATGGGCCTCTGCAAGAACTGCACGGACTTCGTCTGCGTCGCGCTGGCGGCATCCATGGGCCTGATCTTCACCGGTCATCTGACCGGCCTGGGCATCGGCACCGTCTTTGCCATGATCGGCGTCGGCCGCGCCATGGCCCTGTACAACTGGCTTTTCCAGAAACTCGAACTCCGTCTCGTCGGACTGGCCGAGGCATAATTTCACCGTGGACAAAAACTGCACGCGCAAGGAAACAGCTTGTTCCCCAGAATGATACCAACTGTTCACCAAGCCTTCAAGAAACAACTTATTATTTACACATCACTCTGCTATATTAATACTCGTCAAAGGGAAGTGCCGATCCCGATGACAAGTGAAATAAATCATAAACTCTCTTTTTCATGAAACATTGCAGGAGAAAACCCCGAGTCAGGAAAGACCTGAAGCGGGGTTTTCTCTTTATGTGATAAAAGGTTTGTTACAGCCTTCCGTGACGCTATTGAAGATTAACGCCTCAAAAGACAGAAATCTTCAGTAGATTCTTGTGAACCCGGTTGACCGGCGATATCACGCGTTCTCGTATTCTGCAGCTTCTTTTACAAAATCCCCGCTGTTCATATCATCCATGGCCTGGAAGATTTCTTCCGTGGTGTTCATGACGACCGGGCCGTACCAGGCAACCGGTTCGTTCAGCTTCACGGAACTCATGAAGAGAATTTCAATCGGCTGGTCGAGGGCGGTGATCTGCAGGTCTCCGTTTTTCGAGAGACGGGCGGCTGTCTTGCTTTTTACTTTTGTCCCGGAGATGTCTGCGTCGCTCAGCAGGGTGAAGACCATTGCGGAGCGGCCGTCAGGAACGTGGAAGGTCGTGGATGCGCCGGCGTCAAGATGGATGTCGTAGAAGTCCAGCGGGAGGTATTTTCCCTGGATTCCGCTGTGGGTCTTTCCGTCTGTATCGGTGTAGTTTCCGGTGATCAGGCGCAGTTTTCCGCCATCCAGCGGGAGTTCTTCAATTTCATCGTTCACAATGCCGTGGTAGGACGGGGCAGCTTTCATCTTGTCTGCTGCCGGGAGGTTCAGCCAGAGCTGGATGCCGAGCATGCGCTCGGAGGCCTGCGGCATTTCCGAGTGATAAGCGCCGGAGCCGGCGGTCAGCCACTGGGTCTCACCATCGTGGATTGCGGCTTTTGTGCCAAGATGGTCTTCATGTACCATCGTGCCTCTGGAGAGGAAGGTGACGGTCTCGATGCCGCGGTGCGGGTGCATCGGGAATCCCTTGATGTAGTCGGACGGATCGGTGGAATCGAAGGCGTCCAGCATGAGGAATGGATCATAGTCTGAGGTTGTGTTGTTTCCGAGGACGCGGACCAGGCTGACGCCTGCGCCGTCCTGGGTTCTGCTGCCCTGAACCTGTTTGGTTATCTGTCTGTATTTCATAGTTATTTCTCCTTTTTTCGATATTGGTTTGATTCTTATTCCTGGCCCGGGGCAGATGCTGAAATGCGCGTCCTGGGATTTCGGATTCTGCGTTTTTCGCGGCGGCCGGAAAGCCGCTTCTCCGGATTTTCAGCGTTGTCTGCTGCAGGGAAGTTTTGCTTCATGGTTGTGGCAAGCGGATGATGCCGGAGGCCGGAGAGTGCGTTTTTCCCTTGGCCGGTCGGGTTTTGTCGAAGGAATAATCAGTCGTTCACTGCATCGCGGTATTTCAGGAGGAGGCGGAGGAGCTCGCGCTGCTCGTCCTTACTCCAGACACTGAATTTATCCCTGAACATCTGCTCGTTCTCCGGGTAGACCTTCTCGATCAGCCTGCGGCCGGAGCTGGTCAGCTGCACGATGCTGCGGCGCCTGTCGGCGGGGTCGTGCGCGCGGTGGACAAAATTCTGCTTTTCAAGGTTGTTAATGATGACAGGGATGGTCCCGGTGCTGCTCAGGATCGCTTCCTTTACCTGGCCGACGGTCAGATCACCCTTGTGGTAAAGCGCTTCCAGGACGGCGAACTGGCCCAGGGTGAGACCGTATCTTCCGCTGATTCTGGCGGTTTCCCGGTCCAGATCGGTGACGACGCGGTGCAGGCCGATGATGATGGAACTGTCTTTCATAGGCATCTTCCTTTCTGTACTCATTTTCTTTACGGTGATAATATATCTAACTAGATGTAAATGTCAAGAGGGATTTTTCTTCCCACAGCATTCACATAGCTTTCATACTTATTCTTATGTTTTACACATCACTTTGGTATATTAATACTCGTCAAAGGGAAGTGCCGATCCCGATGACGAGTGAATTAAATCATAAACTCTCTTTTTCATGAAACATTGCAGGGAAGAGCCCCGTGTTCAGGATAGCCTGAGCCGGGGCTTTTCCTGTAGATACACAGGTGCGCAGATGCGAAACGGCGCCCGCGCAGGCAGGGGTTACTCCCGCTTGAACGGCAGGTGAGGGACAATACCTTCCACGAACGTGGATAACGGCATAGTCTGCAGCCAGACCTTTCCCGGCCCGGTTACGATTGTGTTGAAGAGGCCTTCCCCGCCGAGCATGACATTTCCAATGCCCTTAATGCGTTCGATGCGCATCGTGCAGCTCATATCCATAGCAGCCAGATACCCGCTGTCTATGACGATTTCTTCATTGGCCTGCAGTTCCTTCTGTACAAAACCGCCGTCGATTTCCAGGAATGCGTATCCGTTGCCGGAGAATCTCTGCATGATGAATCCTTCTCCGCCAAAGAATCCTGCGCTGATCTTTTCCTGCAGATAGATGTCCATGGACACGCCGGATTCACAAGCGAGGAATGCAGTTTTCTGTGCAATAATCGGCATGGTGCTTACATCGATCGGGACGATTTTTCCCGGGAAGTGTATGGAAAATGCAATCTCGCCGTCTGTTTCTGCCTGATACAGATTGGTGAACATGGCTTCTCCGGAAATTGCTTTTTTAAACAGTTTTCCGATTCCGCCGCCCTGTGTCTGCATCTTTATTCCGCGGCTCATCCAGGCCATAGCGCCTTTCTGACATTTCATCATTTCGCCTGCGCTCAGGCTGCACTCCAGAATAGAAAACGGAGCTTCCTTAATTTCGTACTTCATCGTTCTTCTCCTTTTTATGTTATTTCATGCTGCTGAAACGTTCCCATATTGTGAGCATGAGGCGCCAGACGATCACTGTGTTTGGAACTATTAGAATCCGGATACCCGGTAGATCAGCACTTCAATGGTTTTATTGTCGTCTCGTTTCTGTGTCATGGTGACGAGCAGGCTGCCGTCGTCCATCAGCTGTCCGTCTGAGAGCCACGGGTACGAAACGCCGAACAGGTCGCTGGTTTTTGCGTTTCCGATCCACCTGCCGGACGCGTCCCACAGATCGATGCTGCGCAGATTGCCGTCCAGGCCGATGTACCGGCTCTTCGCAAATGTGCTGAAGGTTATACTGCCGAGGCCGCTTCCATCACTGTCTTTCAATACGGTTTTCAGATTCCTGTTATAGTCGTAGACAAATACATATTGGTTAGAGTCTTTTGCGGAACTGCCGGAAACCAGAATGGAGGAATCAGTGATGTCAATGTATCGGATGGTTTTCACCTGCTTAAACGGGAAGTCCTGCTTGACCACGCGGTCTTTCTGGAAGGTGACGCGTTGGGCTTTCTGCGCATCGCTGAAGTAAGATATTCCCCATTTTCCTGATGGACTGATCACCATATAGTCGAGATCATCGTATTCAAATATCTGTTTCCCTTTGCGAAGTCCGATATACGGATCCATGAAATCACTCAGCCGGACGGTGCCGTCCCGGGATGCGTCCATATGGGTGTATTTGTGGTCTCCAAAGGAGCGTGTCTTCTGCAGTTTCAGATGTCCACTTTGATAAGAATATTCCATCAATTTACTGTCGGAAAGAATATAAACCTTGTTTCCGTGTGCAGCGATCTGGGTATTAAAGGTCGATGACGTGGTCAGGGCCGGTTTGACAGGAATCTGAACAGCTTTCAGCTTAATCGAGCCGATCATTTTTGTATGTGTGCCGGTCAGAATCGCCTTGGATTTATTTTTTGTCTCCTTGCTGCTTTTACTCTTTGTCTGTGTGGATGAAGTTTTCTGTTTTTTGTCTTTGGAGGTATCGCCTGAAGGCGTCTTTCCTCCGCACCCGCTCATGCTCAGCAGCAAAGCTGCAGCGAGAGCGGTGATCAGTATTTTCTTACCCCTGTTCATAGTTCTTCTCCTTTTTCATGCTGCTGTCCGATCCACTGCCTGCCGGCGGGCAGTGAGTTTTTGCAGTTTATTTATAACATGACAGCGTGTATGCTGAAAAGTACACTTGGGGTACTTTTTTTGAGGAGTGGGTGAAAGTGCTGAAATTTCAATGTGTAGAGAGGCGTGCTGAGAGCTGCGGAAGGTGTTTACCGGTAAAGATCGTCGATTTTTCCGCAGCGTTCAAAGAGATCGACGTAAAGCATAAGTTCATCGCGGGACCCGATTCCGAGTTTCCGGTAAATATTCTTGTTATGTTTTTTGACGGTGTTCATGCTGATAAACGCCTTGTCTGGAATATCTGCAATCTCGTAACCGTTAATGTAGAGGTCGGCGATATTGCGCTCGGCAGGCGTCAGTTTTGCGATTCCGGACAGGAAGTTATCCAGCGATTCCTGGAGTTCCGCCGGGAGAGCCTGTGTACCTTCGTCCTCCATCTGGCAGAACTGCCGGAGAAGTTCGCTGCCGTCTGCGTAAACAACGCCGGATTTTGTGTGTACATAGGGCAGTGAGATCAGCTGCAGGAACTGTTCAATAGACTGCATATCTTCCGGAATCCGGATCATCGACACCTGAACGGGAAAGAGAGCGTCATAATCCTGGTATTTCCATTCTTTTGTAAAACGTTCCTCGATCATGGCACACAGTTTTTCTGCAGAATATTTTCCGGAACGGATCATTTTCCGTGTGCGTGTTTTTTGTCTGCTGCTCTGATCTGGAACCAGAATCGTAAATATCCCGCGTTCGCAGTCGTAGAAATTGGTGTATCCGGAAATAGAAAGCAGCCAGTCTGCGACGGCCAGACGGAGGCCATGAAATACATCACTTCCGATCGAAGAAATCCGCAGGTATTCAATCTGTGAGAGCTTGATGATGACGGCGCATACAGAAATCTGGTTCATGAAATACGGGGCCAGATCCCGGATCAGCGCATGGCGGTTCCGTGTGTGTGTCACTGGGTGATAGCATTCATCTACGTTCTCCACTGTAAGGATATATCCGTACAGTCCAAGCGACTGAAAGAACAGTTCGATCAGCTGGTGCTGCATGAACAGACTCTGGATCAGGATCGGTACGGCGGACAGAAAGAGAAGTGCAAGGGCGGCCCTTCTCTGCCTGAATGTAAGGCGTTCACGCTTCCGGGCAACCAGGAAGATGCAGAGGAACATGTATAAGACGCCGCCGATATACAGCGGAGGCATCAGCGGGCCATGACGGTACACGTTCTGCTGATCGTAGTAAAACGTACAGCGCAGGAACGGATTCAGCGCCAGAGGCAGCAGAATAAGCAGAATCTCCGGCAGAATCATAAGTGTCTTCTGCCATTTTTTTAAACTCTTCCACATGCCGAGCTGTGTAAGCAGGTAGCAGAGAAAGACGCATGCTTCACTCGTATGGATCGCAAGGAATGTGTAATTGGTAAAATCACGAAGCAGAAGACTGCAGGTCTGAGGATAAGAATTTACGTAAGAACTCCAGATATCAAGGACTTCGGAAATAAAATGCATAATGAGCATGACAAGCAGGACGCGGTTAGAGGCTCGCTGCAGATCTCGCCGGAACAGGATCGTATAGAGTGCGATCGCAGTGACTGCGGTCGCGCAGATATCAAAAGAAATATTGTACGTCATCGGCGTCCTCGCTTTTAAAATATGCTGAAGAGATGATTCTAATGTTATATTATTCAGTGTATTTCTGTTGTAATTACAAAATAAAATGTCTAGTAATAATATTAATTTTACCAAACCTGGATAACGGCGTCAATAAGCGGCCTGCCGTTCCAGCCATGAGAACTGTCCTGGCGGGCAAGGTGAAGAAATATGAAAATGAAGATAAACTTGTAGATCGGAGACAATAATAAGGCTTAGAAAGGCGAAATTGCCGTGTGTGGATACAAAATACCGGCTTTTCACTTGCAAATCTCCATTTGTCTCCATACAATACATTTTTGGTAAATACGCAGAAACAACAATAAACGGGGGTACGCAATGAAAGACAAACTGGTGAATTTTCTAATGCTGACGCTGGGTACATGGATCGCAGCGTCGGCCGTTTTCTTCTTTATGATGCCGAGTCATCTCGCAGTTGCGAGTGTTTCCGGTCTGGCGATCGTCCTGGTGAAACTGATCCCGGTCGGTCTGTCCGTCGGAACATGGACGCTGGTGCTGAACCTGCTGTGCCTGGTGCTGGCTTATTTCTTTGTCAGTAAAGAATTTGCGGCCAAAACCGTGTACACATCCATTCTTCTTTCGCTCGTCATTGAGTTCTATGAGAAGGTGCTGCCGAACTATAACGGAATCATGCACGAGAGTTTTCTCGATCTGATCTGTTATCTGTTTGTAGTCAGTTTCGGCCTTGCCATTCTTTTTGTCAGAAATTCATCATCCGGCGGTCTGGACGTCATCTCCATGATGCTGCATAAGTATTTCCGGGTCCCGCTCGGGACAGGCATGGCCGTGGCCGGAGCGTGTGTGTCGATTTCGTCTTTCTTTGTTTATGACGCAAAGACCGGAGTGCTGAGTCTCCTGGGAACGTACTTAAACGGCATCATCCTTGACCATATTATCTTTGGCATGAAAAACCGCAAGAAAGTCTGCATCGTATCTGAACAAGTGGATGAAATCAAAGACTTTGTCCTGAATGAGATGCACAGCGGCGCGTCTATGTATCAGCAGATCGGCGCGTACAGCAACAGCGTGCATCCGGAGCTTGAGGTCATCGTGGAGCGAGGAGAATACAATCAGCTGATCAACCACGTTATGAAGGTCGACCCGGACGCGTTTGTGACGATTTATAACGTCGGAGAAGTCTATTACAAGCCGAAAGTCATTGAAAGCGAGCCGCAGAGAATCTGCAGAAAAAAGCCGGAAACTGCGGAATGATTTATCGTGACCGCCGTCAGCCGGACACTCATATTCAATATAAACCAAAGTGATAGAGCAGAACTCTCGGAAATGATGCGTAAACACGTGTCTGCCGGGAGTTTTTGCGTTCTGTAGCCCCAGCGGAGAGGTTATCAGCGGAGCGGCAGGTGGTATAATAACAGATAGTCTGTGACAGGTTCGGCAGTTTCCGCAGGACAAAATAATAACAAGCAAGGAATTACATGTATAATATGATCATCAGAAGGGAGATATAGTCATGATTGACAGCAGAGATATCAAGCTTGCGCAGATTCTGGTAAATTATTCGACAAGAATCCAGCCGGGAGAGAAGGTTTGGGTCAGCTATACGGGGCAGGAATGTGTTCCGCTGGTCCGGCAGATCATCAAGGAAATCTATAAGGCGGGAGGACGCCCGTTTGTCCATGCTAGCGATTCTACAGTAGAACGCGAGGTGATTCTCGGCTGCGATGAGGAGCAGCTGAGGATGATGGACGATGCGGAGCTGTACCTGATGAAACAGATGGATGCCTACATCGGGGTGCGCGCGCCGGAAAACAGCGGCGAATTCACGGACGTTCCGGCGGAGAAGATGAATCTGTATGAGAAGATGATGCTGCCGGCCCTGAATGAACGCGTCGATCACACCAAGTGGGTCATTCTCCGCCATCCTTCACCGGCCATGGCACAGAGCGCCAACATGAGCCAGGAGGCCTTCGAGGACTTCTTCTATCAGGTCTGCACGATGGATTATTCCAAGATGAATAAGGAAATGGATGCCCTGCAGGATCTCATGAACCGCACCGACAAAGTTCACCTGGTCGGTCCGGGAACGGATCTGACCTTCTCCATCAAGGGAATTCCGGCCGTGAAGTGCGCCGGCGATATGAACATTCCGGACGGAGAGGTTTACACGGCACCGGTGAAGGATTCCATGAATGGCGTCATTCAGTACAATACCCCGTCTGCCATCGGCGGATTTACCTACGAAGACGTCCGTTTTGAGGTGGAAAACGGAAAGATCGTCAAGGCCGCATGCAACGATGACGAGAGAATCAACAAGTACCTGGATACGGACGAAGGCGCGAGATACTTCGGTGAATTTTCCCTGGGACTGAACCCATACGTGCTGAAGCCGATGAAGAACATTCTGTTCGATGAGAAGATCAGCGGAAGCATTCATCTGACGCCGGGTATGTGCTATGAGGACGCGCCGAACGGAAATAAATCGGCGGTTCACTGGGATCTGGTTCTGATCCAGCGGCCGGAATACGGCGGCGGGGAAATCTGGTTTGATGACCGCCTGATCAGAAAGGACGGAAGGTTCGTTGTTCCGGAGCTTGAGGGTCTGAATCCGGAAAATCTGAAATAGTTCACTTTGTATCAAACAAAAATAACGGGGAATGCAGACAATCCCCGTTATTTTTATGTTTTCTGTCCGCACATTTGTACGCAATTAAACTGAACGCATTCCAATCCGTTGAGGAATCGCGATTAGTCTATGATTTTAAAACGGATTGTTCAAAACTCCTCTCAGGCGTTTTGGGAATACGGAAAAAACCGCAAATGGCAGCGCCCTCCTCCAGTTTATAGTAATTTTGAAAATAAATGGTTAAATTAGCAGCAGCCGTCCACGACGCAGTCGTAATGATAGGTCGGATTCGGGCGGCCCGGCTTCAGGCATTCTGTGCTGTCTGCGGTGTAGGTAATGCCGTGTGCGGCAGTAACCTTGTCCAGGCACTGGAAGACGATGGTTTTCAGGTCTTCCGGCTCCATCTGGACTCTCGCGTTGATGGTCATGGAAACCGGAGCGGCCAGACTGCCGGTCTGGCTTACGCGGATCGGGTCGCTGGCGCCGGTCAGGTTGGCCAGAACGAATCCGGATTTATCTGCGCCCTGAATCATGAGCTTCAGATGTCCGATGGCAGCATCCTTTTCAGCGAATACGGAAGAGAGAGCCTTCAGATAATCTTCTGCGGCAGCCTTCCAGTCCGTCTCACCTTTGATGGAAACGGCGGAATTCAGCCATCCCAGGACAGCTTCACCCTCTGCATAGATGTCGTAATCGACCTGGGTCAGATGGGTTCCGGCGTTTTCGGATTTCATGACGGTATCCAGCCAGCTGTCTACGCCGTCAGCCGTAAATGCGCTGGCGCAGAAAACTTCTGCTTTCGGGAAGGCGGCTTCTGCTTTTGTTTTCAGCTCCTGGGCTTCATCTTTTGTCAGAAGGTCAGACTTATTAATCACGATGATGTCGGCCTCTTCCATCTGCTTTCTGACGATGTAGGCAGAACTCTCGTGAAGACCGGAATTTCCGCCGGCAAGGATGTCAGACAGGCGCTGCGGGTCTGCCAGAACGGTGAGCGGCGCCAGGCTGAAGTCGGCGTTGTACTTATCCTTCAGCGGCTGCAGAATCGTTGCGGACAGGTCCGTGCAGCTTCCTACCGGCTCGCAGATAATGACATCCGGGTGGCCCTGGTTATACAGGGATTCGACAGCACCGGCAAATCCAGGAAAGTTGCAGCAGAAACAGCTTCCGCTGACTTCGCGCGTCTCACTGCCGTACTGGGTCAGAATCGCAGTGTCCACCAGATCAGCTGCCTGATCGTTGGTGATCAGACCGGCAGTCATGTTTTTCTCAGCGAAGGTTTTTGCGAGTCTTCTGAGCATGGTCGTCTTTCCGGAACCTAAGAATCCGCCGACCAGAATGATTTTTGTTTTCTTGTTCATTGTTTTTGTCCTCCTGAACAGATCAATATTATCGTTTGCAGCTTGTGGTATCACAGGTCGAGCACTTCGGCTCGTCATTCATGTTTTTCTCGACCAGATGGGTGAACAGCAGTCCGGCGAGTACTCCGCCGATGACCGGAGCCAGCATGTAGACGAAGAAGAATCCTCCGCAGTTATCCGGGAACGCGGCCTTTCCCCAGCCGAACATCAGAGCGACCATACGCGGCGCGAAGTCTCTGGCAGGGTTGAATCCGGCCTGGGTCAGCGGAGCGAACAGGCAGATGGCCGAGGAAAGCGATGCGCCGATGAAGAACGGCGATGCATTATTCGACGGCTTTCCGGTGTTGCAGCCCTCTGTCAGGGCAAAAATCATGAAGACAAGGATAAACGTGCCCATGCCTTCGGCAAACATAGCCAGCGGCATATGAACGGTCTGCGTTCCGCTGATGTAGTAGTATTCTCCGAACATCTTGGCGGAAAGGCGGGATGCCTGTGTGCCGCGGATAATGTGATGAACAGTTTCAAATGCTGCGATGTTCGTGTGGAAAGTCAGATAGATGGTCAGACCTCCGATGAAGGCGCCGATGAACTGTGCGGCCAGGTAAACCGGCAGCTGACGTGCGTCCATGCGTCCGGTCACCGCCATGGCGATGGACACGGCTGGATTGAAATGAGCGCAGCAGAGTTTTCTGGCAGCGTAGATGCCGAGCGTTACGGCTATGCCCCACATGGCGGCAATCTGGAAGATGCTCTGATACTGGTTGAAGAGTGTGCCTACGGCGACGGTGCCGCAGCCGAAGATGACCAGCATGTAGGTGCCGATAAACTCTCCGAGAAAGGCTTTGCGGTTTTCCATGAAAGTTTCTCCTTTTCTGTCCGCAGAAGAGCCAGGCAGCTGATTTCTGCGGTGAATGATATAGTAGATAAATACAGTAGATTTGGTCTAATGATGACCTGCGGTAATGATTATAGAGGAGAAAGAACCGGATTTGGGTAAAATCAGTATCAGATTAATAATACCAATATGATGCGTTGGTTTTATTGATGAAAACAGGTGTGAAATGGATATTTTTATGTAATGTTGACATAAGTGCAGAATACGGGAAACCCGGTGGAACGGTCGGGAAGCGTATACAGACTTGATTCTGCATGTCAGGATTCATATAATAAAGATACAGAAACAAAAAGGGGGAGCTTGCCTCGGCAGGCTGAGAGTAGGTGGAAAGCCTTTACCCGGAACCTGATTTGGATAATGCCAACGTAGGAAATAAGGAGAAATGGAGCCGCGTTCTGCTGATTGGCATAGCGCGGTTTTCTTGTGCGTCGTCTGACGTGAGAGAATGTCTGTTTTCTGCGCATAGAGCAGAAAGGAAGGAAATATGCTGAAGGATTGTCTGGATAATTTAAGAAGTAATGGTGCGCTTGTGCACAACATCACCAATTACGTCACCGTAAACGACGTTGCAAATGTGATTCTGGCATGCGGCGCAAGCCCGATCATGTCGGATGATATCGATGATGTGGAGGACATCACGAGCATCTGCGGAGGACTGAACATTAACATCGGAACCCTGAACAGCCGCACCATCCCGTCCATGTTTGCCGCGGGAAAGAAAGCGAACGAACTCGGTCACAAGGTCCTGCTGGACCCTGTGGGAGCGGGCGCCAGTAAGCTGCGTACCGAGACCGCGCTGAAACTGATGAAAGAAGTGAGGTTCGATGTCATCCGCGGAAACATTTCTGAGATCAAGACCCTCGCCAACGGAAGCGGAACGACACAGGGTGTGGACGCGGATGTTGCGGACGCTGTAACAGAAGAGAATCTGGATGCCTCCATCGCCTTCGTAAAGAAGTTCGCGAAGGCAGCAGAATCCATCGTTGCGGTAACCGGTGCCATCGACCTGGTTTCCGACGGAGACAAGTGCTATGTCGTCCGCAACGGACGCAAGGAGATGGGCAGGATTACCGGAACCGGCTGCCAGCTTTCCGGCATGATGACCGCCTTCCTCGTCGCTAACCCGGACGATGAGCTGGAAGCAGCTGCTGCCGCAGTCTGCACCATGGGCCTTGCCGGAGAAATCGGCTGGACTTACATGCGCGAGGGCGATGGAAACGTCGCATTCCGCGGACATATCATTGATGCCATTTACAATATGACCGGAGACAAGCTGGAAGAAGGTGCCAAGTATGAAATCCGATAAGCGTGACCATTTTGACCGTCACAATCTGACGGAAGACGATCTTCTGCTGTATGCCGTCACCGACCAGCACTGGACCGGGAAACAGACCCTGCATGAACAGCTGGAAGACGCACTGAAGGGCGGCGCGACCTTTGTACAGATCCGTGAGAAGCACATGAGCGATGCAGAATTTCTGGAAGAAGCGAAAGATTTCAAGAAACTCTGCGCACAGTATCATGTTCCTTTTGTTGTCAATGACAATGTCCAGGTCGGCATCGACTGTGACGCGGACGGCGTGCACGTAGGCCAGTCTGACATGGAGGCAGACGATGTCCGCAAACTGATCGGTCCGGACAAGATCCTGGGCGTTTCAGCGGAAACCGTTGAAGAGGCCGTGCTGGCAGAGAAGCGCGGCGCGGATTATCTGGGCGTCGGCGCAGTTTTCCCGACCTCATCGAAGGACGACGCAGAGGATGTCAGCTATGACACCCTGAAGGCCATCTGCGAGGCCGTGCACATTCCGGTCATCGCCATCGGCGGCATCACCAGAGACAACGTCACCGAACTTTCCGGAAGCGGCATCTGCGGAATCGCCGTCATCTCCGCGATCTTCGGACAAAAAGAAATTCTCAAGGGGACAGAGGATCTGAAGCGCCAGACGCTGAAGATGCTGGGACGGTAAGCTGCCTGCAGGGCGTAAAGAGCTGCGGACCAGAGGCGATGAAGCCCGGGCCTGCGCTCTGAGAAGCCGCAGAAGCCCGCGCTGCTTCAGGCAGGCGCCGGATGTGCATTTGGATCATCAGCCAGCCTTGGGGAAATAATCGGATAAGAGTAAAAATAAAGCATGCGGAAAGAGACAGGAAAACCCTTGCCGCGTGCTTTTTGTCGTGGTATAAATACGGGATGGGATATAAAAAAGATTCTGAATATGTATGTACACGGAATCGTGCTATAATCGTCCTGTATGTGTAAAATATGCCGCTGCAGGGCGGAAGAAAGGAATGAAATGAGGTATATCGAAATTCCGGACGGCAGTCCGGCCTTCCATCTGGCGTGTGAAGAAGTGATTTTCGATACGGAGCGGAAGGGAGATATTCTGCTTCTCTGGAAAAACAGCCCGGTGATCGTCTGCGGCGCTCACCAGAATATTTATCAGGAGACGAGTGTGTTCCGCGCGCAGAGGCAGAAAATTGCGATCCTCAGGAGGGTCAGCGGCGGCGGAACGGTTTATCACGATGGGGGAAATTTAAATTATTCCATCATTATGGATGAGGAGAAGTTTAAGTCTTACGATGATCTTCTGCGTGGAATTCTGGCCGCGATGAACAGCGCGGGGATTCCGGCAGAAAAAGGAAGAATATGTGATATCAATGTCGGCGGGGTCAAGGTGTCGGGAAATGCGCAGAGAATTGCCCGCGGACGGATTCTACAGCACGGCACCCTGCTGTATGATGCGGACCTGAGCGTCCTGCGCCGTGTGTCCGGAAGGCAGGGAAGGCATTATGTCTCCCGCGCGACGCTTTCCAATCCGGCAGAGGTCGGGAATATCAGGGAGTTCTGGAATGGCGGCGGTATAGAAAATTTTCAGGGGGCGCTGCTTGCGCATTTTCCGGATCTTGAGAAACGTACAGAAATGACGGATGAACAGATTGCGGAGGCACGCCGCCTGGAAAGGGAAAAATACGGGGACTGGAAATGGAATTTCGGGAAATCTCCGAAGTTCACCTGCGATGCGGAATCCTGCGTAAACGGAAAACCGTGCCGGGTTTCCTATGGCGCAAAAAAGGGAATCATTCAGGAGATGGATCTTCAGGGAGACGGCATTTCCGCAGATGCCGGAAAAGTTTTTGAAGGCTGCCGGCTGGATGTTCAGGAAATCCTGAAACTGGCGGAAGAAGTAACCGATGCGCCGGAAGAACTGGCGGATCTGATCTTATAAAAGAAAGTATGTAAAAGTTTTTGAAAGGAAACAGACAGCAATGAATAAAGAAATAAAAATGCCGAAGCTGCGTGAGGAAATGAAGGACGGTGTTCTCTGCGCCTGGCTGAAAGAAGAAGGTGAATCCTTTAAGAAGGGCGAACCGCTTTATGAAATCGAGACAGACAAAGTCGTTAATCAGGTTGAGGCTGAAGAAGACGGCGTCATGCAGAAGCAGATCGCGGAAGAAGGCGATGTGGTTGCCTGCGGAGACAAGATTGCTGAGGTGAGCATCGATGACTAAGCCGATGAGAAAGCCGGACTGGCTGAAAGTCCCGTACGATCCGAAGGCTGTAAAGGAAGTTGCTTCCCTGATGAAAGATCTGAAGCTGAACACGGTCTGTAACGAAGCCAACTGCCCGAATCTGGGCGAATGCTTCATGAAGCACACGGCAACCTTCATGATTCTGGGCAGCCACTGCACCAGAAACTGCCGCTTCTGCAATGTCACCCACGCGGCACCGGACCAGGTGGACCCGCATGAGCCGGAAAATCTGGCAAAGGCCGCAAAACAGCTCGGCCTTCACCACGTCGTCATCACGCAGGTCACCAGAGACGATCTGCCGGACGGCGGCGCGCAGCAGTTTGCAGAATGTCTGCAGCAGCTCCATGAGCAGTGCCCGGGAACGACCGTTGAGGTGCTGACGTCTGATCTGAAGGGTGATCATGATGCCCTGGACATCGTGCTTCAGGCAGGCCCGAACGTCTTCAACCATAACGTGGAGATGCCGAAGGAACTTTATTCTAAAGTCCGCCCGGAAGCGCGTTATGAACGTTCCCTGGATGTCCTGCGCTACGCAAAAGAAAATTATCCGGACATCCTGACCAAGACCGGCTTTATGCTGGGTCTGGGCGAGACGGACGAGCAGATCGACGCCCTGCTGGATGACCTGGTGGAGACGGGCTGCGATATTCTGACCATCGGCCAGTACCTGCAGCCGAGCCCGCAGCACTATCCGCTGCAGCGCTACGTCACACCAGAGGAATTCGATCAGTATAAGGAACTGGCCCTGAGCAAGGGGTTCAAGTTCGTCACTTCAACCCCACTGGTCAGAAGCTCCTACCGCGCCGCGGAGGCGGTAGAAGCCGTATCAGAAAGCAGGAAGTCATGATCTGGATTGAGACCGGAAGCACAGACGTATACTATAACTTCGGCCTGGAATACTATTTCACGGTCGAGAGGAGAATGCCGGAGCCGGTTTTCCTTTTCTGGCAGACTACCCCGACCCTGATGATCGGCAAATACCAGAATACAAGGGAAGAAATTGATCTTGATTACGCGAAGGCTCACGGCATTCACATTGTCCGGAGACTGTCCGGAGGCGGCACGATTTACACCGATGAGGGCGGCTGGCAGTATTCTTTCATCACCCAGGGCGATGCCGGAGAAATTGATTTTCAGAAGTACCTGGCGCCTGTCCTGAAGGCTTTGAGAGATCTGGGCGTTCCTGCAGAATTCAACGGCAGAAATGACCTGACCGCGGACGGCAGAAAATTTTCTGGAACGGCCCAGTACAAGCTTCAGAATGCAACCGTTCACCATGGATCGCTTTTATTTGATACGAACATTGAAGCTATGGTCAGGGCAACGACGGTCGATGAATATAAACTGATTTCCAAAGGCATCCGCTCGATCAGAAGCAGGGTCTGCAATCTCTCCGAGTTTCTGCCGGAGGGCATGAGTGCGCAGAAATTCAAGAATCTGATGGTCTCTGCGATTCTGGGAGACCGCGGATCTGTTTACCGCGTGACGCCGGAAGACGACGCCCGTATCCGCCAGCTTGGCGATGAAAAGTTCAGAAGCTGGGAGGCCGTCTACGGGCACGATCCGAAATTCCAGATGATCCGGAAAAAACGTTTCCCGGGCGGCCAGCTGCGGGCGGCCCTGAACGTAAAAAAAGGAAAGATCGGCCAGATCCGCTTTACCGGCGATTTTTTCAGCGCGTCGGATATCCAGGCACTGGAAAAGCGGCTTCAGGGCGTGGAGCTCCGGAAGGAGAAACTTCTTCCCCTTGTACGGGAAAGCCTTTCAGATGGCGGAATCATGGGAATTACCCCAGAGCAGCTTGTGGAGACGATTACCGGGTAAGGGCAGCCCCTTGCCCGGGTGTTTTTTGTCTGAAAATAGATTGTGCGCGATAGATTTCTGCTTCTCTGGGTATGAGAAATACAGAGTGAATTGAGGGGTAATACCGGAGATAGAGAAAGGAGGCGGAGATGTTCGGATTTCTGAAATGGAGAACGATTTACCGCACGCATGATCCGCAGGAATATGAAAAGGCGGTGCAGCTGCTGGAAGATCAGGGCTACCGCGTGAAGACCTATACGCTGGATTCTGAGGTTCCGGCGGGCTGCGGCTGAGGAGGCTCCGTAGACGTGCGAGATTATAACCGCGCGAAGAACCGTCCGGATATGTCGGACCAGGTGTTTGCGATCACCGTTATGAAGAATGACCGTGAGACCGCCGTGCCATTCCTGCAGAATGCACTGGGACGGGAACATCTGATGATGGGGAAATAAGCGCTTCCTGCGGCATGGACAAAACATACTCCCGCAAGAGAAAATCTGTATATGAGGGACTGCCCCGGTATGGCGTGATTCCCCGGGATAGGCTATAATGGGAGCAGAAAATCTTGTTTGGAGGAATGGAGAGTAACCATGAATAAAGAAGAACAGGCAGTATATTATAAAAATAACGGCTGCAACTGCGCACAGTCCGTCCTGATGACGTATAAAGATGAGCTGAATCTTTCTGAAGAGGAGCTGAGAAAGCTCGGCTCTGGATTCGGACTCGGCATGGGCGGCATGGAAGCGACCTGCGGAGCCCTGTGCGGTGCGATGATGATCGCCGGACTGAAGAATGACACTGGAATTCCGATGAGAAAGATCGCAAAGGAAATGGTGCAGCAGTTCCGTTCTGAGGCCGGCGCAGTCAGCTGCGAGGATCTGAAAGGCGTGAAGACCCACCGCATGCTGTGCGCCTGCGATGACTGCGTGCGCTATGCCGTCCGCATCCTGGAAGAGGGCGTGCCGCAGATCGTGAAGGATATTGTTGAGGAGCAGGCGAAATAGCTGGAGTATCTGAATTTTAACAGTTTTCCCATGTCATTACGGCATGGGAAAATTTTTTACAGACGGGTCATTTCCAAAGACTTTGATTGTATCACAAGGCACACAGAATCACTACAGAGGAAAAGAACCCGGCTGCTGTAAATTTATCGTTGAAATTAAAACTTACATCCAGGAAGAATTACTGACACCATCTGCGTTCGTCAAGACATTGACAATCCCAATTCACCGCGTTATACTGTAAAAAACTGAACAGGGGAGCTGGAAAGACCGGCTGAGAGGAAGCTGAAGAAGTGCTTCGACCCATAATACCTGATGTGGATAATGCCAACGTAGGAAGAGGAGAATGAAGAATTTTACGGAAGTGATTGACCACATCGCTTCCGTTTTTTCGTGCCCGGAAACAGACGGGCAGGGAAAAGAGACAATCTCATAGTTTCAACGGGCGGAGGATTCCTCCGTCTATAGAGAGTGAACAGGGCGTTCATGAAGGGGTGCACCACCGTGGGTACATTCTTTCGTGCGCCCTTTTTTCTATACAGAAAACGGAGAAAGGAGAAGACATGACGATCACAGCGAATGGCGATTCGGTTCAGCTTGCGGACGGAACGACCCTGCAGGAGTATCTTCAGCAGAAGAAGTACAATCCTGCAGTTATCGTCTGCGAACTGAATCTGAAGATCGTCGATCGGGAAACATACGGGAAGACCGAGCTTCACGACGGCGACGTGCTTGAAGTAGTCAGCTTTGTCGGAGGAGGCTGATTCACCCCGGCACAGCGCCGGACAAAAATTTATGAACAAGAGAACAATATGAATCGGTAAAAAACGGTGAAAGGCTGCCGGCGATGAAATCGTTCATCCATCGCCGGTGCAGAATCCGGCAGCCCGGCGCGCTTCAGGAAGAACAAAAATTAATCAACATCGGATAAGCACAGGAGGATTGAAATGGAAAAAGATACATGGTCTCTGAACGGACATGAATTTACATCCCGCTTTATTCTGGGATCTGGAAAGTATTCCCTGGATTTAATCAAGGCAGCGGTAGAAAATGCCGGTGCGCAGATCGTCACCCTGGCCCTGAGAAGAGCCAACGAGGGCGGACTGGCCAACATTCTGGACTACATTCCGGACAATGTTACCCTGCTCCCGAACACATCCGGGGCCAGAACCGCTGAAGAGGCGGTACGCATCGCGCGTCTTTCCAGAGAACTCTGCAAGACAGATTTTGTAAAGATCGAGATCATGAGAGATTCCAAATATCTGCTTCCGGATAACGAGGAAACCATCAAGGCAACGGAAATCCTTGCTAAGGAAGGTTTTGTCGTCATGCCGTATATGTTCCCGGACCTGAACGCGGCCAGAGACATGAGAGACGCGGGAGCAGCCTGCATTATGCCGCTGGGATCCCCGATCGGCTCCAACAAGGGACTTGCTTCTAAGGAGTTCATCCAGATTCTGATTGATGAAATCGACCTTCCGATCATCGTAGATGCGGGAATCGGCCGTCCGTCCCAGGCATGCGAAGCTATGGAAATGGGAGCAGCCGCAATTATGGCTAACACCGGGCTGGCAACGGCAGGTGATGTCGCAATGATGGCAGGCGCCTATAAGAAGGCCATTGAGGCAGGACGCGAAGGATACCTGGCAGGTCTCGGAAGAGTCAGAAGCAAGGGTGCCGCAGCATCTGACCCGCTGACGGGATTCCTGCATGAGGTAAAGCCGCAGGAAGCAGCAGAGTAACGGGAAATACGAGATTGGAGGAAAGATCATGAGTGAAGCCGATCATGTTAATGAAAGTATATTAAATGACGAGATCATCAGGCTGCAGAAGCATAACAATGTAGACCCGATGAAATACCTTCCGGGCATGGAAGTCCTGGACAAGGCCACGATTCTGGACGATGTGCTGGAAGCGCGGAAGAACTATGATTACAGTAAATACACCGCAAGAGATGTCCGCCGCGCGCTGGACCATAACTCCTGCTCGCCGGAAGATCTGGCAGCGCTGCTTTCACCGGCAGCACAGCCGTTCCTGGAAGAAATGGCAGAAAAAGCCCAGAAAGAGACGAGAAAGCATTTTGGTAATTCCATCTGCATGTTTACGCCGATTTATATCGCCAATTACTGCGAGAACTTCTGCATCTACTGCGGATTTAACTGTCATAATAAGATCAAGAGAGCCAAGCTGGATGATGAGGGCATCCATCAGGAAATGGCCGCCATCGCAAAGTCCGGCCTTCAGGAAATTCTGATTCTGACCGGCGAAAGCCGCAGAATGTCGGATGTGAAGTACATCGGCCGCGCCTGCGAGATCGCGCGTGAGTATTTCCGCGTTGTCGGCGTGGAGGTTTATCCGATGAATTCCGATGAGTACGCCTATCTGCACCAGTGCGGCGCGGACTATGTCACCGTGTTCCAGGAAACCTATAACCCGGATAAGTACAAGCAGCTGCATCTGGCCGGCAACAAGAGAATTTTCCCATACCGCGTCTGTGCTCAGGAAAGAGCGCTGATGGGCGGCATGAGAGGTGTCGGATTCGCGGCACTTCTGGGCCTGGACGATTTCCGCAAGGATGCCTATGCAACCGCCATGCATGCCTACTACATCCAGCGCAAGTATCCGCGCGCCGAGATTTCCTTCTCCTGTCCGCGCCTGCGCCCGATCATCAACAACGATAAGATCAACCCGATGGACGTTCACGAGGCACAGCTGCTTCAGGTCGTCTGCGCTTACCGCCTGTTCATGCCGTTTGCCAGCATCACAATCTCCACAAGAGAGCGCCCGGAAGTCAGAGACAACCTGATCAAGATCTGCTGCACCAAGATCTCCGCAGACTCCAAGACCGGCGTCGGCGAGCATTCCGACAAGGTCAAGGAGAAGGGCGACGATCAGTTCGAGACCGACGACCGCCGCAGCTTCCAGGAAGTCTACGACGCCATCGGAAATCAGGGCCTGCAGCCAGTCATGGCCGACTACATCTACGTATAAAAGCAGAGAGCCGAGGCCTTTATGAATACACAAAACACACCTTTCAACCATACCATTTTCGTGACGAACCGGCATCTGCCGGTTCGTCCCTTTCTTTCACAGATTGACCGGATCTGCCAGCTTCAGCCCCGGGCCATCGTCCTGCGGGAGAAGGACCTTCCTGAAGAGGAATACATTAATCTGGCAAAAAGTGTCCTGGCAAGATGCGCACAGCGCCAGGTGCCCTGCATTTTGCACAGCTTTCTGCCGGCGCTGGAAGCACTGGGCGCCGGCGCAGATACTGGAAATATCGATGCCGGGAAAGTAAACGACGGCAGCAAAAGCGTCAATAAAGAGAATGGATGTATACAGAATATATCCAGCAGTCAAATAACTCCGGCCGGCATCCACCTGCCGCTTTTCTGTCTGCGGGAACTTGCGGAAAAGGGCCGGCAGATACCGGATAACTTTTTGACCGGCTGTTCCGTGCATTCCCCGGAAGATGCCGTCGAAGCAGAGCAGCTCGGTGCAGCATATCTTTTTGCCGGCCATGTTTATGCGACCGACTGCAAGAAAGGCCTCCCGCCAAGGGGCCTCGGATTTCTCCGGGATGTCTGCGAATCCGTTTCCATTCCGGTGTATGCAATCGGCGGAATGCGGATAGAAGGCGCGTTCCCGGCGTGCCGTCCGGATCCGGTGCAGAAGAGAGAAATTGCAGAATGCGGGGCGGCAGGCATGGCCGTGATGTCAGGGGGAATGAGGCTGTAATCGCTGCCTTCTGGATCACCCGGCCGCTATATAAAAAATCAATGGGATAGGAAATACCAAAATGGCTATAATAAATAAGATGATCTGATGAAGACAAAATGACGTTTTCATTTGCATTAATGGGATTTTATTTGTTAATAGGAGGTATTTCATGGAAAAGAACAGTTCCGCACTGCGCAAGTTCTCTGTTCTCCTGCTCGCAGCTTCCATCACAACTGCGTTCTCAGGAATGAGCACCATCTCTGCGCATGCTGCATCCGTCAAGCCAAGCAAGATTACCGTTAAATCTTCCCTGAGCATGACAACTGCAGATCCGGCAAAGCTTTCTGTCAAGGTTTATCCGTCCAACGCAAAGGCGGCACTGACCTACAAGAGCAGCAACACATCGATTGCTTCTGTCAGCAAGACAGGAAAGATCACCGGAAAGAAACTCGGTACAACCTACATTACTGTTAAGACAAAAGGTAAAAATGGCAAGACCCTTTCCAAGAAGGTAAAGGTTAAAGTCGGCATTTGCTCCAGCACCAAGACATCCGAGGTTCTGAAGTATGCATCCGACAAGAGTTCACACACCATTCTGATCGATGCGAGAAACGCAGACGCATACAGCGGCTGGGCACTGGACGGCGCCAAGAGAGGCGGCCACCTGTCCAACGCAGTTAACTTCTCTGCAGACTGGCTGAACGCTGATTACGCAGAAAATGCAAAGGGACTTCCGGCAGCAGAGAATCTGACAACAAAGGATTATCTGAACCGCGAGATTTCCGCAAATAAGATGACAAAGAGCAACAGCTACATCGTTTACGATACAAACGGAAAAGATGCCAAGGCAGTTGCCAAGTATCTGATCAATAAGAAGGGATTCAGAAGCGTCTGCACCTACAACGCAAAGAATCTGATCAACAAGGGAAATGTCAAGACATCAAGCTATAAGAACTACAGCCTGTACGTTCCGGCTTCCCTGGTTAAGAACATTTCCGACCATCAGGTTAAGGGAACAGCACTGAATGCCACAGCAAAGAAACTGGTCGGCAGCAGCAAGAACATCGTCATTCTGCATGCTGAGTATGCAGATAATGGAAAGTATGCATCTGATGGATCATATGATGCAGATGCTACTATCGATTGGAGCAAGTCTAAGTATGCAACAACGGGACATGTTCCGGGTGCCATCCCAGCAAGTACAGATGACTTTGAGCCATATGAAAAAACAGACAGAGACACATCCTCTAGCTACAGACTGCGCCACACTTCTGACGGACAGATCGACGATGCCAAGCTGATCTCCCTGGTTGAGCGCTATGGAATTACCAAGGACAGCTGCGTCATCGTAACCGCTCCGAATGGACAGAGCGATGCTCTGGCAGCAGCAAGAATCGCCGTTATCCTGAAGTACCTCGGTGTTGATAATACACATATCATGAGCGGACTCCTGCACACATGGACCAACGACGGCTATGCACTGGAAAAGACCATCAATACAGCTAAGAAGTCCGATTTCGGCGCAACGAAGGCACTGAATCCAGACGTAATCGACACAACATCTGAGTTCGAAGCAGGTCTGAAGAAGTCCGATTTCCAGGGCGTCGATACCAGAACCAAGGCTGAGTGGGACGGACTTTCCTCCGGATATGGATATCATGATCTGGCAGGCCGTATCGCAGGCACTGTATTCTCACCTTCCGGAGAAAACTGGAACAGCTCCGTTTCCAGATATCAGAACCCGGACTACACCATGAGAAGCGCATCCGAGATCAAGGCACTGTGGAAGGCTGACGGCGTAGATTCCAGCAAGCATCTGTCCTTCTTCTGCGGATCCGGATGGAGAGCATCCGTTACCCTGTGGGATGCCTGGGTTATGGGTTACACCAACTCCTCCCTGTACAGCGACGGATGGCAGGTTTGGAGTAACGCAGGACTGCCATACATCGACAAGAATGGAAACACCGTTCACTACGACTCCGCGACCAAGACAGTCACAGCCTACACCGCTTCCAAATAGTGGGGAAACAATCCGTATGGACCGGTGAATTTCATCGATCCGCTTGAAAATTGCACATCTGAGAGCCTCGTCCTTTTGGGCGGGGCTCTTTTTCTGTTCCCAGAGGACAAAATTCTGCCGCGCAAGGGGACACCGGCATCCGTGGCCGCCCGTCCGGTAATCTCTGCATCCGCTTCCTGCCGGCGGAAACTGGAAGAAAAACCCAAAAATATGTGTTATAGACACATATTTGAATACAACATAGGCGTATTTGTGTGTGGACACAAAATAAAACGAAATAATTTTATTTTATGATATAAAAAAGCTTGACTCTACACAATCTTTTTGGTATATTATTGGCATAGAAAACAAGTGCATAAGGATTAATGCACAGATTGTTTTATGGATTGATGAATTGCGGATGAGAAATTAAGAATCCGCAGGAAAGGATGGATTGATTATGGAGACTAAGAAGATGGATAGTTTGTATGAAGGTTATGATTATCAGGAGCCGGAAGAGTGGGTACGCCTCGGAGCTATGTAATTGCCCGCACGGTAATTGATGATTATGGTAGTTGATTGGTAGACGCCTGACCGTATGAATATTGATGGATTCATACGATCAGGCGTCTTTTTGTGTTTTTATGTTATTGTGTTATACAACTGCTGATCGAAAGAGGGCGGCGATGAGTATGCGAGTATACTGTATACTTGAATTCTGGACGTATTCTGGGAAGCGTTTTCATCTGCGGCAGAGAAAAAGGCGCTGCCGCCCGGTGTACATCCGAGATTGGGGCGGCAGTGCCTTTCAAAAGGTTAAGAAGGAAGAAGAATCAGTATCCCATAAAGATGTCTGTCTTTACGTTTCCGGAATCAATGCCGAGGGAAGTCAGTCTCTCTGTAAATGCGGTGTTCATTCCCGGGGAACCGGCAACCAGGTATTCGGCATCGTCTCCTGCATCACCGGCAAAGCCGTCAGTCATGCAGGTGAATTTTTCACGGGTGGTCAGGAAGTTCAGCTCGATGTCCGGAAGCTTTTCCTTCAGTTCTTTCCAGAAGTCTTCATAAGCGTATTCTCCGCGGTCATCGGAATACAGAAGGGTGATCTGATGACCCTCGACCGGATGCTCCATATAGCTTCTGAGAAGCGACCGGATCGGGGTA
This sequence comes from uncultured bacterium, assembly GCA_905214225.1. Classification (GTDB taxonomy): domain Bacteria; phylum Bacillota; class Clostridia; order Peptostreptococcales; family Anaerovoracaceae; genus Aminicella. Next base: position 3,628 of record CAJMLL010000015.1, on the reverse strand, counting down.
ATGCCGATGCCGCCGGCGATAATCAGCGTTTTCGCGTAGTCTTCTGCATCCAGGGTGAAGTTTCCGAGCGGGGTTGCAGCCATAATGATGTCTCCCGGCTGGATTTTATTCAGAAGAATGTCTTTGAATCCGGAATGGAGCTCCGTGATTCTCGTGGTGAACATCAGGAATCCGTCTTCCGGAGCGGATGCGATGGTGAATACTCGGGAATCTTTCTCGCCTTCCGGAACTTTATAGTCTTTCAGCTTCCAGAGAACATGCTGACCGGCTTTCCAGCTGAAGCCCTCCGGAATGTCCATGATGAAGCTGTATGTATCACTCGTTTCTTTCTTGATTTCTTTAACTTTTGCCTCGTAAAATTTCATATCAAACCTCCAGAATGAACTTTCTGTAACGAATTTGCATACTTCTTTCTAAACTTTCAGTCTTTTATCCTGCCCATAAGGGTTTAGAAAGGACATCTGTGTCTCTATGATCTGCTGTGTTGTACAACATTCTGTACAACGATTACTAATATTATAACCCATTTTGCTGGGTTTAACACACTTCATTCATGTTGAATGCGTGAATTTTTCTTAACTCGGGCGGATTTACGTGAACTACTGCGCAGACTTTGGTATAATGTAGCGGATATTGTCACGCAGGAAGAGAATCGGAGGCAGATCCGGCGCAGGAAATGTCATTCAGTGAGATAAAGATGTTCTGGATGGCGCGGAATAAACTGCAGATTTACGGACTGTTGAACTTCTGTTTATGAATTCCTGTGCAGAAGCGAGTATCATAGACATAAAATCCTGATAAATGGAAGGAGAAAAATATGATTGCAATAATCCAGTCCATTGTCTTCGGCATCGTTGAGGGAATCACCGAGTGGCTTCCGATTTCGAGCACAGGACATATGATTCTGCTGAATTCCATCTGGCCGATGCAGGTCAGATCGTCATTCTACGATATGTACCTGGTCGTGATCCAGCTGGGCGCGATTCTCGCCGTTGTCGTGACCTTCTGGCATCAGATCTGGCCGTTTTCGACGAATAAAGAGGAGCATTACCTGAGGAAAGACGTCTGGTCGATGTGGTTCAAGGTCATCGTGGCCTGCATTCCGGCCGTTATCGTCGGTCTGAAATGGGACGATGCGATTGAGGCCCATTTCTATAATTACCTCTGCGTCGCCATCATGCTGATCATCATCGGTGTCATGTTCATCCTCGCAGAAAACCACAATGCGCACACACGTCCGATCGTCCGCAGCATTGACCGCCTGACCTACCGCGCAGCTTTTGTCATCGGCATGTTCCAGCTGGTTGCGGCGGTATTCCCGGGAACTTCCCGTTCCGGAGCCACTATTCTCGGCGCACTCCTTATCGGTGTCGACCGTAAAACCGCGGCAGAATTCACCTTCTACCTGGCTGTTCCGGTCATGTTCGGCGCCAGCCTGCTGAAGCTGGCAAAATACGGATTTGCCTTCCAGGGCAATGAGCTGGCGGTCCTGATCGTGGGCATGGTCGTCGCATTCATTGTGTCCATGCTGATCATCCGTTTCCTGATGAACTACATTAAAAAGCACGATTTCAAAGTTTTCGGCTGGTACAGAATCATCCTGGGAGTGATCGTCCTGATTTACTTCAAGGCTCTGGCATAAGGAATCGCGTTCTGCGGGAAGCTTTTGATTAAAGATCCTGCAGACGGGTAGTAAATAACTGAACAATGAAAGTTAACGTACGCATAAGAGTGAGATTTTCATTCTGTGCGTACGATTTGTTTTCTTGCGGGGTGGATTTTGTCCGAAAGGGGAGGAAGGTCCGCTGACGCTGGAGTGCCGCGTCGTCTTCCGCCAGAAGTAGGAGCTGGAGCTGATCGATAAGAAATTCGCGGATTTCTACCCGCAGGACGTCGGCAGCGAGGCCTGCGGCGCCAACAAGGATGCGCATATCGCGTATTACGGCGAGATCGTCAACGCGTATATTCTGTAGTTTTCAATGCCCGTCGGGAGTGGTATTCAGCCATTTCCCGGCGGGATTTCTGCGTTTCAGGGCATCGGCCCCTGGCCGGGAGAGTTTTGTCGACAAAAAAGAAATGCGCAAGAAGCTATAAAATGTGGTACAGACAACGGAAACTGCTCCCGCCTCACCCTATAATAAAAACACAGTTAAGGAATTGGTAATAACAAGGAATTGATAGGAATATTGAAGGGAGCAGAACGATGGGAAAGAAAATTACGGAGAGAGTAACATGGGTCGGCAAGGTTGACTGGGAGCTGAAGCACTTCCACGGCGATGAGTTTTCAACGGACAAGGGGTCCAGCTATAATGCGTATCTGGTCAGAGGCGATGAGAAGACGGCGCTGATCGATACGGTCTGGCAGCCGTATGACACGGAGTTCGTTGCGCGCCTGAAGGAAGAGATCGACCTGAAGGACATCGATTACATCGTCATGAACCATAATGAGATTGACCACAGCGGTTCTCTGCCGGAACTGATGCGCGAGATGCCGGAAGGGACGCCGATTTACTGCACCAAGAAGGGGGAGGCGATCATCCGCGGACACTATCATACGGACTGGAACTTCGTCAATGTGAAGACCGGAGACTCACTGGATCTGGGCGGAACGACGCTGACCTTCGTGGAGGCGCCGATGCTGCACTGGCCGGACACCATGTTTACGTATATGTCCGGGGACAATATTCTGTTCAGCAATGACGGATTCGGACAGCACTATGCGACGGAATCTCTGTACGATGACACGGTTGACCGCTCTGCGCTCATGTATCAGGCTGAGAAATACTACGCAAACATCCTGAATCTCTACAGCCCGATGGTCACAAAGAAGATTAAAGAGATTCTGGCGATGAATCTGCCGCTTTCCATGATCTGCCCGAGCCACGGCGTCATCTGGAAGAATGATCCAGAGGGCATTATCAAGCAGTACCTTGCCTGGGCAGACAAATATCAGGAGAACCAGATCACGCTGGTTTACGATACTATGTGGAATTCCACAAGAACAATGGCTGAGGCGATTGCGGACGGCATCCGCGAGGCGGACCCTTCTGTCCGTGTAAAGCTGATGAACGCGGCAAAGGACGATAAGAATGATATCCTGACAGAGGTCTTCCAGTCCAAGGCTGTCCTGGTCGGCTCCCCGACAATCAATTACGCCTTTTCCTACGCGATCGGCGGAATTCTGGAGATGATGAAGGGCCTCAAGTTTAAGAATAAGAAGGCTGCGGCATTCGGAAGCTACGGATGGAGCGGAGATGCGGTAAAGCAGATCAGCGAAGCGCTGAAGGGCGCAGGATTCGAAGTTGTTGATGACGGCCTGAAGAAGCTGTGGGTTCCGGACCAGCAGGCGATTGAAGAGTGCCGCGAGTACGGAAAACAGTTCGTGAAGGAAATTGCGGAGTAATGTATCGATATAAATATAATGCGATGGTGAATTGACCATAATGCAGTTATTTATATAATATTCAATGTTCTATCAACAGAAAAGGGGCAGGATTTTGCGGAATTCTGCCCCTTTTTCTGTTGTCTGCCCGTTAGACGACAACAAGTTCCCGGGCACCCACCCGACGCTTCTGATATGCTCCCCTTATGAGAGACAGTGAAAAAATAAAACACTGTTGATCATGAA
>CAJMLL010000014.1 GCA_905214225.1 uncultured bacterium | reverse complement strand
TCCTGCCATGGATCTTTTAGTTATTCAGGTGTCCAACTTCATTTTACAATCAACGTGAGATTTATTTCTGTAAATTTTCACAATTAAGGATGCATTAGTCACGCCTGGATGGTATAATAGGAAATGTATCAAAGAGAATTCATTTATAGTGGAAATATATAATGTACAATTAATAATTAAAGGAAAGGAATGTCACGATGCTTGAAAAGACAAATATCAAGAAGGCGAGACTCCTGTATATTCTGAGGCTGCTTTATGAGAAGACGGATAAGGATCATCCAGTAACGACGAATGAAATTCTGGAGTATATCAATTCTCTGGGAATGACAGCGGAGAGGAAAACCATCAAAACCGATATGAATCTGCTGATGGATATTGGCTATAAGATTGTGTTTATGAAAAGCTCGCCAAATCGTTACTACCTTGAAGAGCACGCTTTGTCCTACGATGAAATGAAGCTGCTGAAAGATGTAATCCTGTCATCTCCGCTTCTGACGGATAAGGAAGCCGAAAAACTGACGGAGAAAATCGCGAAGATGGGAAGCTGTTATCAGCATGACGCGCTGATGGGTCATGCTTCGGTTCTGCGTCACGCGCACCGCGATGAATCGCTGGAACTGGATGAGTATGCGGCAGTCAGCGATGCCATCGACAGGGGAAAGAAGATTCTGTTCCGCTATCTGGAATATACGCCGGACAAGCAGAGGGTTCTGCGCCATGACGGTGAAGTCTATAAGGCAACGCCGTACGCCTTCTGGTGTGATGAGTCGGGATGTCATCTGATCGCCTGGCTGGAGAAGCTGCAGGGAATTGCAGAATTCAGAGCGGAAAGACTGGAGAACGTTGAGGTTCTGGATGAAGACGGAGCTCCGCTGCCGGAGGGCATGGATCTGATGGATTACAGAAACAGGATTTTCGATCCGTTTAATGAGGACACAGTTTCTGTACAGCTGCTCTGTGAGAATTCCGTTATGAACGATATTATCGCAAAGTTCGGTGAAAATGTTAACACGCATACCATCAGCCGTAATCGTTTCCAGGTGACAGCAGCCGCGCAGCTCGGCCCTTCCTTCTATGCCTGGGTATTTAAATTCGGCGGAAAGGTGCAGATTAAGAGCCCGAAGCGTGCAGCTTCAGAATTCCAGCGCATGATTTATGCGCAGATGCGTTAGAGGCTGATGATGGGCACTTGTATCAATGTATATTTTATGCGGCACGGAGAGACGCCCTACAACCGTCAGCATCTGCTTCAGGGACAGAGAGACATCGCGCTGAATGAAGCGGGAAGAAAACAGGCGGAAGAGGCGTCAGAATGGTGCAGAAAGAGGGGCATCCGATTCTGCAGAGTCTATGCCAGTCCGCTGGACCGCGCCAGGGAGACCGCGGCTCTGGTCAGCGGATTTCCGGAAAAACAGATCATCACGGAAAAGCAGATCATCGAGATCGATTTTGGTCCGGTAGAAGGTAGAAAGTGGGAGGACCTGTCGGATGAGGAAATGGATTATATCAATGATCCGTGGAAGGGGAAGCCGATTGACGGCGTAGAAAGTGCGGATCACCTGATTGCCCGGGTCAGTGTCTTCCTTGATGCTTTGCGCAGGTCTGCAGGGAAAATTTCTGCGGACGGTGTGAAAACTGAGGGAATCGAATCTCCGTTTTCTTCAGGAGAGCACCCGGAAGAGAAATCTGTACTGGTGGTCACGCACGGCATGGCACTTCACGGGATTCTCACGGCACTGACGAAAGACCGCGGCCTCTGGAAGGTTCCGCTGGGAAACTGCTGTATTTTCCATTCCCGTCTGGATGAGGAGAATGGATATTCCATGCCGGAGCGGCTGACCCCGCCAGTGCCGACATTCCGGTAAAAACCGGTAATTAACCGATGCTTTCGATCGCATGCAGCAGGGCGGTCAGGGCATTCTATTCGTTATAGGAAAACAGGCAGGCGAATCATTTCCCCGCTCGCGGACATACAGCCGCGGACGGGGATTTTGTTATTTTGCACAAAAAACTGTGCAGAAATTGTCAGATGCGGTTGACAGATTGATAAATCTATGAGACACTAATTACCATAATAAACAGAAGAGATAGAGGCGCACCCGCTAATGAGTAGGTTTTCCTTATGGATGTACATATCCGGGAAACGGAAAGGTAGGGGTGCCGAGGTTGAATCTTTCATGTACGGGAGATTTCAGCTGGGCGTACAGAATAACATCTGTGCGACTGTCGCAGAGCGCGGATTTATTAAAGGCGCGTGAAGAATGCGGAGCGCTATCCTGGATTATTACCCTGGCGTGTTGTTTTTGTCGTATGTGCAGCCCTTCCCGGAAGGGGGAGACTGAGTATGACGGAGCACGTTTCGTGCAGGAATTGTTCAGGCAGCTGATTTCGCATCAGCTGTTTATTTTTATGTCATTATCATTTTATCAAAGTTTCTAACTGAAGGGAGAGGAGATTGCTCATGAGTAATCAACAAGAAAAGAAGAGCAGACGAGGCATGGCCAGTCTGATCGCCTTCGGCGTGGTAATCGTGTTCCTGATTATTGCGGCGATGGTAACGACCAAGGCCAGTGCCAGAAACTCGGCATGGTCTCTGGTTCCGCCGATTATCGCCATCGGCCTTGCTCTTGTAACAAAGGAAGTATACAGTTCCCTGTTTGTCGGAATTATCGCCGGAGGTCTTCTGTATTCCGGATTTAGTTTTGCGGGAACCATGAACCACGTCTATAAGGACGGACTGATCGCATCCCTGTCTGACCACTACGACGTTGGAATCCTGATTTTCCTGGTCATTCTGGGTGTGCTGGTTGCGCTGATGAATAAGGCAGGCGGCTCCGCAGCATTCGGAAAGTGGGCGTCAAAACACATCAAGTCAAGGAAGGGTGCGTCTATCGCGACGATCGTCCTGGGAATCCTGATTTTCATCGACGACTACTTCAACTGTCTGACTGTAGGATCCGTTATGCGTCCGATCACAGACCATCATCATATTTCCAGAGCAAAGCTCGCTTATCTGATCGATGCAACGGCTGCTCCGGTATGTGTTATCGCCCCGATTTCTTCCTGGGCTGCAGCGGTTTCCGGAATGGTTAAAGGCCACAATGGATTTACAGTATTTATCCAGTGCATCCCATATAACTTCTATGCACTGCTGACCATCGTGTTCATGTTCTCCATCGTACTGACAAGCACAGAGTTCGGACCGATGGTTGCACATGAGAGAAACGCGATTCATAACAATGATCTGTTCACGACCCCGGAGCGTCCGTATCCGGATGAGTCAGAGATTCCGAACAGCAGAGGAACCGTAGCAGACATGGTCGTTCCGATCATCGTCCTGATTATCTGCTGCGTACTGGGAATGATCTACACAGGCGGATTCTTCTCCGGAGCTTCCCTGGTAAAGGCATTTGCAGGAAGTGATGCTTCTGTCGGACTGGCATACGGCTCCTTCTTCGCACTGGTCTTCACTCTGATCTTCTACATGGCACGCAGAATCATGAGCTTTGAAGAATTCATGGACTGCGTTCCGGAAGGATTCAAAGCCATGGTAGCCCCGATCCTGATTCTGACCTTTGCATGGTCCCTGAAGGCCATGACAGACAGCCTCGGATCTACCGTATTCGTAAAGCACTTCGTACAGACATATGCATCCAGCTACATGTCCCTGCTGCCGGCAGTTGTATTCATTATCGGCTGCATCCTGTCCTTTGCTACAGGAACATCCTGGGGAACATTCGGAATCCTGATCCCGATCGTCACTGGTATCTTCGGTTCTTCCGACTATCGTCTGATGATCATCTCCATTTCCGCCTGCATGGCCGGCGCGGTTTGCGGAGATCACTGCTCACCGATTTCTGATACAACGATCATGTCCTCCGCGGGAGCACAGTGCTACCACATGAACCACGTATCCACACAGCTTCCATACGCGATGACCGTAGCAGCAATATCCTGTATTACCTACGTCATTGCCGGATTCACCAGAAGCGCCTGGATTTCCCTCCCATGCGGCATCCTCATGGTCATCCTGGCCCTGCTCTTCATCCGCAAGATCAACCCGAACGACGACATGAGAACCGCAGCCATCGGAGCCGTAGACGCAGATACGCTATAGGGAGAACTGGCCTTGCGACTGGCGAGCCGCACGTCGTAATGGCGCTTGCTCTCATGAGCGGGAGCGCAAGCGAACCGCGAATGATGAGAAGGCCTTATGCTTTCGCCGCCTGAGAGAGCGAGCCAAAGGCGAAGCTCGATCAGCAAGCGGAACGTCGTATATATCCAAGATATCGATGACCAAGAGACGAGTGCATAGCCACCCGTCTCTTTTACGTATTTGGAGTCGGGAAACCCGCCCAAAAGGAGCCATTTCCCGACTCTGTTTTTTTTCAGTCGGGAAATCCGGCCTTCATGGTGGTTTTCCCGACATATTCTTACTACACCAACCTGTACATGCAGTACAGCTTTATCCGAGATAAAGGTGAGATGCATTTCACCCTGCCGGTACAGACTATCTACGCTGCCCGTCAGGCCATTAAAGAATACTGGCAGGAAGGTGAGCTTCCGAAGTGGGAGCGTCATCAGGCAATGGAAGACAGCCTGAAGGAAATGGGCGTCAGACTTCCTCTTGAAAAATAAATTCACTTTCTCATCAATCAGTGACAAAAGTAAAAGGGCGGAATCCTGTGGAAATATTCCTTCAGGATTCCGCCCTTTTCATCAAGGGAAAACGCCTTTTTATGGATTGCAGTTTTTGCACGGACGGTAGCCGTGTTCAATCAGAAATGAGCGTTTCACCCTCATGGTGCGCTTGTTCTTTTCCAGGGTCCGTTTTGCCGAGCTGCAGGACGGCAGGTGGAAGACCTTGGTGTTGACGTTGACGACATATGTATGACGCGCATTGTCGTGGTGTGAAGAAGACTGACTCGAGCTTCCATTGCTGTAGGTCGGCGTGCTTCCGCCGTGAGTGCCGCTTTCACCGTTCGTGGCGGTGCTGCCGCCGGTTGCGTAGTTGATTTTTACACCCGGCTGGACGTTATAGCAGTAAATGTTGAATTTTACGCCGTGGCCGTGGTCTTCAACGGATTCTGCTTCCATGTGGACGCCGCGGGCCACGAGTTCGTGACCTTTGAAGATCGGCGTTACCCGGTACAGGACGTGATTTCCGGAGCGCTTGATGTAGTCTGCGACTTCCGACTCGAATGGCTCCATTCCCTGAACGTTCATGTATCTTGTTCCGGTGATCAGGTTGCGCTCGTTGGCGTTTTCTCCGGTCAGCTGGTAGCCGATAAGGTGGCAGCGGTTGTAGAGATATTTTCCGTCAACAAAGGAATAACGGATGGTGTGCCATCCGGTCGGTTTGATCATGCCGATGCTGCCGCGTTCGGTGGTTGGCATCAGGTCGCGTCCGATGCTGGAAACAGCGGTCGTGCAGCGTCCCAGTGAATCCAGAGAACCATACCTCTCATAAGAGCGTCTGGTCAGCTGGGAAGAGGAGAAGGCCGGAGTATTTCCGTTCAGTGTCGTGTAAGGACTGTTTTTATAGGCCGGAACTTTGGATAAGTTGACGGCGCCGGATGAGCTTCCTGCTTTTACTCCTGATGCATTGGCCGCGCTTGCCGAGACGGCGTGATGCAGGTTTTTCGACCCGTCCTGACGGGAAGTTGTTTTTTCCTGTGATGACGCAGTATTGCTGTGATGCGTGCTGCTTCCGGATGAAGAGGTCGTGCTGCATCCGGCCATCGTAAAGGTCATGGCCAGAGCCAGCAGCAGGGTCAGCAGCAGCCGGCAGCTGCGTTTTGCGGACTTTGACCGCCCTTCCATTTTCTTTTTGTTCATAGTAATTCCCCATTTCATGAATTCTGTGCATAACTTTACCTTAGAAATAATACGGTAAGGTTCTGATTCAGTATACCATGAAAACAAGTGTTCATACTATAGCAATGAAGAATTTTATCTTTTTCCTGAATGCCGGGTGTGACGAATCCGACTGTTTCCCTTCTGATGGATATAGGGTATAATAATTAATACTGTGTTTAAATGGAATGAGAACATTTGTTTTTTGCAGATGTTCTCTGTGAAATAAGGAATGGGTGTTATTCATGAAGACAATCGGGAAGTTTATCAAGTACTACAGGCCCTACCGCGCGGTTTTCTATTTTGACTTATTCTGCGCGGCCGTGATCAGCATCGTGGATCTGGCCTTTCCGCAGGCGCTCAGAGTGCTGACGAAGACGCTGTTCCTGAAGGATGGTCAGGCGATTCTGCACCGGCTGCCGCTGATTGCGGCGGGCTTCTTCGCTGCCTACATTATTCAGGCCCTTTGTAAATACTACGTCAGCTGTCAGGGCCACATCATGGGCGCCCGGATGGAGCGGGACATGCGGCAGGAACTGTTCGAGCATTATGAGAAGCTGTCCTTTTCCTATTACGACAAAAATAATACGGGTCAGATGATGAGCAAGCTGGTCTCCGACCTGTTTGATATCTCGGAAATGGCCCATCACGGACCAGAAAACCTGTTTATTTCCATCGTCAAGCTGATCGGATCCTTTGTCTTTCTGTTCCTGATTCAGTGGAAACTGGCGTTCATCCTTGCCGGGGTGGTTTTTGTCATGATTCTGGTGAGCCTGAGGCAGAACAACCGGATGCAGATGACTTTCACGGACAACCGCAGAAAGATCGGTGACATCAACGCATCCCTGCAGGATTCGCTGTCGGGAATCCGCATGGTGCAGGCGTTTGCAAATGAAGACATCGAAAAGCAGAAGTTCGATGCCGGAAATGAGGCTTTCCTTGTTTCCAAGAAGGACAATTACCGGGCGATGGGAACCTTCCAGAGCGGAAATACCTTCTTTATCGGCATGATGTATCTGGTGACGCTGGTATTTGGCGGTTATTTCATCGCAAAAGGGGAGATGACAGCGTCGGATCTGGCCATGTACGCCATCTATATAGGAATTTTCATCAGCCCGATTCAGATTCTGGTGGAGCTGACGGAGATGCTGCAGAAGGGCTTCTCGGGATTCAAGCGTTTCCGTGAGGTCATCGAGGCGGAGCCGGAGATCGTCGATGCGCCGGATGCGGAAGATCTGAAGGACCCGGAGGGGGACATCAGCTTCCATCATGTAGCCTTTAAATATGATGAAAATGAAGATGTCTTAAATGATATCGACTTTACCGTTCCGCACGGAGAGTCCATCGCGCTGGTGGGACCTTCCGGCGGAGGAAAGACGACCATCTGCTCCCTCCTTCCGAGATTTTATGATGTGACGAAGGGAAGTATTGAAATCGCCGGGCAGGACGTCCGGAAAATCCGCCTGGAGTCTCTGCGAAAGACCATTGGAATCGTCCAGCAGGATGTCTATATTTTCTCCGGGTCGATAAAAGAAAATATTGCTTACGGAAAGCCGGGCGCTTCTGACGCGGAGATTATCCGTGCTGCAAAAGAAGCGGATCTCCATGAGTTCATTATGTCACTTCCGGACGGATACGAGACTTTTGTAGGCGAGCGGGGAACCAGGCTGTCCGGCGGCCAGAAACAGAGAGTTTCCATCGCGAGAATCTTCCTGAAGAACCCATCGATTCTGATTCTGGATGAGGCGACCAGCGCGCTGGATAATGAAAGTGAGCAGTACATCCAGAAGAGTCTGGAGAAACTGTCGGAGAACCGCACAAGCATCACGATTGCCCACCGTCTGTCGACGATCAGGAATGCGGATGAAATCCTGGTGATTGAAAACGGCGTGATCAGTGAAAGAGGAACGCACAGCCAGCTGCTTCAGCAGGGCGGAACCTACGCGAAGTACTGCCGTCTGGCGGAGAACTAGGACAGATTCTTCCCGGACAGCAGAGAAATGACCGGACCGGTCATCACAGGATAGAAAAGTTCAAAAAAACAGCGATGCCTCCCGGGGAAATAGTAATCCTCAGGAGGCATTTTTTAATGATGCGGGTTACAGACCGTGATTCCCTTACGCGTTCTTTTTTGTCACAAGGCCGATGCTGCCGTAGGCGCAGAAGGCGATAATGTTGCAGATGACGATGCTGGCGCCGCTCGGGGTTCCGAACAGGTAGGAGAGGATCAGGCCGATCCAGACGCAGAGCACGGAAATGACAGAGGAGTTCAGGATGACGGTCCGGAAGGTCTTGCAGAGGCGCATGGAGGTCAGCGGCGGGAAGACGATCAGGGCAGAAATCAGCAGCGCTCCCATCATCCGCATGCCCAGAACGATGACCAGGGCCGTGAGAAGGGCGATGATAATGTTCAGAAGGCCTGCATTGGTTCCGGTCGCTCTTGCAAAGTTCTCGTCGAAGGTGACGGCGAATATCCGGTTGTAAAACAGGATAAACAGAAGCAGGACGACGGCGGAAAGGCAGATGCTGAGGACGATGTCATCGTGGGACATGCTCAGGATACTGCCGAACAGATAGTTATAGACATCGACGTTCATGCCGTTGGTCATGGAGATGATCATGACGCCCACGGCCATGGAGCCGGTGGAAATCAGTGCGATGGCGGCGTCTCCGTTGACGCGGCTGTTCTGGGCGATCCAGAGCATCAGCACGGACGCGGTGATCACAATCGGAATGGCGATGGCCATCGGCGCGGCGTTCAGGGCTGTCGCGAGGGCGAGGGCGCCGAATCCGACATGGGACAGTCCGTCTCCGATCATGGAGTAGCGCTTCAGGACCAGGCTGACCCCCAGCAGTGCCGCGCAGAGAGCGATCAGCGTGCCGGCGATGAATGCGCGGACCATGAAGGGATATTCCAGCATTTCTTTCATCAGACTAAGCATATTCCTCCCCCTTTCTGTTTTCTGATTCCGGCTTTAGCGGCGGAATGGAGTCTGCGGTACTGGCTGCGTCTTCCGGATGATCCTGATGCTGGCTGAGAAGGCCTGCATCCTCAGATTCTCCGATAAATTTCCGTCCGATGTCACTTTCGATGTATTCTTCCGTCGTGCCGTAGAACAGCTGCTGCTGGTGAAGCTGCAGAATGTGTTTTGCATACTTCAGGGCGGCGTGCATATCGTGGGAAACCATGATAATGGTAATACCCAGCTGCTTGTTAATCCTGTCGATCAGATCATACATTTCCTGTGTAACGACCGGATCCAGGCCTGCCGCTGGCTCGTCCAGAAGGAGAATCTTTCTGGTGGCGCAAAGCGCACGCGCAAGCAGAACCCTCTGTTTCTGTCCTCCGGAAAGTTCTCGGAAACACTTGTTTTTCAGCGGCGTGATGCCCATCCGTTCCATGTTCTGCGCTGCAAGTTTTCTTTCTTTATGGGTGTAGAAGGGGCGCCTCTTCATCTGGTTCAGGCATCCGGACAGCACGACCTCGCTGACACTGGCCGGAAAATCCTTCTGGATCTGTGTGGTCTGCGGAAGGTAGCCGATGTCGCTTGCGCTCAGTCCGTCCCCGTATGTAATGCTCCCGGAAGACGGCTTCTTCAGCTGCAGGAGCCCCTTGATCAGGGTGCTTTTTCCTGCGCCGTTCTGTCCGAGAATATAGAGGTAGTCGCCGTTTTCTACATGAAAGTTCAGGTCTTTCAGTGCGTAGAAGCTGGATTCGTATCTCATGGTTAAGTTTTTGCAGCTAATTAAGTTCATCAGTCATCATCTTTCTTTTCTATATGAATATGTCTGTGTTCTGCAGTATGATTCCGCCGGCAGAAGCTCTGCCGCGCACGGTGCTGCTGCGCTGTGAATCAGTGATTCAGCGCGTAGTTTAAAACTTTTACATTATGCTCCATCATGGACAGGTAGGTCACACCGGCCTGTTTCTGCTTTGCCGTGACATTGTGGCAGGAGTAAAAGGTCATGCGGCGGGCCCCGGTGACTTCGCAGATGGAATCGGCCATCTGGTGGTTCGACAGTTCGATCGTGAACACGACCGGAATGTGGTCTTTCTTTACCTTATCAGTCAGGAAGGACACAGTCTTGGCGCTCGGCTCGGTGTTTGCCGAGCAGCCGGAGAATGCCGCGTAGTATTTCAGCCCCAGTTCATCCGCCAGATACCGGAGCGGGAAGCGGTCGGCGAAGATGATTTCTTTCCTCTTCGAATGGGAAACGACCTTTTTAAACTGCCGGTCCAGACGGGAAAGTTTTCTTACGTAAGCCGCAGTATTCGCTCTGTAGTCATCGGCGTGCTTCGGGTCAAGTTTCTGCATTTCCTTTGAGATTTTTTTCGTGATCTCAATGGCCTTTACCGGCGAGGTCCAGACGTGTTCGTCCAGATCCTTTGCGTGTTCATTCCGTTCAGCCGGGTTTTCCTGCATGCCTTCGGATTCTTCTTCGGTTACCGTGCTGGTCAGGTCGATCAGCTTGATGGACTTCGGCGCCTTATTTCCCATGGATTGTAAAATCTTCTTTACCCATGTGTCGTTGTCTCCTCCGACATAGATGAAGAGGTCGGCATTCTGGATTTCCCGGATGTCCTTAGGAGTCGGCTCGTAGGAATGGGCCTCTTCACCAGGCTTTAAGAGCATTTTTACCTCCGCATCTTTTCCTCCGATCTGTCTTGCAAAATCGTAGGGGGTAAAGATCGTGGCGACGATTTTCAGCTTGTGGGATGCCGGGGAGGATTTCTCCTTGCCGGCTGTTTTTTGCCTCACGCAGGCAGAAGTGAGTGCCGCCGTGAGGACCAGGAGAAGAGAAAGCAGAATGACGGAAAGTCTGCGCATCTGAATTCTGTTATTTCTCATGGTGATCCGCTTCCTTCTTTTTCTTTTCTTCTTTCTCCAGAAGCCGGCATTCTTCGCAGATGCCATAGAGGACTGTGCGCCCCGGGTCCAGGGTGAACCCGTGTCCCGCCTGGATGTGATCGGTGATTTTCTTCATCTCTTCACAGTGCAGGTGGATCAGGCGGCCGCAGCGTTCGCACATCATGTGGTACTCGCCCGGATGGCAGCGCGTTTCTTCATTTAAATATTCATAGCAGGCGCTCTGTCCGCTGCCATTTTCATATTTCCGGACCTGATTCTCCGCCACCAGCCGGTCCAGGGTCCTGTAAATCGTAGTGGTTCCGATATGTATTCCATCATCTTCCAGCAGACGCTGAAGAGACCCGGCGGTCACGTGTTTTCCCGGATGCTGCTTCAGATAGTCCAGGATTGCGTCCTTCTGCCGCGTCTTGTATTCTGATTTTGACATTGTTTTCGCTTCCTTCTCGTAAAATGAAAACCGTTTTCAGTTTCATATCATATACAGAAAATGGAAGTTTGTCAACTGCCTGTATACACGCCCTGGTTATTTCTTTTTTTCGTGTGGTATACTTTAGGAGATGCCTTCCGGCGTGCACTGGTGCAGGTGAGACAAAATACTCCCGGGCGGCGGGCCGAAGGGAAAGGAGAAATGTGTATGACAGAAAAAGAGCTCCAGAAATATCAGGACGGCTTGTTATCCTGTGCTCTGTTTAAAGGAATGGATCTGTCCGAAATCGGACACTGTCTGTCCTGCAGCGGATCCCGGGTGAAGAGATACGGCCGGGGCGAACAGGTTTTTAATGAAGAAGATCACCCGGAGTATCTGATGATCCTGCTTTCCGGAAAGGTTCAGGTCGGTAAAGAATATCTGGACTGCAGGAGGGCGGTGATGGCGGATTTTACGGAGCCGGGGGAGATGTTCGGCGAGGTCCTGCTGTTTTTAGATAAGGAGAATTACGAATACTACGCAGAGGCGCAGAAGGCTTCCGATCTTCTTTTGATGCCGAAGAATTTTACCTTTCAGTCCTGCGGAAATGCCTGTGAATGGCACCAGAAGCTGATTCATAATATGATTGCTGTGTTTGCAAAGAAAGCGTATTTCTTAAACCGGAGGCTGCAGATTATGAGCTGCTCGACTCTGCGGCAGAAAATCGCGAAGACCCTGCTGGTCTACTTATCCGATCATCCGGGAAAAGCATTTGCCATGAGTCAGGCAGATCTTTCAGAATTTCTGAATGCGGCAAGACCTTCCGTGTCCAGAGAACTGAATCATATGAAGGAAGAAGGCCTGATCTGTATGGAAAAGCGGAAGATCACCGTGCCGGATCTGGAACGGCTGATGGATCTGCTCTAGCCATTCCGGATATTCGGGATGCTGATATTAAAAGTTTTGCAAGAAGGGAATAAAATCTTGCGAAATGTAACATTTGTTATCGAAACAGCTCTGGGGCCGTGCTATACTTCAGTTGTTGTTTGAAAGAAGCGCGTCGGAAAGGACGCAGGGAATAAAAGAAATCATCTAAAGGAGGATATTATGGAAGATAAGATGTTTTGTTTTCAGTGCCAGGAGACAGCAGGAAATAAAGGATGCACCAAGGGCGGCGTATGTGGAAAGAAGCCGGAGACTGCAGGACTGCAGGATCTGCTGATCTACGTGACAAAGGGACTGTCCGCAGTTACAACAAGAATGCGTGACGAGGGCAAGGAAGTTCCAAGAGATGTTGATCACATGGTAACAGAGAACCTGTTCACTACAATCACAAACGCAAACTTCGATGACACAGCAATTAAAGAGAGAATTACAGAGACTCTGTATGAGAAGGAAAAGCTGCTGCATCAGATAGACAGCCGCGACAACCTGCCGGAAGCTGCAGAGTGGAACGGACCGGAAGAGGCTTATGAAGAGAAGGCAGCATCCGATGAGGTCGGTGTTCTGGCTACTGTAGATGAAGATATCAGAAGCCTCCGCGAGCTGATCACTTACGGACTGAAGGGACTGGCTGCTTACACAAAGCATGCAAACGTTCTCGGCAAGGAAGATCCGGATGTTGACGCATTCGTTCAGAAGGCACTGGCGCAGACACTGGATGACACAATGACCGCTTCCGAGTACATAAACCTGACTCTGGAAACCGGAAAGAACGGTGTTCAGGGAATGGCTGACCTGGATGAGGCTAACACATCCGCTTACGGAAACCCGATCATTTCCGAGGTTAACATCGGAACAAGAAACAATCCGGGAATCCTGATTTCCGGACATGACCTGAAGGATCTGGAAATGCTGCTGGAGCAGACACAGGGAACAGGCGTTGACGTTTACACCCATTCCGAGATGCTGCCAGGAAACTACTATCCGGCATTCAGAAAGTATGACAACCTGGTTGGTAACTACGGAAATGCATGGTGGAAGCAGAGAGAAGAGTTCACTTCCTTCCATGGTCCGATCCTGATGACTACCAACTGCATCGTTCCGCCGACAGCCAACAGCACATATAAGGATAAGATGTTCACAACAGGCGCTGCAGGCTTCCCGGGCTGCAAGCACATCGAGGCAGACGAGAACGGTCACAAGGACTTCTCCGAGATCATCGAGCTCGCAAAGAAGTGCGAAGCACCAGAGCAGATTGAAGAGGGAACAATCGTCGGAGGATTTGCTCACGCGCAGACCCTGTCCCTTGCTGACAAGATCGTTGAAAACATCAAGAACGGTTCCATCAAGAAGTTCATCGTTATGGCTGGATGCGACGGCCGTATGAAGAGCAGAGATTACTATACAGAGTTCGCAAAGGCTCTGCCGAAGGACACAATCATTC
Organism: uncultured bacterium; assembly: GCA_905214225.1. Taxonomy (GTDB): domain Bacteria; phylum Bacillota; class Clostridia; order Peptostreptococcales; family Anaerovoracaceae; genus Aminicella. Next base: position 40,238 of record CAJMLL010000014.1, on the reverse strand, counting down.
TGACAGCAGGCTGCGCAAAGTATAAGTACAATAAGCTGAACCTGGGCGACATCAATGGAATTCCGCGTGTTCTGGATGCAGGACAGTGCAACGACTCCTTCTCCCTGGTTATGATCGCTATGGCACTGAAGGATGTATTCGGACTGGACGACATCAATGACCTGCCGATCGAGTTCAACATTGCATGGTATGAGCAGAAGGCTGTCATCGTACTCCTCGCTCTCCTGTCCCTGGGCGTAAAGAACATTCACCTCGGACCGACTCTGCCGGCATTCCTGTCACCTACTGTTGCACAGGTTCTGGTCGACACTTTCGGAATCGCAGGAATCGGAACAGTAGAAGACGACATCAAGCTCTTCACTGCTGAGAAGGAGACAAAGGCTGACGCAGCAGAGGAAACAGCGGACGATGCTTCTGCTGAGGGTCCGGTTACATCCGACATGCTGGTTGGAGAAATCCTCGCTCAGTTCCCGGAGACTGCAGAAGCTCTGATGAACTGCGGCATGCACTGCCTGGGCTGCCCGTCCTCCCAGATGGAGTCCCTGAGAGATGCCTGCTATGTACACGGACTGGATGTCAATGCAGTACTGAAGGCTGTTAACGATGCAGTTGGAAAATAGGCTGTAAGAATAAGAAATATAGCATTAAAGCAATAAACATCCCGGGCGGCGTCAGACTGATGCCGCCCGGAAATTAAAAAAGAAGGTCCGTGCAGCATGGATGCCGCTTCGGAATCCCTTCCTGAATAAGAGGAGAATAGAAATGAGTAAGTTCCTTGGACCGATTCACTTCTGGCTGTATCACAAGATCCAGCTTCAGGAGGGAATGACGGACGCAATCGTGAAATACGGAAAAGAAAATAATTGGAATGTTCTTGCAGATTCTGCTTTGTCGGAAGATGTAAAGCCGGTGGAGATGCCGCAGCTGGACACCGTCATTGACGGAGGAAATATCCACGGATGGCTGCAGGCGAGAATCGGAGCCGCAGAGGACAGAAGTGCCAGACTTGTAACCGCCATTCTGGATGAGGATGCTTCCCGCCTGGATGATCTGAAAAAGGCGGCGAAGGCATTTGGTGAAGCGAACAAGGCAGAGGTTCACGATGCGCAGGAAGCCTATCAGCTGCTGAATGACAGCCTGCTGGACGGTATGCCTTGCGACAATGTCAATCAGCTGACCGAAAAATCGGAGGACCGTGTCTGCTGGAGCAGGGTGCAGGATATGCATGCGGGAAGCTACCAGGTTCTTGGTAAGGACGATGCGCCGTATTATGCCCTGCGTGAGGCCATGGTTTCCGGCATGCTGGAAGGCAGCGGTTATAAGTATTCTGATCATGATGGATCCTGCGTGATCAAGAAGGCAGATGTAAAGCTGGGGATGTACGCCGTCGATCTGATGATGGAAGAGCACCAGAACATCCACTACATGCTGCAGGTCATTGACCGGATCTGCTGCGGAATTCTGGAGGGCGCAGACGTTGATGCAGACGAGATCAGAAGGATTATCGACTTCATCAGAAAGTACGCGGACCGTCATCATCATGGAAAGGAAGAGGATTTCCTTTTCCCGAGAATGGTGAAGGACCTGGGAACCGTTGCGGAGAATCTGATCACGCACGGCATGCTGGTGGAGCATGACCTGGGAAGAGACCATGTCCGCGAGGCTGAGGAAGCGCTGAATCTCTATGAGAAAGAGCCGAAGACAGAGCACAAGCTGCAGCTGATCGCCCATCTGATGGGTTACGCCAACCTGCTTCAGCGCCACATCGAGAAGGAAAACAACGTCGTCTATACCTTTGCGAATAACCAGCTTTCTGAAGAGGCAAAGGAAGAAGTCAATCAGAAGTGCCGTGACTATGAGCGCAAGCCGCAGTCGATGATCACCAGAGAGCTTCACCTTTCCTTCCTGAAGAAGATGATGGAGAAGTACGGGGTAACAAAAGACGACTAGACTGTAAAGCATTGAAACAGTAATCAATCATAACAGAGATCACTCCCATGAGGCAGATGTTCTGCCTCTGATAATTAGATGATATTGCAGAAAACGGCTGAAGTGTGAGTCAGCCGTTTTCTGCTTTTTGCTGGAAGGAGATCCCCGGCCATGAGGGGTTATGGAAAGGCGGTTATCCGGGAAACTTGCTGCCGCCAGACGGACAGACAATACAAGAAAAAAGGCCTTCCATGATTGGTTGAAATCACAGAAGGCCTCTTATATAGGTATAGGGTTTTTACAGATTTATTTTGTTGTTTCTCTATTTTCCAAGATAGAGGGACTGCTTTGCCAGTACCAGGTTCAGAATGGTATCATTTGCAGGTGTCGGGATGTTATATTTCTTTCCTAACTTTGATACCGCTCCGTTAATAATGCGGATTTCCGTTTCTCTGTGATGAATGACATCCTGCACCATCGAACTGATTGTCTCGTCAGTCTTGCGGGAGACATCATAGGCATGTTCCAGTTCTTCTTCGTAATTTAATGTGCATCCGTCTGCGTTGGCTACGAGAATTGCCTCACCGATCAGCATTTCTGTCAGTTTGTTTGCATATGGATTCTGGCTGATGAAGCCATTCTTAGTCTCAAGCAGCGCGCTGACACCGTTAATGGCAACATTTGCCAGCAGTTTATGCCAGATGGCATTCATGACGTTGTCATGGACATCAACATCCAGATCTGCTGCACGGAAAGCTTCTGCCACTTCAAGTACCTTCTCCTTAGGTGCCTTGATGGTTCCGATATTCATTGCGCCATAGCCAGTATGCTTGACATGTCCCGGCTCTACTGGAGTTGCTCCGAATGCCGTATTTCCAATCACGATCTGTTCTTCCGGAACAACCTTGGCAATCTCATCATAATTTCCATAGCCATTCTGCAGGCACATAACCATGGTATGCTTATCGATCATCGGAAGGGCGTTTCTGACAGCCGATTCCAGATACTGATAGTGAACAAATACAACGAGGATATCGACAACTCCGATTTCCTTCGGGTCAGTGGTGGCAATGGCAGGATGAACGGCAACCGTTTCTCCGTTTCCATGACCCGGAGCGCACTGATCTACCAGGATTCCATGTTCTTTAACGGCATTGATTACCTTCTCTGATGTATCCAGAACACAGACCTCATGTGCCTTTACTAAATAGCTGGCATAGCAGCTGCCAATTGCTCCGCATCCAACAAATCCAATTCTCATGATAAATAAGCTCCTTTCAGTCTTTTATCCAGGCAATAATTCGACCCGGTATTCCGCCGGCTTTCTCAGTCTATTAACATCCTACGTAGCATGTATATATCATCCTACGTCCTATCATGGTTTGACTGTAACACATATTTGTTCTTCTGTCAAAACTTTATTTATCCATTTCATTATTTTGACAGGGCTCTTCTGCAGTGTTAAGATAATGAATACAGAAGAATAACATGTACGTACATAAAGGGGAGCTGAAAGGCTGAGAAAGGTAATAACCTGACCCTGAAAACCTGATTTGGATAATGCCAGCGGAGGGATTATGGAAGATGAATTTTGAAGGGGCTGTTCCGGAAAGGAAGGCCCCCCTTTTTCAATGCGATCGGCATTTTCCTGGCTGCAGGCGGAGTTTCAGAGGGGCTTTCCGATTGAGGCTTCGCTGCGCGCATGCTTCTTCCTGCGGCGGATTGGGGGCACCACCTTCGGCCGCAATAGAAAATTAGTGCGTTTCTGAGAAAGGAGATCTCAAGATGAAGATGAAAACCGCATTAACAATCGCTGGATCGGATTCCAGCGGAGGCGCTGGAATTCAGGCAGACATTAAGACGATGACGGCCAACGGAGTTTATGCCATGAGCGCGATTACCGCTCTGACGGCACAGAACACCACCGGCGTTGCCGATGTCCTGGAGTCCACGCCTGAATTTCTGGGAAAGCAGCTGGACTGCATTTTTACAGATATTTATCCGGACGCGGTAAAGACAGGAATGGTATCCTCTAAGGAACTGATTGCAGTAATTACGGAAAAGCTGGAGCAGTACGGCGCAAAGCACATCGTCGTGGATCCGGTTATGGTGGCGACCAGCGGTGCGCGGCTCATCAGCGAAGATGCCGTAGATGCCTTGAAGAATAAGCTTTTGCCGCTGGCAGAAGTGATTACACCGAACATCCCGGAGACGGAAGTCCTGGCGGAGATGCCGGTAAAATCAGAAGAAGACATGATTACCGCTTCAAAGAAGATCATGGAGCATTACGGCTGCGCTGTCCTCTGCAAGGGCGGCCATCAGCTGAGCACCGCCAATGACCTGCTGTTTGACGGGGAAGGCGCACACTGGTTCAGAGGAAAGCGGATCGACAATCCGAATACCCACGGAACGGGCTGCACCCTGTCCAGCGCCATTGCGTCCAATCTCGCAAAGGGCCGGGACCTGAAGACTTCCGTCCGCCTCGCAAAGGCGTATATTTCCGGCGCGCTGGCAGCCATGCTGGATCTGGGAAAGGGCAGCGGCCCGATGAATCACGCGTTCAGAATTGAAGGAGAGTACGGAGATCTGCTTCCGGAGGAGGACGCAGATGACTAAAAAAACTTCGACTTTCAGCAACGCGCTGATCTGGTTCGGCGCAGGCGTGTCCATCGCAGAAATCCTGACCGGCACGTATTTTGCGGGACTTGGCTTTAAGAAGGCTCTTCTCGCAATTCTGCTGGGCCATCTGATCGGCGGCGTCATGATGCTCCTGGCCGGTCTGATCGGAGGATTTGAAGAAAAGAGCGCGATGGAAACTGTCAGCATGAGTTTCGGAACCGTCGGCTGCAAGCTGTTCGCGATCCTGAATGTCCTGCAGCTTCTCGGCTGGACGGCCATCATGACCTACGACGGAGCCGTTTCCGCCCAGTCGATTTTCCATATGGGTGTCTGGTTCTGGGCGCTGATCATGGGAGTTCTGATCCTGATCTGGATTCTGGTTGGCGTGACCAATCTGGGAAAACTCAGCCTGGTTTCCATGGTCCTGCTTCTGATTCTGTCGGTGATCCTCTTCAAGCTGGTTTTCTTCAGCGGGAACAGCATGGGGAAGGTTTCAGCGGGAACGCTGACCTTCGGAGGCGCCGTAGAGCTTGCGGTCTCCATGCCGCTCAGCTGGCTCCCGCTGATTTCCGACTACACGAGGGAGGCGGAGAAACCGGCCGCGGCCGCTGCAGCAAGCGTGGTGACCTACAGCATCGTTTCCGTCTTCATGTTCGTGATTGGAATGGGAGCATCGCTGTTTACCGGAGAGACGAACATCGCCGTCATCATGACCAAGGCGGGTCTTGGAATCGCCGGACTTCTGATCGTCATCCTGTCCACAGTAACGACAACCTTCCTGGACGCATACTCCGCGGGGGTATCCAGCGTGACAGTTTATCATAAGATCAATGAGAAGCACGCGGCGCTGATCGTAACGATTATCGGAACTGCCGGCGCCATGATGTTTAACATGGATAACATCACCAATTTCCTGTATTTCATCGGAAGCGTTTTTGCGCCGATGATTGCCGTGCAGGCGGCGGATTACTTTATTCTGAAGAGGGCGGACTGTGAAGACCGTTTCAACTGGGTCAACCTGATTGTCTGGCTGATTGGTTTCATTCTTTACCGCTGGCTCATGACGGTGAATACCCCGGTGGGGAATACCCTTCCGGATTTCGTCATCACCATGGTAATCTGCGTGATTGCGAACCTTCTTGCAGGCAGAGGCCGCAGGAGGGCCTAGACAAAAAATTACCGTATGACGGGAAAAAACAAGGAGTCTCCTTGCTTCAGGCCGTCGGAAAGCTTTTGGTTTTCAAGGCTTTCCGGCGGCCGTTTTCTTTTTGTCCGGTAAAATAAACATAAGTTAGGCTTGTTTCATGATACCCTATGGGGGTATAATGCATGTGTCAGCGAGAGATGAAAAAAGACAGAAGATAAATCACTGCCGAGGAGGGGATAGAATGTCGTGTGAAGCATGCAAGAAGATGCCGGATGAGCAGAATCCGCCAAAGCACGCGGATGCTGCAGTCCACGCGGACGGATCGGTGACGGTCGACGACGGATGCTGCAAGATGAAGAAGCGTTCACCCAAAGAGTACCGGGACCTGGTTAACCGGCTGAGCCGCATTGAAGGACAGATCCGGGGAATCCGGAGGATGATCGAGGAAGATGCCTACTGCCCGGATGTGCTGAGACAGTCCTCGGCCGCGGCAGCAGCGTTGAACAGTTTCAATAAGGTGCTTCTGGCCAGCCATATCAAGACCTGTGTCGCCGATGACATCAGAAATGGAAAGGATGAATCCATCAACGAGCTGGTGAATATGCTGCAAAAAATGATGAAGTAGCCGGAAAAAAGGGGGATTCACAATGAACGTTGGAGTTATCGTTGTAATAGCCGTTATTGCCTTGATTCTTGTTTTTGCCATCAGAAAGTCGATTAAAACCGTTAAAGGCGGATGCTGCGGCGGTGGCGGCGGAGATCTGAAGCCGCTGAAGAAGGAACTGGACGGTAAGGTCGTTTCTGAGAAGGTCATGCACATCGACGGAATGCACTGCAAGAACTGCCAGTACCGCGTGCAGAGAGCGCTGGACCGGATCGACGGGGTATCTTCCGATGTAAGCTTCAAGAAAAACCAGGCGATTGTAAAGATGGACCGCGAGGTTTCCGACGAGCGTCTGTCTTCCGCAGTAACGAATACGGGATATGAGGTTTCCGGAATTGAAACGGTTCCGGTAGCGTAAGAACATACATGGCACAGGCAGGGGTAAAGCAGAATGCCTTGGAAATAAGGGGATCTGAGGCGTGCGCCTGATGCGGAAATCTGGGATAAGGAAAAGAGACTGCGGTTGTCAGGGTATTGATAAGGAAAGGAAAAAGAGATGAAGCAGGATTATAACGTTACGGGAATGAGCTGTGCGGCCTGCCAGGCGAGAGTCGAAAAGGCTGCAGGAAAAGTTCCCGGTGTGGAGAGCTGCACCGTCAGCCTGCTGACCAACTCCATGAGAGTTGAAGGTGATGTGTCTCCGGGCGAAATTATCAGGGCCGTGGAGGATGCGGGATACGGCGCCGAGCTGAAGGGCGGCGAAGCGAACAAGTCCACTGCGGATATGTATGCAGAAGAAGAGAAGGCGCTGGAGAATAAGGACGTGCCGGTGATGAAGAAGAGACTGATTTCTTCCGTCATCTTCCTGCTGGCGCTGATGTATTTCTCCATGGGGCACATGATGTGGAACTGGCCGCTGCCGTCCTTCTTTGAGGGAAATATGGTGGCAGCAGGCATTCTGGAAATGCTGCTGGCCGGAATTATCATGGTGATCAATCAGAAATTCTTTATCAGCGGATTTAAGTCGCTGATTCACAGAGCGCCGAACATGGACACGCTGGTCGCAATGGGCTCGATGGTGTCCTTCGCATGGAGTTTCGTCGTACTTCTGAAGATGACCAGAGACCAGATCACCGGCGGAGACGCTGCGGCGATGGCCGACATGCACAACCTGTACTTTGAGTCTGCCGCGATGATCGTCACCCTGATCACCATCGGAAAGCTGCTGGAAGCCATTTCCAAGGGCAGAACCACCGACGCGCTGAAGGGCCTGATGAAGCTGGCTCCGAAGACTGCTGTCGTCGAAGTGAATGGTCAGGAGCAGGAGGTTCCGATCGATCAGCTGAATGTCGGCGATGTGTTCGTCGTCCGCGCCGGAAGCAATGTTCCGGTTGACGGAGAAATCATTGAAGGAAACGGATCTTTCGATGAATCCGCCCTCACCGGAGAGAGCATTCCAGTGGATAAAGAAGTGGGTGACCGTGTTTCTGCGGCAACCACAAGCAGTTCCGGCTATGTCAAGGCCAGAGCCCTGAGAGTTGGAACAGATACAACTCTGTCTCAGATCATTCAGATGGTCAGCGACGCGGCGGCAACCAAGGCCCCGATCGCCAAGATTGCGGACAAGGTATCCGGAATTTTCGTACCGGCCGTTCTTCTGGCCGCACTTGCGACTTTCCTGATCTGGCTCCTGGCAGGCGGCGCACTTCCGTATGCTCTGTCCAGAGGCATCGCCGTGCTCGTCGTCAGCTGCCCGTGCGCACTGGGACTCGCAACACCAGTTGCCATCATGGTCGGCAACGGAAAAGGCGCCAAGAACGGAGTCCTGTTTAAGACCGCGGCTTCCCTGGAAGAGACAGGCCGTGTGGATATCGTCGCGCTGGATAAGACCGGAACCATCACAGAGGGTCATCCACAGGTAACCGACATTATCCCGGCAGAGGGATACACGGAAGATCAGCTTCTCAAGCTAGCCGGAGCACTGGAATCCAAGAGTGAGCACCCGCTGGCCAGAGCAGTCATGGACAGGCTTTCTGCTTCCGGTATGGAAGAAGAAGCCGTGGACGATTACCAGACCCTGTCCGGCAGCGGCGTTTCCGGAGTTTATCATGGAAAACAGCTCTTCGGAGGAAACGCTCGTTTCATTTCGACAAAAGCTGAAATTTCAAGGGAGCAGTCGGAAACGGCTGACCGCCTGGCCGATCAGGGAAAGACCTGCCTGTACTTTACTGAAGATGGAAAATCCGCCGGCATGATCGCCGTTGCCGATACCATAAAGGAAGAAAGTGCCCAGGCCGTGAAAGAACTGCAGAACATGGGTATCCATGTAGTCATGCTGACCGGAGATCACGAGAAGACCGCAAAGGCAATCGGAGCTCAGGCCGGTGTGGATGAAGTCATTGCAGGTGTTCTGCCGGAAGGAAAAGAAGCCGTCATCCGGAAACTGCAGAAATTCGGTAAAGCAGCCATGGTCGGTGACGGAATCAACGATGCGCCGGCCCTGACCAGAGCGGATACGGGAATTGCCATCGGTGCCGGCGCAGACGTTGCTGTCGACGCAGCCGATGTCGTCCTGATGAACAGTAAGCTGACCGACGTATCTGCAGCCATCCGCTTAAGCCGCGCGACCCTGCGGAACATCCACGAAAACCTCTTCTGGGCATTCTTCTACAATGTCCTGCTGATGCCGCTGGCAGCCGGCGCCTACGCCCACCTGCTCGGCATCACCATGAATCCGATGCTTGGCGCTGCGGCCATGAGCCTGTCCAGCTTCTGCGTTGTCACCAACGCCCTGAGACTGAACCTCTTCGACCTGCATAACGCCGCAAAAGATAAAAAGAAAAAGAACGCGATTTCAGCAGAAAGCCTGATTACCCAGGATTCTGAGGAAGATAAAGAGACAGCGGGAAATAACGCCGCCGCAGCAATCACGGAAGGAGAAGACGATATGAAAAAGACAATCAAGATTGACGGAATGATGTGCGAGCACTGCGAAGCTACAGTAAAAAAGGCCCTCGAGGCACTGGACGGAGTTGATTCCGCAGACGTCAGCCATACAGCAGGACAGGCTGTCGTTTCCATGAGCAGTGACGTCGCTGACGACGTCCTGAAGAAGGCCGTAGAGGACAAAGACTACGAAGTCAAGAGCATTGCGTAGTTCCTGATACGGGTCTGAAGTGTGTGACAGATAAATACTGCTGAAAGCGGCAGCCGTCTTAAGCTCAAAAGAGCCTGAGGCGGCAGCCGGAAACTGTGGCGGGAAGTGCAGAGGAGTGCTTTCCGCCGCGGTTTTTTCCTTGTGACTGAAAAATGGAAAAAAAGCAGGTGAAGGTACGCGGCCCGGAGAAGGCCGGCGGAGTCGGAAGCGTGAGCATGCGCGAAGGAGCCGAGAGGTGTTCCAGGCATAGGCCGCGTACGGCTCACAAAACAACCTGTAGATCTGCCAGCAAAAACTCCCAGCGGCTTTTGACACCATCGTTCATGAATAAGGTTTTTGACAGAAGAACAAAAGTATGTTAAAGTCAAATCAATATAGAACGTAGGATGATATATAACAAACTACGTAGGATGTTAAACATTAGAAGGTGTGCACGGGTGTGAGGCAGAGTTTCCTGCCATGAACATGGAGTGCCGCTGCCTGAAGCCGGACCAGAGACCGGCAGCGGGATATTTCCCGGTATCAGGTAAGGATAAAGAAACAGGAGGTGCTGTGCGATGAAACTGAAAAAGATAAAGAGTGAATCTGTGGTGCAGCAGATTATAGACAGTCTGACCGATGCGATAGCGAAGAGGGAGCTCCGTCCTGGTGACAAGATTCCAAAGGAAATGGAACTTGCGCAGCAGCTTGGCGTTGGCAGAAATTCTGTTCGGGAAGCTGTAAAAATTCTGGTTTATCTGGGTGTGCTGGAGATCAGGAGAGCAGAAGGAACATTTGTCTGCGAGGGCTTTTCTGAGGAAATGATCGACCCGATGGTTTACGGTCTGATTCTGGATAAGTCTGAGGATTATCACGATCTGATGGAAATAAGAGAGATGGTAGAGGTCGGTATTATGCGTCTGGCAATCCGCCATTCCAGTGAAAAAGAGCTAAATCAGCTTTGGGATCGTCTGCAGAATCTGAGAAAGCAGGCTGAGAAGGGCAGTGTGGATGATGCGTTTGAGGCGGATAATGCGTTTCATGATGAAATTACCCAGATGTGCCATAATCCGATTGCGATGAAAATCGACAGTGTCGCCAGACAGCTGACCTATCAGATGCGTTATGAGTCTGTAAAAGGGATGATCGAGTCGGGAAGGGCAGATGAACTGCTAAGTGCGCATGAGCGGCTTTATAATATTATTAAGGATAAGAATGAAGAGAATCTGAATCATGCTGTCCGGGGAACGTATTTCGTGAAGGCCGGCATGGATAATATGAAGCTGACAGATGTGGAAGAAGAGGAGGCAGACGAGAAATCTGCTGCATCTCCTGCTTCCGCATAACCGGGGAGAAATAATATGAAAAGGGCCGGGAAAGCCGTGGGAATTCTGCTTTTATCCCTGACAGTCGTCTTTTCTGCAGCTGCCTGCGGGGACGATAGTGACGAGTATTCTTATGACGGTCATTATATCGGAAATGAAGAGGATAACGGTTCGGCCTATGATGAAGATAATGACAGTGACAGCGCAGAGTCTGACGATGAATATGATGATTATGATGAAGACGACGACTATGATGCTGGCATTTCATCCGGCAGTTCTGATAGTGAGGACAGCGGCAGTTACGATCAGGATCTGGATCATTACGATGATCCGGATGACTATGCTGACGACTATGCAGAAGAATTTGGCGACGGAGATTATGACGAAGGCTGCGACGATGCCTATGACGATTATGAGGAAAACAAGGACGGCGAATAGGAGAGATCCTTTGCCGTCGTTTACGATGAATAAATGATTATGTGCGAAGCAGCTGCCCTGGCAGAAACTGAATATTAAGAATATTCAGCTTTAAATAGAAGCTTGGGAAAGTATTTTGTCTGGTACACATCTGCGGAGCCGGGCAGCCAGTATGAAGGGATTATTCGGAAAGGCGGCCTTTTCAGGCTGTTCGTTATCGTGGGTGGGAACGGAAACCGATCGGGGCACACGACCAGACCGGAAATGCCGTGCTGGCCAACGGTGCCGTATAATGAATATTGTATACAGAAATAACAGAAAATTTTATAAGTTTTTTACGTAGGATGTTGACAAACCAAACGTAGGATGTTAGGCTGATGTCAGTGAGATTACGTAATCATTAATTCTGGTTTACAGTACAGCAGGAGGTTTTCTATGAAGAAGAAAATTATCGCGGCGGCAATGGCCATCGTGGTGGCTGCAGCCATGCTCACAGGGTGTGGAAGCAGTTCATCCTCCCAGAATAGCAGCTCGAACGGAAGCGGGAAGTACAAGAAAATGGAACTGGTTATGGCGGTCAATGGAACGGATAACCAGATCGATTCGAAGGTCGCAGAGAAATTTGCTGATCTCGTATCGAAGAAGTCTGGCGGACAGGTCACGATTTCAGTTTTCCCGAACGATCAGCTTGCAGGAGGAAATGCAACAAAAGGTATCGAAATGGTTGCCGGAGGCAGTGTGGACCTGGCAGCTTATGCAACAAGTACTTTGTCCGTTATCGATGAAAAGCTGTCCGTGGGAACTATTCCATGGAGCTTTGATACATACGGACAGGCGGCAAAAACAATTGACAGCAAGGGGTATAAATATTATTCAAAGCGCCTGTCCAGAAAGGGCCTGACTTATCTCAGCTCTTTCCACAACGGTTTCAGACAGCTGACCAACAGCAAGAGAGAGGTAATTAAACCGTCTGATCTCAAAGGACTCAAGATCCGTGTTCCGGGTTCCCAGGTTTACATGGGTGTGTTCAAAACTTTACATGCCGATCCGGTAGCCATGAGCTGGAGTGAGGTTTTCACCGCGATTCAGCAGGGCACTATTGACGGTCAGGAAAATGGAATCAGCATTACGTCCTCAGCGAAGATGGATGAAGTCCAGAAGTATATGACGCTCTGGCGTTACGCATATGACAGCGATCTGATTATTGCAAATACCAAGGTCTGGAAATCCCTGGATCCGAATACACGGAAACTGCTGAGCAGCTGTTCGGAAGAAGCCAGCGAATGGGGAAGAAAAGAGCTTGTAAAAGAGGAAAGTCAGCTGCTGACGAAGTTTGAAAAGAACGGCATGAAAGTGACGAAGCTGTCTGACAGCCAGATGGATGCTTTCAAGAAATCCGTAAACTCCTTCAGAAATCAGATGATTGACTTCTATGGACCTGAAGCATGCAAAGCATTCAACATTAAGAAGAGATAGGAGGGCGGACATCGATGAAAAAACTTCTGAAAATCTGCGATTGGATTGAAGAGATCGTAGCAGGCGTTTTCCTGCTGATGATGCTGGCGATTACAGTAGTTAACGTTGCATCCCGCTATATCTTCCATGCATCGTTCTCCTTCGCAGATGAGATTACGACATATTCATTTGTTCTGGTAACCCTGCTGGGTGCCGCGATTGCGGCCAAGCGCAGAGAACATCTGGGACTCTCCATTCTGACCGACAGAGTAAGTCCTGCAGCACGAAGGATTCTTCTGATTATCGGATTCGGATTCGGAACAGCTTTTGCACTCTGCATTTTCATTTACGGTATCCTGATGGTAAAAAGTCAGATCCTTCTGGGTCAGGTAACGGCTGCCATGCAGTGGCCTGAGTGGGTATTTGGATCTTTCGTACCAATCGGTTCCTTCTTCGTTGTCATCCGCTTTCTGCAGGCGATGATCGAGGAAATCCGTAAAAGCCCGGAGGATGAAGTCGTTGTCGATCCGGGAGAGGAGATCGTTGACAGAGAGAAGGAGGATATGAAATGATTGCTGGTACGCTGTTTATTTCTTTCGCGATATTGCTTATAATTGGCGCTCCTATCGCAGTCTGCCTCGGTGTATCGAGTATCTTCACGATGCTGGTTATGGGAGGCGGCCGTCCGATCGAGGCGGTCATGAGCGCCGTGCCGATGATTGTATCCGCATCGTCCAGTAAATTCGTTCTTCTGGCGATCCCTTACTTCATCCTGGCGGGAAACATTATGGATAAGGCCGGTGTATCTGAAAAGCTGATCCGGCTGGCAGATGCCTGCCTTGGCCATCTCAGAGGCGGCGTTGCCATCGTCTGCGTAGTCGTAGCCTGCTTCTTTGCCGCAATTTCCGGTTCCGGTCCGGCAACGGTAGCTGCTCTCGGACTGACCCTGATCCCGGCTCTGAAATCATCCGGTTACAGTTCTCCGTTCTCATCCGCCCTGATGGGCGCCGCAGGAGCGATCGGCGTAATTATTCCGCCGTCCATCACCTTTGTCGTGTATGGTTCTATTGCCGATACATCCATCGGAGACCTGTTTAAAGCGGGCATGGTCCCTGGAATTATCATGGGCGGTGCCTTCATCATCGTGGCTCTGCTTGTTGGAAAGAAATCGAACCTTGTAAAGAAACCGAAGGCTTCCGGAAAGGAACGCTGGGCGGCCTTTAAGGATGCGATCTGGGGTCTGATCATGCCAGTCATCATCCTTGGCGGAATTTACGGAGGAATTTTCACACCGACCGAGGCAGCGGCAGTCTCTGCTGTATATGGTCTCTTTGTAGGCGTGTTCATCTATAAGAGGGTAAGACTGAAGGAATTCTGGAGTATTATCGTTGATACTCTGTCTACCTCTGCAACCGTTATGTTTATTACAGCGGCAGCAAGTCTGTTCGCTTATGTCCTGACCAGAGCACGTCTGGATGTTGCGATTTCCAATGCACTGGTCAGTGCGACACATGGAAGCACGATCATCTTCTTCCTGATCGTAAACATCATTCTGCTGATTGCAGGATGCTTCCTGGATTCCACATCCGCGCTGTATATTTTCACACCGCTGATCGTCCCGGTAGCTACAGCGCTGAACGTCAACCTGATCCATCTCGGCGTTGTCATGATCGTAAACCTGGCAATCGGCCTGTTTACGCCGCCGGTTGGTGTTAACCTCTACGTTGCATGCAATGTCGGAAAGGTTAAGCTGAACGAAATGATTCGGGCAGTTATACCGCTTCTGATCGCGGCCCTGATTGTACTGCTCCTGATCACCTATATTCCTAAGATTTCACTCTTCCTGTTCTAGGCAGGAGAAAAATGTTTCGCATGGCTCTCCGCTTCTGCTCCGGCAGAAACGGGAGCCAGTATCATTCTGCTGCTGCAGAAATATTTTCAAAAAATGCAAATCTATACTTGACAGATACTACGTAGGACGTTAGGATGTTGCTGAAAGGTGAAGGGTACAAGAGAGGATCTGAAAAACGGAGATTTGAAGATCCAATGAGATCTGTCATCCGTAATGAGTGCCGGCGGAAACCCCGAGTCCTTCCCTGGAAGAATCCGGAAAACAGAATTATTTATAGCATGAATGAACATACAGTTGACAAATTGAAAGCCGTTTTTATGCCAGATGAAAAGGAGAATGGGAAATGAAAAAGGCGAATATTACAGAATTAAAAAAACAGTGCCTGGAACTGAAGAAGAAGGTCATCACGATGATCTATAAGGCACAGTCAGGCCATCCGGGCGGGTCTCTTTCCGCAGCGGACTTTACTACAGCCTGCTATTTCTACGAAATGAACGTGGATCCGAAAAATCCGAAATGGGCAGACCGAGACAGATTCATTTTATCAAAAGGTCATGTCTGCCCGATTCAGTATGCTTCTCTGGCGACGCTTGGATACTTTGATGAGTCTGTTCTGGATACACTCAGAAAAGAAGGATCCATTCTCCAGGGTCATCCGGATATGAAGAAATGCCCGGGCATTGATATTTCCACCGGTTCTCTCGGACAGGGACTGGCCTGCGGCGTAGGAATGGCCATCGCGGGAAAGAAAGACAAGAAAGATTACAGAGTCTTCGTCGTTGTCGGCGATGGAGAATGCCAGGAAGGCGAGATCTGGGAGGCTGCGAATACCGCTCATAAATATGAACTGGACAATCTGATCGTATTTGTCGACGCAAACAACCTGCAGCTGGACGGCATTACAGATGAAGTTATGCCGAATATGGATCTGGGTAAGCGTTTTGAGCAGTTCGGTTTTGAAACTTATGAGATCGATGGAAACGACATGGAGCAGATTGTAGATGTTCTGGACCGCATCCGCATGACGAAGAATGGTAAGCCGAAGTGCATTTATGGACATACAGTTAAAGGAAATGGTGTATCCTTCATGGAGAATGAGTGCGACTGGCATGGAGTTGCTCCGAATGACGAGCAGTATGCTCAGGCAATGAAGGAGCTTGATGAACAGCTCGCAGAGCTTGCATAGCCGGGCATCGGCCAGATAAATTCAGCGTTCACCTGAGGATTAATCATATTGGAGGAAACAGAATGAGCACGGAAATGAAGGCAACCCGCAACGGTTTCGGAGAAGAGATCGTAGAACTGGGAAAACAGAATAAAGATATTTATGTTGTTGATGCGGACATCGGAAAGTCCTGCAGAACGGCAGAGTTCAGAAAACAGCTGCCGGACCAGTACCTGAACGTCGGAATTGCAGAGCAGAACTGCGCAGGTGTAGCTGCTGGTCTTGCAACGACAGGAAAGATTCCTTTTGTCGTCACATACGCAGTATTCGGATCCCTGAGAATGGCAGAAATGATCCGTCAGGAGATCTGCTATCCGAAGCTGAATGTAAAAATTGCCTGCTCTCACGGCGGCGTTACACCGGCCAATGACGGTGCCAGCCATCAGTGTATCGAGGACTTTGGTGTCCTGACTACGTTCCCGAACATGACGGTCATCATGCCGGCTGACTATGTTTCAGCAAAGAAGCTGGTAAAGGCTGCCGCAGAGATGGATGGACCGGTTTACCTGAGATTTACCAGAGATGCGATTCCGGTAATCTATGATGAAGACACAGATTTCAAGATCGGCAAAGCGCATAAGATCCAGGACGGAAAAGATGTCACAATCATCGCCAACGGCGATACAGTCAGACTGGCCATTGATGCCGCGAAGAAGCTGGAAGAAAAGGGCGTGTCCGTAAAGGTATTTGACTTCCATACGGTCAAGCCGCTGGATAAGGACGCCGTTATGGAGGCCATTGAAGAGACGGGAAAGATCGTCACTGTTGAGGATCATAACATCATCAACGGACTCGGAAGCGCGGTTTCCAGCGTCGTCGCCGAGACCGGAAAGGCAGTCGTCCGGAAGGTCGGCATCCAGGATCAGTTCGGTCAGTCTGCTCCTTATGAGAGACTGCTGGCCATGAATGGCATCACGGTAGAAGATATCGTTGCAAAAGCAGAAGAACTGCTGAAATAGAATACTAACATCAAGGGCGGATCTCACATGAACGAAACGTTCATTTTTCGCCAGTAAGAAACTGAAAAAAGAAATTTCCTGATAATCCCATACCAAACACAAGGAAAGGAGCCGAATATCCGGATAGGAGTTCCGGCTCCTTTTCTCTATCTGGAGATGAGAGAGTTGTGCGGCTCAGAGGAATGAGCCGGGGAGGAGCATTATGGCAGAGGAAAAGGTAAAAACAATTGGTGTACTGACCAGCGGCGGTGACGCGCCGGGTATGAATGCGGCTATCCGGGCCGTCGTCCGGCGCGGCTTGGTAAAAGGCTTTAAGATAAAAGGAATCCGCAGAGGATACCTTGGTCTTTGCAATGAGGAAATCATCGACATGGAGGCGGATGATGTTTCCAATATTCTCCAGCGCGGCGGCACGATTCTGGAAACAGAGCGCTATCCGGAGTTTGCGGAGACGGAAGTCCAGCAGAAGGCGGTCGATATCTGCCGTAAACATGAAATCGATGCTCTGGTGATCATCGGTGGAGACGGCTCTTTTGCGGGGGCGGAAAAGCTGGCGGCGCTGGGACTGAATGTAATCGGCATACCGGGGACGATCGACGGAGATATCGGCTGCACCGATTATACCATCGGCTTTGATACCGCGATTAATACGGCGATGAGGGCGATCGACAATATTCAGGATACGGCCAGTTCCCATGAACGGTGCAGTATGATCGAGGTAATGGGCAGAAATGCCGGATATATCGCCCTCTGGTGTGGTCTGGCCTGTGGCGCCGAGCAGGCCCTGATCCCGGAAACCTTTGACCACAATGAGAAAAAGGTCGCCGAAAAAATCTTAAAACACCGCGCCCGGGGAAAGAATAACAACATCATTGTAAATGCCGAGGGTGCCGGCACTGTCGATCAGATCGCAGAGAAGGTCTCTGAATACAGTGGCATCAGCATCCGGAAAACTGTCCTCAGCTATATTCAGCGGGGTGGAAGTCCGACCTGCCGGGACAGGGTCGTTGCTTCCATAATGGGAGCGATGGCCGTGGATATTCTGGAAGATGGCGGGAAAAATCGCGTGATTGCAATGAAAAAAGACGATTACGTCGATTATGACATCCATGAAGCGCTGCAGATGAAGGGATCCGTTCCTGCCTATATGGAAGGAATTATGGAAGATCTGGCTCTTTAAGGCCCAGCCGGACACGGCGCTTCGGCCATGCCGGCAGCAGGAAAAGCCAGTCATAAGGATGAAATAGAGAAAACCCGCCCGGGCATCAGGTCCGGACGGGTTTTTACATGAAAGAAGCCTTATGCTTCCTCAAACTGTTTCATATGTTTTTTCAGCGCGTCAAACGTCTCTTCACTCAGGTCGTGTTCTACGCGGCAGGCATCGTCTCTCGCAATTTTCGGGTCGACGCCGATCTTCTCGAACAGGAAAGTAAGAACGCGGTGGCGCTCATAGATGTTGCTGGCAATCTCCATGCCGGAATCCGTCAGGTGGATCATGCCTTCCTTATCCATATGGATATGTCCTTCCTCTTTCAGACGGCGCGTTGCGTAAGACACGCTCGGTTTGGTGACGCCGAGCTGATTCGCGATGTCCACAGAGCGGACGTATCCGTGCTCATTATGCAGCATCAGAATAGCTTCCAGATAATCTTCTGCTGATTTACGTACTTTTCCCATATGCTTGTTTCAGGAAAACAGTGTGCTGAGCTGTTCCCTGGTCTCCTTTCCCTCATCTGCCGATGAAAATTATTCATGACAAAACACGATCCGGCAAGGCTGTCTCCGCGTATTCTGCCGCATACGCAACAGGTCTGCCATCTCGTGCAGTTTCATTGCATCTTTGATTCATCTCTTGCTATCAATTAAGATTGTATACTCTATATATTACCATTTTTTCCGGATTTGTACCATACTTTCCCATATTTACTGTGAGTGATCCAGATGAAACCAGAGACTGCTGCGTCCGGAAACAGGCGGGAGATTCCGACATTCCGCATAATATTCTTTGTTAATGAAGAGAGTTATCGTTCTCATCGTTAAACCGTAGATTTTCCTGCTGCTGCCGGACTATAATATAGTATAGATAGTTAAAGTCAATGAAATCGAGCAGATGAATCTGAATTTCTTCCGCAGGAAGGTTGTGATGATTGATGAAAACGGAAATATCGATGGAAGAACTGGAAAAGCGCCTGAAAGAACGTGAAGACGGAAAACTGCTTCCCATGAATGAGATGGTCTTTTTAAATATGGATTTGTCCGGCCGGGATTTATCCGGACTGGAATTAAAGTGGGCGGATTTTACTGACTGCAGGCTGGAGGGGACCCGCTTCGACGGAAGCGACCTGTCCAACGCCTGTTTCCGCAGAGTCAGCCTGAAGGACGCCAGCTTTCGCGGCTGCACCATGCACGGAACGGATCTGAGATGGGATGATCTCCGGGGCATGCACATTGAAGCTGCGGACATCTATGCCGCCCAGCTCGAGGGATCTCAGGTTGAGGGGATTGTCGATGATGAGAACACGAAGTTCTTCCGGATGGCCTGCCCGGAAACGGGCCCTTTTGTCGGGTATAAGAAATGCTTTAATAATACGCTGGTGCAGCTGCTCATTCCGGCCGATGCCAAGCGTGTCATGGCGACTACCAGGGCCGGGCGCTGCAGCAAGGCCAAAGTGCTGTCCATCAAGACCTTTGACGGGACCCAGAGCTTCGAAGAGACCTGCGCGCTGGCAGACCCGAATTTCATTTATAAAAAAGGGTGCTGGGTGCATGTCGACACGTTCGATGAAAATCGCTGGCTGGAGTCCACGCCGGGAATTTATTTCTGGCTGACACCGGAAGAAGCGCTGGCCTATTAGGAAATAATGAGTATTGACTGGCAGTATGCAGTATACACGAGATCGGTCAGCTTCAGAACAACCCTTTCTTCTGTAAGCCTGGTAATTAATAAACTGCCGTTCCGGGATAATGTTTGTTATCCAGAGCGGCAGTCTGTATTCTGTTTAATTTTATTCCTTCTATCTATTACCTCGCAGTAAGGGAAAATAGTGTATTATCTGACAGGCTGTTCCTTCTTGGATGGTTTATTTTTGTCCTGGAAGAAGGCGATGGCAATTCCCATGAGGATGGCGATGCCGCAGAATACCTGCAGAGTAAAGGATGGGACCTGGCTCTCCGGGATGATCATGGCGAGCAGGCCCATGGCAGCGGCAGGCGGGATCCACAGGCTGCTCTGCTTGATGGTCAGGAAGCTGCAGATGATGACGCAGAGCACGCAGAGGGTGAGCGGCAGATGCAGGGTGTCCATGATCAGGAAGCGGAAGAAAGCACCGTACATGGCGCAGGCAGTGATCAAAAGGGAAACCGCAAGAGGACGCCGCCTTGCCGGACTTTTCGGATTGGTGAATTCTGTAAAGGCAACCAAAATCGGAGGAGCCGCCATGAACAGGAGTTTTGCGTTGATGGCGATCCAGGCAAACAGCATGACGGTGACGATGCGCTTTCCGGCACTGACCAGGTCATTTCTGCCCGGAGCAGGAGCCGGTGTGAAGACGGCAGGAATGCGTTTCCCGGTTCTGACTAGGATTTCATGCAGGATGATGACGCCCAGGGTCAGGGAAGACGCAGAAATAGGGTAGACGATGCTGTGTGTCTGCAGGATGACCGGCAGGACTGCTGCACTGATGATCGGTGCCATGGTCGTTCCGCCGAAAAGGTAGAAGATCTGGCTGACGAGGAAGGCAAGGATGATCTGATACCAGAGCGGAAGCGGCACATAGAGGACAATCAGAAGTCCGGACCAGGCGCAGCAGCTGATCAGAATGAACATCCGGACAGACGTGACACGCCAGGGCTGTCTCGGAGAAATTAAATAGCCAAGGGCCATTGCGGCAATTTCCGGGAAGATGACTTCTTTATCATGCATGCCTTCAGAGACGGCTGCCATGGCGAGCAGGATTGCGGCGGCGAAGATCAGAGAAACCGTGTTCAGTTTATTTCCTTTGCCAGTGCTGTTTTCCGTGCTGATGCGCGTGATTGCTTTCGTAATTTTCAACATTGTACTTTACCTTTTTTAGACATTGAGACTATTTATTTTTTATTTTACTACATACTGATAGGTTGTACAAGAAGAGCGGGGGTATGCTGTGCAGTGTGAACAGCTGTCGCAGGGAGGCAGCACGGGATGGCTTTCTCTGTAAGATAGCTGCGGAGATTCCGTTCACGGCTCTGCCTGTCTTGCCGGGGGAGGGCAGCGTTCAGGTTTCCTTCTTTGCGCGGTTATTTTTGTCTGTAAGACTTCTTTTATGGTAGTTATATGAAGATATTTTCATGTAAAGGATTGACAAGTGCAGTTAGTTCTATTAAACTAATATATGTTAAACATCACTAATGAAAAGCAGAGGTATTTAACCTGTGTTTTTCGATGCAGAAAAATCAAGACAGGAGATACCGTTAAGCTGCGGTGTCTGGAAAGGAAAATCGATGATACCGATTACAATGATGAATCCGGGAGACAGGGTAAAAATCAAGAAGATTACCGGCAGTGATAAGGTGCGCCAGCATCTGTCCGAGCTGGGCTGTGTCGTCGATGGTGATATTACAATTATCTCCAGAATGGGAGGCAATGTAATAATCCAGGTGAAGGACAGCCGTGTCGCTCTGGATCGCAGCATGGCAAACCGTATTCTTGTCTAGAAGGGGGAAGTCAGATGAAAACATTGAAAGATCTTCAGATCGGAGAGACGGCAACCGTTGTAAAAATCACTGGTGCCGGTCCGACCAAGAGAAGAATCATGGACATGGGCGTGATTAAAGGCGCTAAGGTCATGGTCAGAAAGGTCGCGCCGCTGGGCGATCCGATTGAGGTGAACCTGAGGGGATATGAGCTTTCCCTGAGAAAAGCTGAGGCAGAGAACATCATTGTTGAGTAGTTTGTGCGGCACTGACGTTGTACAGGCAGAATCAACAGATGATATAACTGCTGATGCAGATCGAGTGGAGTTAAATTTTTTTCACTGCCAGTAAGATGCGATTAACTTGCGGTAAGTAAATTGAACTCCAAAAAGGAAAGCGCCGCGGACGCAAATCAGCGGCATATAAACGAATCGCGAAAGATCGCAGAAGAAGATACACTTCTGGGATCGGCGGAATGACACGCAGAAAGCTGTGAATGACAGCATTTCGATTCATACATTCATTCAGCCTGCATGAGAAAGAAAGGAGAATCAGCGCGTGGAAATTAAGATTGCGCTGGCCGGAAACCCAAACTGCGGAAAAACAACCCTGTTTAATGATCTGACAGGAAGCACGCAGTATGTCGGAAACTGGCCTGGAGTTACCGTTGAGAAGAAGGAAGGACGTCTGAAGGGTCACAAAAATGTCATTATTCAGGACCTTCCGGGAATTTATTCTTTGTCTCCATATACGATGGAGGAAGTAGTTTCAAGAAATTATCTTGTGAATGAAAAGCCGGACGCTATTATTAATATTATTGACGGAACCAACGTAGAGAGAAACTTGTATCTGACCACTCAGGTACTTGATCTGAACATCCCGACTGTAATTGCCGTTAACATGTATGACCTGGTCAAGAAGAACGGAGACCGTCTCGACCTGCACAAGCTCGCGAAAGAGCTGGGCTGCCCGGTCATTCCGATCAGCGCCCTGAAGGGTGAGGGCGGAGCCGAGCTCGTTGACAAGGCCATCGAAATTGCCCAGAAGCATCAGAAAGCAGAAGCCCCTCATGTATTCGAGGGCAGTGTAGAGCACGCCATTGCTCATATCGAAGAATCGATTTCACCATTTGTCGATAAAAACAATTTAAGATGGTACGCCATCAAGCTGTTCGAAAGAGATGAGAAAGTCGTCGAAGAGCTGAAGCTGGATGAGCCTCTGATGAAGCACCTGGATATGCACATTCAGGACTGCGAGAAAGAGATGGACGATGACGCAGAGAGCATCATCACCAACCAGCGTTATGCCTACATTCAGAAAGTCGTTGATGACGCTGTTCATCAGAAGAGAGCAAGAGGAAACATGACCCTGTCCGACAGAATCGACAGAGTAGTCACCAATAAGTGGCTGGCACTTCCGATTTTCGCCTGTGTCATGTTCCTGATGTACTATATTTCCATTTCCACACTCGGTGGATTCCTGACCGACTGGACCAACGATACCCTGTTTGGAACATGGATCACCAATGCTGCAAACGCCGGCCTGAAGGCCATCGGTTCCCCGGCATGGCTGCAGAGCCTGCTGGTTGACGGAATCATCGGCGGTGTCGGAACCGTACTCGGATTCGTTCCGCAGATGGTACTGATCTTCATCTTCATGGCCATCCTGGAAGACTCCGGATACATGGCGAGAGTCGCCTTCATCATGGACCGTCTCTTCCGCCGCTTCGGACTGTCCGGTAAATCCTTCGTTCCTATCCTGATCGGAACAGGATGCGGAGTACCGGCTATCATGGCTACACGTACGATTGAAAACGAGCGAGACCGCAGAATGACCATCATGCTTTGTACATACCTCCCATGCGGAGCAAAGCTGACCATCATCGGCGTTATCGTTTCTACATTCTTCCCGGGATCCAAGTTCATTGCACCGGCAATGTACTTCCTCGGAATTGCCGTTATCGTCCTTGCAGGAATCGCGCTGAAGAAGGTCGGCTACTTTGCCGGCGATCCGGCACCGTTCGTCATGGAGCTGCCTGCTTACCATCTTCCGACGGTAAAAGGTGTTGCCATCCATACATGGGACCGCGCTAAGCACTTCATCATGAAGGCCGGAACTATCATCTTCTCCATCACCGTAATCCTGTGGTTCCTGGAGAGCTTCAACTTCCAGCTGCAGATGGTTGATATGAATCACTCCATGCTGGCTGCAATCGGACATGCACTGCACTGGATCTTCATCCCACTCGGTTTCGGAAGCTGGAAAGGAACTGTTGCTGCAATCTCCGCATTCGCTGCAAAAGAGCAGGCTACATCCACACTGGCCCTGCTCGGAGGATTCAGCGAGGCAAGCAGAGTCGGAATGCATGCGATCTTCGCAGGCCCTGGAGTTCCGTCTGCTACACTGGCAGCCTTCAGCTTTCTGATGTTCAACCTCTTCGACCCACCGTGCCTGGTTGCCATGGTAACCGCATTCAAGGAGCAGGGTCAGCAGAGATGGGGCTGGTACACCGTAGGATTCCAGTTCCTGGTCGGCTTCATGATGTCCTTCATCACATACCAGATGGGAGCATGGCTGATCTACGGCGTTTCCTTCGGTGTCGGACAGGTCGTCGCTCTTGTGGTCATTGCCTTCATTGTTTTCTGCGTTGTCCGCAAGCCGTCTAAAGGTAAGAGTGAGAAGCTGCCGGAAGGCGAGCCTGCCGTTAAATAACCCAATACGCGGTTAATCCTTCCTCAGGGACAAATTG
Organism: uncultured bacterium; assembly: GCA_905214225.1. Lineage (GTDB taxonomy): Bacteria > Bacillota > Clostridia > Peptostreptococcales > Anaerovoracaceae > Aminicella. The sequence continues at coordinate 16,150 of CAJMLL010000014.1, read as the reverse complement.
TAACTGAGCAAGGTTAATCGGATGAAATCTGCCGATTTCATCTCTTGCGCCGGACTGACCGGTACTGTAAAGTGCTGGCGGTCCGGTTATAAAAAACATGCTAGTTAGATATGTCTAATTATCAATAGACAGGTTTAACGATAGACAGGGTGGGTATCATAAGAATGTCTTCAGGAGGAGTAAGCTGCCTTTTGAAAACACAGACACACAAACAAAAATACATGAACAGTCTCAGATAAAAATATTGAGAAAGACCGGCCGCATGCGGCTGCTTTTGGAGGTATTGCTATGAACCCTATTGTGATCATCCTGATTATTGTAATTGCTGTATTGTTTCTGATGGCGCTTCGTCACTCGATTAAGAATGCCGGAAAGTGCAGTGACTGCGACGGAACGAAATGCGGAACTTGTGCAGCACTGAATGAGATGGCGGAAGACCTGCAGAAGAAAGAGGCAGGCCGAACGCAGAAGTAAATATGCACAGGACAGATCCGTTCTGTTCCTGCGCGGAATAGGAGGTATTTCGTGAGTGTTGTTATTTTAGGCGGAAATGAGCGCATGGAGCGTAAGTATGCAGATATCTGTAAAGAGTATAATTATAATGCCAAGGTGTTTACCAAAATCAAGAGCGGACTAAAGGGAAGAATCGGAAATCCTGATCTTCTCGTCATGTTCACCAGTACGATGTCGCATAAAATGGTGCGGGCGGCCGTTGCCGCGATCAATGAAGACAGCGTTGACATTGTCCATGCTCCGAGCAGTTCCGCCAGCGCACTCCGAAATATCCTTCAGAGCAGGGCAGAAGCGTAAGATCTGTTTTTTGCAATCTGTGACGTTTCTCGAACAGGATAGGTAAGGTGACGAGGCCGTTGTACTAAGTTAAGATAATTAACTTAGTACAACGGCCTCTTTTTATGCATTCTTATATCATCCATACCGGCACGATGTCGTTGTCCCGGTCTATCGCAGACAGCTGCGGCTTCATACAGAGAACAGCGCCTTTTGACCTTGGTGTGTCGGCTTTGTCCAGGAGGCAGAGAACTAGTCCTCGTCCCGGAAGTTCAGCGTTTTCTTCAGTCCGTCCACGCCGACTCTGGTATTCGGGAAAACGTCGGTGGCATTAGATTCATATTCCTTAGGGTCGGTGATGCTCTGGCTGAAGTGGGTGAGCCAGAGTTCATGAGCCCCGGCTTCTTTCGCGAGGCCGGCTGCCTCAGCAAAGGTCATGTGGCCCCACTGCTTCGCTTTTTCGATCTTCTCGTCGTCTGGATAGTTTCCTTCCAGTACCATCAGGTCGGCGTCTTTTCCGTATTTCACGATGTTTTCGCATGGGCGGGTGTCGGTCGAGTAGACGATTTTCAGTCCCGGGCGCTGTGAACCGAGTACTTCCTCTGGTTTGAACAGGCGGTCACCGATCTTGACCGGTTCTCCGCTCTGCAGAACTGACCATGCCCGGACCGGTATTCCCAGCGCTTTCGCCTTGTCCGGGTCGAATTTGCCGCTGCGCGGCAGAGTGATCTGATAGCCCAGGCATGGAATGACATGCTGCACAGGGAATGCCTCAATCTGCATATCTCCGCAGCTCAGTTCCGTCTCAGCTTTCCCGTCCGTTTCGCAGGCCAGTACCTTGAAGGGAAGGGGCGCGATGACCAGCAGGCACTGCAGGAGATTGGTCAATCCCGGCGGTCCGATGACGGCGACATCTTCTGTACGTCCTGAATTTCCCATCGACAAAAGCAGACCGGCAAGACCCGCAACGTGATCGGCGTGAAAATGCGTCAGACAGATCGTGTCAATTGTCTTCAGGCGGCAGGAAGCCTCTGCCATGGCAATCTGCGTTCCCTCACCGCAGTCAATTAAAATACTGTGTCCTTTCGAAGTCATATAAAAAGAAGTCAGCCAGCGGTTCTTCAGTGGAACCATGCCGGCTGTTCCGAGCAGGCAGACATCTATCATAGTGCATTGTCCTTTCTGTATTTTTCTTTATTATACCTATTTTAACGTGTTTTCACGAATATGTAAATCAGCCAGCTCCTGACACCATTTTAACTGACAGATGTCTGCCCAAATCCTGTGATTCATGATAGAATAAAGGATGGTATAAAAATACAGAAAGACCGGCACGGCAGGATGGGGAAACGTCTGTGACGACCGGCTATATTATATAAGAAAGGAAACAAAATTATGCATCAGAATATAGATTTTCAGAAGCTGCGTGAAGATGCAGTCCATATTTTTCATAACGGTTTTGCCTGTTCAGAATCGGTTATTTATGCGATTCAGCAGGATCTGGATCCGGAAATCCCGGACGAGCTGATTGCGGCAAGCAGCGGCTTCCCCTGGGGCATGGGCGGAGCCGGATGCTCCTGCGGCGCTCTGGCAGGAGGAGTGATGCTGATTGGCCACTATTTCGGAAGAAAAGAGCCGAAGGGAAGCGAGTACGCAAACTGCCAGAAACTGACCAGAGAGTATCACGACGCATTCGCAAGCTGTGCCGGGCATGCCTGCTGCGGGGCGATCATTTCTGGCATGGAGAAAAATTCCGATGAAAGAAAGAACAAGTGCACGGGAATTGTTGAGTATTCTGTAACCAAAACGGCGCAGATTATTTTAAGAGAAAAAGGTCTTCTGACAGAAGAAAAGAATCAGGAACTTCAGAGCTGGCTGGATGAGAAGGCCGCTGCGTGCAGAAAGCAGGAGCAGGCATGAAGAGTATCGTAACAGGAATTCTGGCCCATGTCGATGCCGGAAAAACCACCCTGTCTGAGGCCATGCTGTTTAAAACCGGGGAAATCAGCAGTCCGGGAAGAGTCGACCACGGCACCAGCTTTCTGGATACCGGAAAACTGGAGCGAAGCCGGGGAATCACGATCTTCTCCAAGCAGGCCCAGCTGAGCTGGGAGGATGTGCAGATGACGATTCTGGATACTCCTGGCCATGTGGATTTTGTCTCGGAAACAGAGAGAACCCTGTCCGTCCTGGATTACGCGATTCTTCTGATCAGCGCGGGATCCGGTATCCAGAGCCACACAGAAACCCTCTGGAAACTGCTGAAGAGAAGCCGGATTCCTACATTTATATTCATGAATAAGATGGACCTGTCCATCCACAAAAAATCCGAATGGATCAATATCCTGCAGGAGAAATTCGGCAGCGGATTCACCGATTTTTCCGTAACCGGAGGAGAGCGCTTCACCGACAGCCTGACCATGGGATCAGAAGCTCTGATGGAGAGGGTCCTGGAAGACCAGAAAATTACCGACCAGGATATCGCCCGGGCAGTAAAGAGACGGGAAGTTTTCCCGGTATTTTTCGGCTCGGCTCTGAAGATGGAAGGCGTTTCCGAGTTTCTTAAAGGCCTTGCCAGGTTTACTTTGCCGGAAAAGAAAGAGGAGCAGTTCGGCGCCAGGGTCTATAAAATCGCCAGAGATGAGGATGACCGCCGCCTGACCTTTATGAAAATCACGGGAGGAAGCCTGCGGGTAAAGGACAAGATCAGCGGAAAAACGGATGACGGAGAGCCATGGGAAGAGAAGGTCAACCAGATCCGTCTGTATTCCGGCCAGCAGTATAACGCCGTGCAGGAGGCCGGCCAGGGCATGATCGTTGCGGCGGAAGGGCTGTCTCAGTCTGAGGTTGGCGATGGCTACGGATTCGAGAAGAACACGCATCCGGAGATTCTGGAGCCCTTCCTGACCTACACGGTGATTTCTGAAGACGGAACGGATTACCATACCCTGCTTCAGGAAGTCAGAGAGCTCGCGGAGGAGGATCCGAAGCTCCATGTCAGCTGGAAGGCTGCGGCGCAGGAGATCCACATCCAGATGATGGGGCAGGTGCAGCTTGAAGTCCTGGCCCAGACCATGCTGGACCGTTTTGGAAGGAAAGTGTCTTTCGGCTCCGGGAAGATTCTGTATAAAGAGACGATTGCGGCCCCGGTGGAAGGGGTCGGGCATTTCGAGCCGCTGCGGCATTACGCGGAGGTGCATCTTCTGATCGAACCCCAGGAGCGGGGGAGCGGGATTTCCTATCAGTCGGTGGCGCCGGTGGATCAGCTGAACCGGAACTGGCAGAGTCAGATTATGACGGCGCTCCAGGAGTATTCCCACGTCGGTGTTCTGACCGGATCCCTTCTGACGGATGTGAAAATCACCCTGGTCAGCGGAAAGGCCAGCAAGAAGCACACGGAAGGCGGGGATTTCCGTCAGGCTGCTCTGAGAGCTGTGAGAAACGGACTGATGAAGGCAGAGAATATCCTGCTGGAACCGTGGTTCTCCTATACGATCGAGCTTCCGACAGAAAACGTCGGCCGGGCCATGACAGATATGCAGAAAATCAATGGCAGTTTCCAGCCGCCGGAAACGGGAGCGGACCATTCCGTGCTGAGGGGCCGGGGGCCGGCATCCGGCCTGATGACTTATCAGGAGGAACTGACCCGTTATAGCAGGGGAAATGGAAGAATTTACCTTCAGCTCGATGGCTACGATGTCTGCCACAATACCGGGGAAGTGCTGGAAGAAATCGGCTACGATCCTCTGCGTGACGTGGACAATCCGGCGGATTCCGTCTTCTGCATGCACGGAGAGAGCAGCATCATTTCCTGGGATCAGGTGGAAGATTACATGCACCTTCCGAGCATTCTGGAGCAGGATGCCGGCGCGGATGACGATGACCTGACCGCCGCGAGGGTGCATGAGTATGAACACCGGATCGCAGATGATAAGGAGCTCATGGCGATTTTCGAGAAGACCTACGGACAGATCGGAGGCGATAAGACTTCTGGCAGCAATGTGCGCATGAACGCGGCAGGCTCCGGCATTTCCGGCGTCCGGATGATCAATGCAGACGGAACGGTGGACTACGGTTATTCGACAAAAACCACCCGCCAGGAGACAGCGCCGGAAAGTGCGGCCGCAAGAGATCTTTCCACGGAGCAGAAGGCCCGGCAGAAGCATTCCCACATGGCCGCCAGAAAAAAAGAAATGGAAAAGCGTGCCCAGGAATACCTGATCGTGGACGGCTACAATGTTCTCCACAACTGGGATAATCTGGAAGAACTCTGCAGGATGGACTACGGCGCTGCCCGCCAGCAGCTCCTGGAAACCCTCTGCAATTATCAGGGCTTCATGCGCTGTAAGATCGCGGTGATTTTCGATGCCTATAAGGTAAAAGGAGGAGGTTCCGCCAGCAGCGGAAAGTTCCATGATATCGAAGTCATCTACACGAATGAGGACCAGACCGCCGACTCCTATATCGAGAGGATGACTAAGGAGCTGTCTGGAAAATATCAGGTCCGGGTCGTGACCAGCGACAGCCAGGTGCAGCAGATTTCTTTAGGTCACGGCGCGCTCAGGACATCTTCCCGGGAATTTGAGGCAGAAGTGCGCTCCGTAGAAGATGCCATCCGGCGCGTGATCAGCAGGGAATCGAGTTGAAGTGACTGCTGAAGTCATGCTATAATAAAATATAAATAGGTACTTGAGGATCAGAGAATAGGGAATACTTATTTATTTGAAATACAATTATATATAAAGGAGCAGAACTGTATGGAACCAAAATATAACCGAGTGCTTCTGAAGATCAGCGGTGAGGCCCTTTCCGGCGGAAGCGGAAGCGGCATCAATGAAGAGACGACGGCACTGGTCGCCAGAGAGATCAAGCAGCTGCATGATCTGGGTGTAGAGGTTGCGATTGTCGTCGGAGGCGGAAATTTCTGGAGAGGCAGAACGAGCCAGAGCATGAAGCGTGAGACAGCGGACTATATCGGAATGCTGGCTACCGTTATGAATTCCCTTGCCCTGCAGGACGCGCTGCTTGCAGAGGGCGTCAAGGCCAGAGTCCAGACTTCCATTACGATGAATGAAGTCGCAGAACCGTATATCTGGAGAAGAGCGCTGAAAGAACTGAGCGACAAGGATGTCGTGATTTTCGGAGCGGGCATCGGAGAGCCGCATTTTTCCACGGATACAGCGGCTGCCCTGCGTGCGGTAAACATAGATGCGGATATCATTCTGCTTGCAAAGAATATCGACGCGGTATACTCTGCAGATCCGAAGACGGACCCGAATGCAGTGAAGTATGACCACCTGACCATGAAGGAAGTTGTCGAGCAGGAGCTGAAGGTCATGGACCTGACCGCGGCAACCATCTGCATGGAGAACAATATGAAGATTCAGGTGTTCGGACTGGCTGAGGAGAACAGCATGGTCAGAGCCGTCTGCGGAGAGCAGATCGGAACACTGATTGAATAGACAGGATTTTCAATACGTCTGATGAAAGAACGTATAGAATAGATAAGCAGCAAGTGTCCGTGCATGTAAACGGACATGGGATACAGAATCTGCCGTTGAAAAAGAGAGTGTTTTCTTGCTGAGTATTTTTTGTCAGAAGAAAAGAGGCAGGAAAGCTCTGCCGGCGGCAGCCGGATTATCACAGGAGGACTGAAAATGGCTAAGAATAAGTCTTTAGATGAGAAGATCGAAAGAACCAAGATCGACCTGAAGGAGGCGCTGAACACGGTGCGAGCAGGACGCGCAAACGCGGCGCTGCTGGATCGTGTAACGGTTAATTATTACGGATCGCCGACACCGCTGAAGAGCCTGGCGAATATTTCCACACCGGATCCGAGAACGCTGATGATTACACCGTTTGATCCGAAGTCCGTGGGAGACATTGAGAAAGCAATCGAGGTTGCCAACCTGGGCATTACGCCGACCAATGATGGAAAGGTCATCCGCCTTGTCATTCCGCCGCTGACAGAGGAGCGCCGTAAGGAATTGAAGAAGACCACCAAGAAGATGGGTGAGGAAGCCAAGGTTGCAGTCAGAAACCTCAGAAGAAAGGTTAATGACGACATCAAGAAGCGCGAGAAGGATGGAGAAATTTCTGAGGACGACCGCAATGAAGAGCTGGAAGAAACACAGAAGACCATTGATAAGGCGATCAAGGACATCGATCAGATTATCGCGCAGAAAGATAAGGAGATTATGGAAGTATAATTCCGAAAACTTTATAGGGCGGCTGCTGTTGGATGCAGCCGTCTTTTTCACGTTATGGAAGATGCCGCATTATACACGCGCTGTGTGCGTGGATGCGGAAAAATCAGACGAAAGGAACAGAATCGATTATGCTGGATAAAGACAGAATGCCTCGTCACGTTGCGATCATTATGGATGGAAATGGCAGATGGGCGAAGAAGCACGGCCTTCCGCGCCTCGCCGGACACAATGCGGGCATGGAATCCATGAAGGAAATCGTGCGCTGCGCTTCCAATCTGGGCATTCAGTACCTGACGGTCTACGCCTTTTCCACGGAAAACTGGAAACGCTCGCAGGAGGAGGTCGGCGGGATTTTCAGGCTGCTGACCAAGTTCGTGGACCTGGATCTGGATGAACTGAATGAAGAAAATGTAAGGGTAAAATGCTTCGGCGATTATTCCATCATCCCTCCGAAAGCGAAGAAGAGTATGGATGAAACCCTGGAAGAAACCGCGGACAACACAGGAATGCAGTTCAACATTGCGTTAAATTACGGCGGACGCGCGGATATTCTGCGTGGTGTGAACAAGATCGCTGACAAGGTTCGCAGCGGGGAGATCAGCGGGGAAATCACGGAAGACATGATCAGCCGGTCTCTCTGGTCCGGAGATGAGAATGGAAATGTCCCGGATCCGGATGTGATCATCCGCACCAGCGGAGAAGAGAGGCTTTCCAACTTCCTGCTCTGGCAGTGCGCCTACAGCGAGTTTGTATTCACCGATGTGCTCTGGCCGGACTTCACTCCGGAAGTGTTTGAGCAGCTTCTGGAAGAATATCAGGGAAGAGACAGAAGGTTCGGCGGAAGAAAGTAATTAAGGAAACCGGGAGTCATGAAATATCCCGGTATCCAGAGCTACAGGCCCGGGACTGCGTGAATTCCGCATACCCGGGACTTCCGCCTGCAGTTGTTTTAGAAAGTGTGAAAAAATGAAAACAAGAATTATTTCCGGCGCGTGCATGGTGCCGCTTCTGCTGTTCGTCTGGCTGGGCGGCTGCTGGCTGACGGCGCTGGCCATCTTAATCGGCGCCATGGGCGTCCACGAATTTTACCGCGGATTCCGCGAGATCGGCGTCCACGCAAACGAACCGATGGCCTACATCTTTATGTTCATCCTCTACCTGTTAAACGGCTTCTGGCCGGATGATTACAAGCTGATCGCCGCCTGGCTGGTCGCTGTCATCATGGCAGGCTCCGTCTATATGTTCAACGTGCAGAAGAGAACCCCGGACGATGCAATGGTTACCATCATCGGAATCATCTACATTATCTTCTTCTCCTTCCACGTCACCATGATCGACGAGACCGGCGCATTCAGCATCTTCAAGTGGCTGATCCTGCTGACGGCCTTCGGAACGGACATCTGCGCTTACTTCGCGGGTGTGTTCCTGGGAAAACACAAGATGGCGCCGCATCTGAGCCCGAAGAAGACCTGGGAAGGTGCAATCGGCGGCATCATCGGCTGCACGCTGGTCTGCTGGGCTTTCGGCATGATTTTCTGCAGAGAGTTCGTCGGAACCTGTGTCATCATGGGACTGATCGGCGCACCGATTTCCATGTTCGGCGACCTGACCGCATCCGCATATAAGAGGAAAATGGGCATCAAGGACTACGGAAACCTCATTCCTGGCCACGGCGGCATCATGGACCGTTTTGACAGCATCCTGTTCACGGCTCCGTTCATTTACTACTACACCGCCATCATCCTGATGCATTTCCATATCATTTTCTAGAGAGGACAAAAATCACATGGCAAGGAAGAAAATTACAATTCTCGGCAGTACCGGCTCGATCGGAACCCAGACACTGGATGTGATCAGCCGGCATCCGGAAGCCTTTCAGGTGACTGCGCTGACCTGTGGAAAAAATGTGGATCTGTTAAGAAAGCAGATCAGAACGTTCCGCCCGGAGATGGTCTGCACCGCAGAAGAGGAAGATGCAGCAGTATTAAAGAAAGAATTTCCGCGCCTTGAAGTGGTTTCCGGAAAAGGCGGCCTGATCGAGGCGGCGGAAAAGGAAAGCGGCCTTCTGGTCAACTCCCTGATGGGCATGCGCGGCATGGTGCCGACTTATCACGCGATTCAGAGCGGAAAGGACATTGCGCTGGCGAATAAGGAGACACTGGTCACCGGCGGACACCTGATTATGGAGGCCGTGAAGAAAAACAAGGTGAACATGCTTCCTGTAGACAGCGAGCACTCTGCGATTTTCCAGTGCCTGCAGGGAAATAAGGGAAAGAAGATCAGAAGAATCCTTCTGACCGCATCCGGCGGTCCCTTCCGGGGCTGGAATTACAGCCAGCTGAAAACGGTGACCCCGGAGATGGCCCTGAAACATCCGAACTGGAAGATGGGAAGAAAAATCACCATCGATTCTGCGACGATGATGAATAAAGGACTGGAAATGATTGAAGCCAAATGGCTCTTCCATGTAGACATCGATGATATTCAGGTTCTGGTTCATCCCCAGAGCATCGTGCATTCCGCCGTGGAGTTTGATGATACGACGGTCATCGCGCAGATGGGAAAGGCGGATATGAGAATTCCGATCAGCGTGGCTCTGGGATACCCGGAAAGACTGCACTGGGACGGAGAGGGACTGGACTTCTTCCATTCTCCTGCGAACCAGCTGACCTTTGAAGAGCCGGATACGACAGCCTTCCGCTGCCTTCCGCTGGCGGTTTCCGCGTCAAAAGAGGGCGGAAGCTGCCCGGCAGTCATGAATGCGGCAAACGAAGTTCTGGTACAGGCCTTCCTGGACCACAAGATCGGCTTTACCGATATTCCGGAAAGCATCGAAAAAATCATGCAGCAGCATCACAAAGTAGAAAATCCGGATCTCACGCAGATTCTGGAAATCGATGAACAGACGCGTGAGAAGACCTACAGAGATTTCGTCGAAAAGTAAAGGATAGATTATGCAGACACTGATTCTTGCAGTCCTCTTGTTTGCGGTAATGATTTTTCCGCATGAGCTCGGACATTTTCTTGCTGCGCGGGCGGTGGGCGTTCAGGTTAATGAATTTTCCTTTGGCATGGGACCTGCGCTCTGGAAAAAAGAAAAAAACGGAACCCTGTACGCCGTAAGGCTTCTTCCGATCGGCGGCTACTGCGCCATGGAAGGAGAAAATGAAGACAGCGGTCATGAAGGTTCATTCAGCAGTAAGACAGCAGGCCAGAAGTTCCTGGTCCTTGTGGCGGGTGCATGCATGAACCTTCTCATCTGCATCATGCTGTTTATGCTGGTGTTCTGCGTCAACGGCATGACCACGACGACCGTTTCAAAAACTGAGGCGGGAAAACCTGCCTATACGGCAGGCATTCAGGCCGGAGACAAGATCACGGAAATCAACCAGAAAAAGGTCAGTTCCTGGGAGAATATAGGAACAATTGTGCAGGCACAGAAGGGGAAAACCGTTTCTGTAACGGTCGACCGCTCAGGAAAGCAGAAAAGTTTTTCGATTACTCCGGTGAAGAGCCAGGGAAGATATCTGATCGGCATTGAGCCGGTGCTGTCCCATAATCCGGGCAGAGCTTTCGTCCGCAGCATCCGGGCCACAGGATATGCAGGCGCCTTTATGTACAAGACGCTCGGCCAGCTGATCACAGGAAAGGCCGGCATGAAGGACGTCAGCGGCCCTGTTGGAATCGTGACGGCGGTGCATAAGACGGTCAGCTACGGATTCACCTATTTCCTGACATTTACGGCCTTTATCAGCCTGAACCTGGCAATAGTAAATCTTCTTCCGCTTCCGGCGCTGGACGGAGGAAGAATTCTCTTCCTTCTGATCCGGAAGATCGGAGGAAAGCATATCACAGATTCTATGGAAGGAAGCGTTCATCTGATCGGCTTTGCCCTCCTGATGGCGCTGACCATTGTGGTTACCTGGCATGACATCACCCGTCTTTTCTGATGGACAGAAAGCGGGTTCTGTGATAAGGTAGTCAGACACAGAAAAGAGGAAAACGATGAGCAGCAGAAAACAGGTTATGGTGCGCAATGTTCCCGTCGGAGGCGGCGCGCCGGTTGTTATACAGTCGATGTGCAATGTGGATTCCCGGGATGAAGAGGGAATTCTGAAACAGATCGGAGAGCTTCAGGAGGCGGGCTGTCAGATAGTCCGCCTGGCCGTTCCGAATCAGGAGGCGCTGCAGGTCTTCTCCCGCATCCGGCAGAAGACCGACATGCCTCTGGTTGCAGACATCCATTTTGACTGGAGAATGGCCGTCGGCGCGATCGAGGCCGGAGCAGACAAGATCCGCATCAACCCGGGAAACATCGGCTCCCGTGAAAACGTGCAGCGGGTTGTCGATGCCGCGAAGGAGCATCAGGTGCCGATCCGTGTCGGCGTGAACTCCGGATCGGTAGAAAAAGACCTGCTGCAGAAATACGGCCACGTGACGGCAGAAGCCCTGGCAGAAAGTGCCGTAAAGAACGTCCGTATGATCGAGGACATGGGATACGATGACCTGGTCGTCTCCATCAAGTCCAGCGATGTGCAGATGAATTTTGATGCCCATAAGATTGCGGCGCAGAAGATCGACCATCCTTTCCATATCGGCATCACAGAGGCAGGAACGGTCAAAATGGGAAAGATCAAGAGTGCAGCCGGGATCGGCGCGCTGCTGCTGTCCGGTATTGGAGACACCCTCCGTGTTTCCCTGACTGCTGATCCGGTGGAAGAGGTTCTTTTTGCCAGAAATCTGCTGGAAAGCATCGGCCTGAGAAAGCCGAAGTTCGAACTGGTGAGCTGTCCGACCTGCGGAAGGACCAGAATTCCGCTTCAGCAGCTTGCAGAGTCGGTAGAAAAACGCCTGACGGAGGAAAAGGATCTTCCGGAAGGTCTGAAAATCGCGGTCATGGGCTGCGTGGTCAACGGACCGGGGGAGGCGGCAGAAGCGGACTACGGCATCTGCGGAGGCGATGGAAAGGGCATTATCTTCGCTAAAGGAAAAGTACTGAAAACCGTTGAAGAAGACCAGCTTGAGGACGGTCTGATCGCGGCGATTCGTGAAGGAGCGGGAAAGATTGAATAAACTGATTCAGGATTTTGTCAGCTGGAACAGATTACCGGATAATAAGAAAGAACAGATGGAGTGCGTCATTGAAGACGCGCAGATCAGAAAGGAAACAGGCGTACTGTCTATGGACATGCGCCTGAATTTTATCGTGCCTGCAGAAGATGACCGGAAGCTGAAAGAAGCAGTGATCCGCCAGCTTCAGGGACTTGCCGGGGTGGAGCTGCATTATCACTATGACCGGGACCAGATGGTGCTTTCTGAAGAGGATATTCTGGAGCTGTATCTTCCGCGTCTGATCAGAGAATCTGGTTCCATCGGAAAGGTCGCTTTTGACCCGTCCAGAGTAAAGATAGAGGGACGTACGGCTGTCCTCGGATCTTTTGGCCGGATGGCAACAGAGAAAATGAATGACGAGCTGGCAGCAGAGCTGTCCCGGAAAGTCAGAGAAACTTTCGGCTTCACCTGCACTGTCCGCTTTGAAAATGATGAAGAGCGCTATAAAGAGGTGGGAGAGAAGAGAAAACGCGAACTTTCCCAGGATGAAATTCTCTCTTCTCCGGGATCAGACCCATATTATGACGCGGCGGCAGACACAGGGTTTGACGCCTATGACCAGGGTATGAGAGCTGCCCAGGGTGCTGACGCGGACCAGCTTCTTGCGGCTTACGGAGGAGGTATGCCGGCTTCTGACGGAGCAGGGGAAATTCCGCCTTGGGAAGATGCGCCGCAGGCGCAGCCGGCTGCAGCTTCTTCTGCAGCGGCCCCGTCCGGCCTGACCAGATCCAGAAAAGAGGGATCCGGAACCGGACACGCCAGAAAGGCCCGTCCTGCAGCGGGACATTCTTCTGGCGGCATGAAGAGAGGCACAGAAGTTGTGCTGGGCCGCGGAATTCACGGAGAATCCACCCCACTCATGCAGCTGACTCCGGAGAGCGGAAAAGTCGTCATCGAGGGAATCGTTTTCCATAAAGAGAACCGGCCGATAAAAAATAACAAGCAGATCGTCACCCTGCTGATTACCGATAAAAAGTCGTCCACTTGCGTGAAGGCTTTTGTCAAAAACGAAAAATGGGATGACATCGATAAGCGGATCAATGAAGGCGACTATATCATCTGTCAGGGAGAAACGGAGTGGAGTAAGTACGACAACGCGCTGAATGTCATCGTCCGCAATATCTCCAAGGGGGAAGGCATCCCGGAAAGAAAGGATACCTGGGAAAAGGGCCGCCGCGTGGAGCTGCACTGCCATACCAAGATGAGCGCCATGGACGCCCTGAACGATCCGGAACGCATCGTGCAGCTGGCTTCCGACTGGGGCCAGCCGGCTGTGGCCATCACCGACCACGGCGTTGTCCAGTCCTTCCCGGACGCGGCGGCCATTGCCGGAAAACTGGCAAAAAAAGGAAAGCCGATCAAGGTCATTTACGGCATGGAGGGCTATCTCTATGACGATGAAGGCTGCATCGACGCAGAGGGAAACATCGACTACAAGAAGAAAAAGGGAACGAACCATATCATTCTTCTCTGCCGCACCCAGCACGGCCTGAGAAACCTCTATAAACTCGTTTCGATTTCTCACGTTAAATACTTTTATAAGAAGCCGAGAATCCCGAGAACCGTTCTGGATAAATACAGAGACGGGCTGATTGTCGGTTCCGCCTGCGAAGCGGGAGAAGTCTACCGTGCCCTGGAGCAGGGAAAGTCCGATGAGGAAGTCGCGGAAATCGCGAAATACTATGATTATCTGGAGATCCAGCCGCTGATCAATAACCGTTTCATGCTGGACTCGGACAAGTTCCCGGAGGTCAACAGCTGGGATGACCTGAAAGCCTATAACAAGCGGATTGTCCACATCGCAGACATGCTGGACAAGCCAGTCTGCGCTACCACCGACGCCCACTACGATGAGCCGGATTCCGCCATCTACAGAAACATCCTGCTTTACGGCATGGGATTCAAGGACGCGGAAAACGGCCAGGGCCTTTATTTACGAACCACGGACGAGATGATTAAAGAATTCTCCTACCTTGGAGAAGACATGGCCCAGAAGGTTGTCGTCGATAACACCAATAAGATTGCGGACTGGGTGGAAGAGGGCATCAAGCCGGTTCCGGATGAAAAATGCCCGCCGAAGATCGACGGCGCGGAGGAAGAACTGTATAATAAGTGCTTCGAGAGAGCCCACCGGATTTACGGCGACCCGCTTCCGGAAAAAATCCAGAAGCGCCTGGACACGGAGCTGAACGCCATCATCAGCAACGGCTACGCAGTCATGTACGTTTCCGCGGAGCGTCTGGTAAACAAGTCCCTGCAGGACGGTTACCTGGTCGGATCCAGAGGATCCGTCGGTTCGTCTTTTGCGGCTACCATGGCGGGAATCACCGAGGTCAATCCCCTTGACCCGCATTATATTTGTCCCAAGTGCAAGCACCTTGAATGGGGCGACATGACCAAGTACGATAATGGTCTGGATATGCCGCCGAAGAAGTGTCCGGAATGCGGCGCGGAGATGAAGCGTGACGGCTTCACCATTCCGTTCGCGACCTTCCTGGGATTCAAGGGAAACAAAGAGCCGGATATCGACCTGAATTTCGCGGGTGAATATCAGGCGCGGGCGCATAAGTACGTCGGCGTGATTTTCGGAGAGAAGAATGTATTCAAGGCGGGCACGGTAGGCACCATCGCCGAGAAGACCGCTTACGGCTACGTGAGAAGGTTTTTCGAAGAGACCGGGCGTCCGGTCAATAAGTTCGAGATCGACCGTCTGACGGAAGGCTGCACGGGTGTAAAGCGCACTACGGGCCAGCATCCGGGCGGAATCATCATCGTGCCGAGAGACCACGACATTTTCGAGTTCTGCCCGATCCAGCATCCGGCAAACGACACCAAGACCGACATCATCACGACGCATTTCGATTACCATAAAATCGATAAGAACCTGCTGAAGCTGGACATTCTGGGACACACCGTCCCGTCCATGATCCGCCAGCTGCAGGACATGACCGGTGTGGACCCGCTGCATGTCGATCTGACCGACCAGAAGGTGCTGAGCATTTTCAACGGAACCGAGGCCCTGGACATCAAGGACCCGGACTACCGCTTCCGTCACGGCACCTTCGCGATTCCGGAGTTTGGCACGGGATTCACCCGGCAGATGCTGGACGATGTAAAGCCGAAGCGTTTCGAGGATCTGGTCAGAATGTCCGGCTTCTCCCACGGAACCGATGTATGGCTGAACAACGCCCAGGAATACATCCGGAACGGCACCGCCACCATGCGTGAAGTCATTTCCACCCGAGACGACATCATGAACTTCTGCATCGCCCACGGCATTGAAAACGAGACCTCCTTCCGCATCATGGAGGAGACCCGTAAGAAGAACCTGATTCTGACCGAGGAGCATAAGCAGGTCATGCGCGACCACGGCATTCCGCAGTGGTACATCGATTCCTGCTCCAAGATTAAGTATATGTTCCCGCGGGCCCACGCGGTGGCTTACGTCATGATGTCCTTCCGTATGGCCTGGTATAAGGTGTATTATCCGGTTCCTTTCTACGCGACTTATTTCACCAGCGTGCTGGCCGACTTTGATGCCGAAACCGCGCTGAAGGGAAAGGAAGCCGTCTTAAGAAAGATGGACGAGATCAATATGAAGGGAAACAATGCCACCGCCAAGGAGAAGGACAGCGAGACCGTTCTGGAGGTCATCTACGAGATGTTCGCCAGAGGCTATGAGTTTCTCCCGGCGGAGCTGGGTTCCTCCTATGCGGAGCGCTTCTGGGAAAAAGACGGCAAGGTTCTGCTCCCGTTTGCGGCCTATGAGGGCGTCGGCGCGGCGGCGGCCAATCAGCTGGTGGATGCCTATAAGGAGAAGCCGTTTGATACGGTCGAGGACTGCCAGACCAGGGCGCATCTGGGAAAGAGTGTCATAGAAACCCTGCGGAGTCATGGGATTTTCGAGGGGCTGCCGGAGACCGACCAGATCTGCTGGGCAATTTAATGACTGACTGACGCCGGTGAATCTTTCGATTATTCACCGGCTCGTTTCAGGACAAAATGAAACTGGCAGAGAAGCACGCGCCGGGCGTGATTTT